>JAGOWL010000121.1 GCA_018060215.1 Pseudoxanthomonas sp.
GGCGGCGAGGCCGGTTTCGCCAGCCGGGTGCCGGCGCCGATGCTGTCGCGCTATACCCGCAGCGGGGTGACCACGGTGGTCGGCCTGCTGGGCACCGACGACGTCGCCCGCGGCACCCGCGAGCTGGTGGCCCAGGTCCACGCCCTGCGCGAGGAAGGCCTGTCGGCCTGGGGCTACGCAGGCGGCTACCACCTGCCGCCGGCCACCCTGACCGGCAGCGTGCGCACCGACCTGGCCTTCATCGACTGCCTGGTCGGGGTGGGCGAACTGGCCATCAGCGACCACCGCTCCAGCCAGCCGACCCTGGACGAACTGCTGCGCATCGCCTCCGAAGCGCACGTGGCCGGCTTGATGACCGGCAAGGCCGGCATCGTCCACCTGCACCTGGGCGACGGCCCGCGCGGCCTGGAACTGGTGCGCCGTGCGCTGGACCAGAGCGAACTGCCGCCGCGGGTGTTCAACCCGACCCACGTCAACCGGCGCAAGGCGCTGTTCGAAGAAGCGATCGAACTGGCGCGGCGCGGTTGCAGCATCGACATCACCGCCTTCCCGGTGGACGAGGACGAGGACGCCTGGAGCGCGGCCGATGCACTGGTCCGCTATCTGGCCAGCGGCGCCCCGCGCGAGCGCGTCACCATCAGCTCCGACGCCGGCGGCTGCCTGCCCTGCTTCGACGCCCAGGGCCGGGTCTGCCGCATGGACGTGGGCCATTCCGGCGCCCTGGTCGAAACCCTGCGCGAGCTGCTGGCCCGCGGGGTCGCCCTGGAAGACGCGCTGCCGGCCTTCACCTGCAACGTCGCCGACCTGCTGCGCCTGCCCGGCAAGGGCCGGATCGCGGTGGGCGCCGATGCCGACCTGGTGGTACTGGACGATGCCGGCGCGATCACCGACGTGTTCGCCGGCGGCCGCCCGCAGCTGCGCGACGGCGTGGTGCTGCGGCGGGGCGCCTTCGAATCCGACCCCACCCAAGACATCTGAAACAGCGGAGCCATCGATGCCAAGCAAGCCCGTCAACGGGGAACAACGTGGCTGGATCATCCCGATCGGCGGTGCCGAGGACAAGGACGCCAACCCGAGCATCCTGCAGCGCTTCGTCGAACTGTGCGGCGGCAGCGAGGCCGACATCGTGGTCATCCCGACCGCCAGCCGGCTCAAGGACACCGGTCCGCGCTACGAGGAACTGTTCCGTGGCATGGGCGTGGCGCAGGTCGAAGTGCTGGATTTCGACACCCGCCGCGACTGCCAGGAGGAAGGCCGGCTGGCGCGCCTGGCCCGGGCCAGCGGCATCTTCTTCACCGGTGGCAACCAGCTGCGCCTGTCGACCATCCTCGGCGGCACCCACGTGGCCCGTACCATCCGCCTGCGCAACGCCCAGGGCGTGACCGTGGCCGGCACCAGCGCCGGCGCCGGTTTCCTCAGCGAGCACATGATCGCCTTCGGCAGCGAGGGCTCCTCGCCGCGCGCCAGCAGCGTGCGCCTGGCGCCGGGACTGGGCCTGACCAACCGCTTCGTGATCGACCAGCACTTCCGCCAGCGCGATCGCCTCGGCCGCCTGACCGCCGCGCTGGCCTACAACCCGTTCGCCATCGGCATCGGCCTGGACGAGGACACCGCCGCTTTCATCTCGCCCGACGACACGCTCGAGGTCGAGGGCAGCGGCGCGGTCACCGTGGTCGATGCCCACGACCTGCAGTTCTCCTCGATGGCCCACGCCGACGAGGACGACCCGGTGTGCATGCTCGGCCTGGGCGTGCATATATTGATCGCCGGCGCTACCTTCAACCTGCATACGCGGCGTGCCTCTGCCGGACGCCTGGCCACCCGCAAGACCTGACCGGGGAACACCACCATGCGCATCCTTGAACGCTCCGTCTACGTAGGTCCGTCCCAGCATGCGCACTTCCCGGTGATCCGGTTGCTGCTGGACCTGGGCGCGCTGGAACAGTGGCCCACGGCGCGCCTGGGCGGTGGTTTCATCGACGGCCTGGTGGCCGCCCTGCCCGGCCTGGCCGAACACGGCTGTTCCTACCGCGAACCGGGCGGCTTCCTGCGGCGCATGCGCGAGGGCGAAGGCACCTGGCTGGGCCACGTGCTCGAACACGTGGCGATCGAACTGCAGAACATCGCCGGCGAGGACGTCACCTTCGGCAAGACCCGCAGCGTGGACGGGCGACCGGGCGTGTATACGGTGGTCTACGAATACGCCCAGCGCGAGGAAGGCATCGCCGCCGGCGACCTGGCCCTGATCCTGCTGAGCTCGCTGCTGCCCGAAGCCGTGCGTCCCGATGGCAGCGTGCCGGCGGACTGGGAGTGGGAGCAGGCCCGCGACGATTTCATCCGCTACGCACAGCGGCGCGCGCTGGGCCCCTCCACCGCCTCGCTGGTGCGCGCGGCCGAGGAGCGCGGCATTCCGTGGCTGCGGCTCAACGCGCAGTCGCTGGTGCAGTTCGGCCACGGCAAGTTCCAGCAGCGCATCCAGGCCACCATCACCGGCAGGACGCCCTACATCGCGGTGGAACTGGCCAGCGACAAGGAGGAGACCAACAAGATCCTGGCCTCGCTCGGCCTGCCGGTGCCGCGCCAGCACCTGGTCAGCAGCCAGACCGAGGCGCTCAGGGCCGCGCGCCGGCTCGACGGCCCGGTGGTGCTCAAGCCCTACAACGGCAACCACGGCCGCGGCATCACCATCAACATCACTGGCGAAGACGAGATCCGCGCCGCGTTCGATGCCGCGCGCGAGCATTCGCGCTCGGTGATCGTGGAGACCTTCCAGGTCGGCGACGACCACCGCCTGCTGGTGGTCAACGACACCCTGGTCGCCGCCACCCGGCGCACGCCCGGGCACGTGGTCGGCGACGGCGCGCGCACCATCGGCGAACTGGTCGAGATCGTCAACCAGGACCCGCGCCGCGGCGTGGGCCACGAAAAGGTCCTGACCCGGCTTGAACTGGACCGCGAAGCGGCGCTGATGATGGAGCGGGTCGGCTACACCGCCGACAGCGTGCCGGCGCCGGGCGAAACCGTGTACCTGCGCTCCACCGCCAACCTGTCCACCGGCGGCACCGCCACCGACGTCACCGACATCATCCATCCGGACAACCGCGACATGGCGGTGCGCGCGGTGCGCGCGATCGGCCTGGACGTGGGCGGGGTGGACTTCATCACCCCCAACATCGCCGAGAGCTACAAGTCCATCGGCGGGGCGATCTGCGAGGTCAACGCTGCGCCCGGCTTCCGCATGCACGTGGCGCCCAGCGAAGGCACGCCGCGCGATGCCGCCGGGCCGGTGATCGACATGCTGTTTCCGCCGGGCTCGCCATCGCGGGTGCCAATCGCGGCGATCACCGGCACCAACGGCAAGACCACCACCGCGCGCATGCTTGCCCACATCGCCAAGATGGCCGGCTACACCCCGGGCCTGACCACCACCGACGGGGTCTACATCGACGGCCAGCGCACGGTGGAGGGCGACATGACCGGCCCGGTGTCGGCGCGCATGGTGCTGTCGGATCCGCACATCGACCTGGCGGTGCTGGAAACCGCGCGCGGTGGCCTGCTGCGCGCCGGCATGGGCGTGCCCGAGGTCGATGTGGGCGCGGTGCTCAATGTCGCCGCCGACCACCTCGGGCTCAAGGGCATCGACACCCTGGAGCAGCTGGCCGAGATCAAGCGGATCGTGATCGAGGTGGCCCGGGACTGCGCGGTACTCAATGCCGACGATGCCAACGTGCTGAAGATGTCCGGCTACACCGATGCGAAAACGATCTGCTACGTGACCATGAATCCCTCGCACGCGCTGGTGCGCGAGCACATCCGCGCCGGTGGCCGCGCCTGCGCGCTGGAGGCCGGCGTCAACGGCCACATGATCACCCTCTACGACAAGGGCAGCCACATCCCGCTGATGTGGACCCACCTGGTCCCGGCCACGCTGGAAGGCCGCGCCCTGCACAACGTGCAGAACGCGATGTTCGCCGCCGCATTGGCGTTCTCGCTGGGGATCAAACTCGACGCGATCCGCCAGGGCCTGCGCACCTTCGACACCACCTTCTTCCAGGCCCCCGGGCGGATGAACGTGTTCGATGAGCATCCGTTCAAGGTGGTGATGGACTACGCGCACAACGCCCACGCGGTGGGGATGATGGCCGACCTGGCCCAGCGCCTGGAGGTGAGCGGGCGGCGGATCGTGGTCGTGGCCGCGCCGGGCGACCGCCGCGACGAGGACATCCAGGACATCGCGCGCGCGGTGGCGGGCCGCTTCGACCACTACCTGGTCAAGCGCGACGACAGCCTGCGCGGGCGCGACGGCGACGAGGTGCCGCGGATCATTGCCCGCGCGCTGCAGGCCGCCGGCGTGGCCGAGGCGGCGATCGAGCAGATCCCCGACGAGCAGCAGGCCATCGACGCGGCGCTGCGCATGGGCCGGCCCGGCGACCTGCTGCTGGTGTTCGCCGATGCGCTGGCGCGCTCGTGGAAGCAGATCACCAAGTTCACCCCCGACGGAGCCGGCCCGCGTGGGGGCAGGCAGGTCGAACTGCCGTCGCTGGAGCCGACCCTGAGCGCCGACGAGGCGGTGGTGGCGGCGATGGAGGGCGTGGTCCGCGAGGAACGCGGACTGGTGTTCGCGCGCCACGACGAAGGCAGCGATTGAGCACCGCATGAGTGAAACAGCATCGCCGCCGTTCGACGACCTGCGCCGCCTGACCGGCCCGAACCTGTATTTCGCCGAACCGGGCGCGGTGCTGGAGACGATGGTCGGCGCGCCGGTCGCGCCGGCGCTGATCGACGCCTGGAAACGGCGCATTGCCCGGGCGCGCACCGCACTGGGGTGGCCGGATGGCCCGGTGACCGTGCGCGAGCACGCCAGCGGTGCCAGCCTGGCCTTCGCCGCACCGGCCGATGGGCTGTACGCCGCCGCCGACGTCAACGAATGGGCCTGGCTGTCGGCGCTGGTCGAAGCCGGGATGGACAGCGGCGAGCCCGCCTTGCAGCCCGGGCATCCCTCGCTCATCGACGACGATGCCGCCCTGCGCCTGCTGCGCACCGTGGCCTCGGCCGAACGCCTGCCGCGCCTGCCCGCCCTGCGCCAGGCCGCGCGCGCCCACCGCCTGCCGCTGCTGCTGGACGACGAGCAGCTTTCCATCGGCCTGGGCAGCGGCAGCAGCCGCTGGGACAACCGCGCCCTGCCCCTGCCCGGCGAAGTACCGTGGCCGGAGCTGCATCCGATCCCGCTGGCCCTGGTCACCGGCTCCAACGGCAAGACCACCAGCGTGCGCCTGCTCACCGCGATCGCCATCGCCCACGGCTGGCACACCGCCAACAGCTGCACCGACGGCCTCTACCTGGACGGCGCCCTGATCGAGGCCGGCGACTATTCCGGTCCCGGCGGCGCGCGCAGCCTGCTGCGCAACCGCCAGGCCCAGGCCGCGATCCTGGAGACCGCGCGCGGCGGCCTGCTGCGGCGCGGGCTGGCGGTCGAACGCGCCGACGTGGCCCTGGTCACCAACATCAGCCCCGACCACTTCGGCGAATACGGCATCCACGACCTGGACGGCCTGGCCGAAGTGAAGCTGACCGTGGCCCGCGCCATCGATGCCCAAGGCATGCTGGTGCTCAACGCCGACAACGCACTGCTGCGCCGGCACGCCACCGGACTCGATGCGCCGCTGGCCTGGTTCTCCACGGACGACGAACACCCGCTGTTGCGGCAGGCACGCAGCGAGGGCCGCCGCAGCTGCGGCGTGCGCGAGGGCCACTTGTGGCTATTCGATGGCAGCGCCTCGCACGACCTGGGCGCAGTGGCCGACATGCCGCTGACCCTGGGCGGCCTGGCCACGCACAACCTGCAGAACTGCGCCGGCGCCGCGCTCACCGCGCTGGGGCTGGGAATCGCCCCGGCCACGATCGCCGCGGTGCTGGCCCGCTTCGGCCGCGACCACCGCGACAATCCCGGCCGCCTGCAGCGCTGGATCCTGGGCGGCGGCGTGCAGGTCTTCGTGGACTACGCGCACAACCCCGATGGATTGGCGCAGTTCCTCTCCCTGGTGCGCCAGACCCGCCGCGACGGCGGCCGCCTGCACCTGCTGCTGGGCCAGGCCGGCGACCGCAGCGATGCGGCCATCGCCGAGCTGGCCGCCACCGCCGCCGCCTTCCATCCCGACCATGTCGTGCTCAAGGACATGGACGGCTACCTGCGCGGGCGCTACAGCGGCGAGGTGGCGCAGCTGCTGCGCGCCGGCCTGGTGCGCAATGGCCTGGCCGATGCCGCCATCGTCCAGTGCCTGGACGAAACCGAAGCGGTGCGCTCGATCCTGGCCGCCGCCGGCCCCGGCGACAGCCTGGCATTGCCGGTGCACGGCAGCGCCGCGCGCGAGCAGGTCAGCGCCCTGCTCGACCAGTTGCAGGCGCGCGGATGGAGCCCGGGCGACCCGCTTGCCGGCGGCGACCGCTCGCCCTAGCCGCCGAAGCGCTCGGCCGACATTTCCATCAGCGGCGCCGCACCGGCCTCGATGGCCGCCTTGTGGGCCAGGGTCCGCGGCAGCACGCGGGCGTAGTAGAACGTGGCCGTTTCCAGCTTGGCGCGCTTGAATTCCTCGCCGTGCGCCGACGCCCGGGCCGCGGCCACCGCGCGCGCCCACCAGTAGGCCAGCACCACGTAACCCGAATAGAACAGGTAGTCGGTGCTGGCCGCGCCCAGCTCCTCCGGATTGCCGGCGGCCGCCTGCAGGATCTTCGTGGTCAGCCCGGCCCACTCGCGCGACTTCTCGCGCAGGGTGGCCACGAACGGCGCCAGCTCCGCATCGCCTTCGTGGGCCGCGGCGAATTCCTCGACCATGGCCAGGAACA
>JAGOWL010000021.1 GCA_018060215.1 Pseudoxanthomonas sp.
GGCAACGGACGCGACCGTCGCCCAGGCTGAACCGGCGCCCGTGACCCCGGCCGTGGTCGCCATCGCAGCGGCGGCACAGGACGAGAACGCACAGGTCGAGACGGCTGCGATCGCCGACCTGGCCGCCTACGCAGAGGTCAGCCCCGCGAGCATCGAAGCCAGCCCTGTGCCGGCTCCGGTGCCCGAACCGGCTGCTCCGATCGTCGCCGTGGTCACGGCGGCCGATGCCGATGCCGGCACCGAGGCGACGCCGACTCCCGAACCCGCCCCTGCGACTGCACCGGCGGCATTCGCCACCGCCGGCCTGTTCGACCCGATCGATCCGGTCGATCCAGTCGATCCAGTCGATCCAGTCGATCCGGTCGATCCGGTCGATCCGGTCGATCAAGCACAGCCCACCGTGCTGCCGCCGACGCCGGCCGAGTCCGAGGCCCAGCGCCAGCAGTCGGTCTGAATGGCCGACGTCTGCCGTGGCCGCCCTGGTGCGGCCTCGGCTGGCGGCCCCCTACCCGCGCCTGGCCCCTGCGTCCCGCAGCCTGCCTAGAGCGCGCTGCCCGGATCCATCAGCCCGTAACGCGCGGCCAGCCGGGCCAGAGCGATGCTGTCGTGCACGCCGATCTTCTCGAACAGCCGCGATTTGTGCGTGTTGATGGTCTTGGCACTCAGGCTCAAGCGCTTGGCAATCGCATCCTGGCGCAGCCCCTGCACCAGCAGCATCGCCACTTCCAGTTCACGCGGCGAAAGCTGGTCGAACGGCGAATCGCCCCCGCTCACGCTGGCCAGGGCCATGTTCTGGGCGATGCTGCTGCCCAGGTAGCGTTTGCCGCGCGCCGCATCGCGCACCGCATGCAACAGTTCGCTGGCATCGCCACCCTTGCCCACGTAGGCGTGCGCACCCACGTCCAACAGGCGCTTGGGCAGGGGCCCATCCTCCAGCACCGAGACGATCACCACCTTGCATTCGAGCTTGCTGCGCACGATGCGTTCGGTGATCTCCAGGCCGCTGATGCCCGGCAGGTGCAGGTCGCACAGCACCACGTCCGGCTTGAGCTTGCGGATCTGCGGCAAGGCCTCCTCGCCACTCTCGGCCTCGCCCAGGATTTCGATATCGGTCTCGGCCGACAGGATCATGCGCAGGCCGGTGCGGACCAGTGCGTGGTCGTCGACCATGAATACCCGGATGGTCACGGCGATACCCCCCCGTATGCCCTTGAGCATTCGAGCCTAGACCGGCGATGGGCTGCAGGCAAGTCGACCAATCCCTACACGATAGTAGGAATATCCCTACGTGGCCGTGCAGGTGGCGGAGAGGGTGGGATTCGAACCCACGGTAGTGTCGCCACTACGCCGGTTTTCAAGACCGGTGCCTTAAACCGCTCGGCCACCTCTCCGTTGTACAGCCGCGATGCTGGCGCATTGTCGCATGCGGCCGCGCGGATCAGCCTGCGCTGGCCGGCGGTGCCGGCGCGGCCTTGTCCACGCCACCGCCGCATTCCAGGCGCGAGGCTTCCAGTTGTTGCGGCAGGTGGTCGGCCAGGAAGTCGATGAACACCCGCACCGCCGGCAGCAGCCCGCGACGCGAGGCGAACACGGCGTGGCAGGTGCCCTGCGGCAGCGACCACTGCGGCAACACCACTTCCAGCTCGCCGCGATGCACGGCGTCGGCGCACACGGTTTCCGGAAGCATGGTGATGCCGAAGCCGTCCTTGGCCATCGACTGCAGCAGCGGGAAGTCGAAGCCGGCCAGGCGCGGCTGCAGGTCCACCCGGCGCACCTGACCGTCCGGACCATGCAGCTCCCAGCGCTGGTGGGCCTCGTCCTCGTGCGAACTCAAGGTCACGTGCGCGGCCAGGTCGGCCGGATCGACCGGGCGCCCGGCCCGGTCCAGGTAGCCCGGGCTGGCCACCAGCAGTTCGCGCACCTGGCCGAAGCTGCGCATCACCAGGCTGCCATCGTCGTCCAGTCGCGAACGCACCCGCAGGGCCACGTCGAAGCCCTCGTTGATCAGATCCACCCGCCGGTTGCCCACGTGCAGTTGCAGGCGCACCTGCGGGTACTGCTCCAGGAACCGCGGCAACAGCCTGGGCAACTGCTGCTGGGCCAGCGACACCGGCACGCTGACCCGGACCACGCCACGCGGCTCGGCGCTGAGCCGGTCCACCACCTCGCGCGCGGCCTGGGCCTCGGTGAGCATGGTCTGGGCATGGCGATACACGCTCATGCCCACGTCGGTGACGGCAAAGCGCCGGGTGGAGCGCTGCAGCAGGCGCACGCCCATATCGCCCTCAAGCTGGCTGATGCGCCGGCTCAGGCGTGACTTGGGGATCCCCAGCGCGCGCTCAGCCGCGGCGAAGCCGCCATGCTCGACCACCATGGCGAAGTAGTAGAGGTCGTTCAGGTCCTGCATGGCCGTATTTCCATAATTGGAACAGACGGTGACATCAAATCATCTTTATCCCATATTCGCAACAGTCGATAGTGGCACCCGACGCGGCATCGCCGCCCCCAACGAGGACCTCCACATGAAGCTGCTGCACATCGACTCCAGCGCCCTGGGCCAGAACTCCGTGACCCGCGAACTGGGCGCGGCCATCGTCGCACACTGGTCCGCGCGTGCGGACCGGCCGCAGGTCCAGTACCGCGACCTGGACCTGGAGCCCCTGCCCCACCTCAATGGACGCAGCCTGGCCAAGGCCGACCCGGCCGAAGCGGCGCAGGCCGAGCAGGTGCTTGAGCAGTTCCTGGCGGCCGACGTGCTGGTGATCGGCGCGCCGATGTACAACTTCGGCATTCCCTCCACCCTCAAGGCCTGGATCGACCGCATCGCGGTGGCCGGGCGCAGCTTCCGCTACACCGAAAACGGCGCCCAGGGCCTGGCCGGCGGCAAGACGGTGATCATCGCCAGCGCGCGCGGCGGCCTGCACACCGGTGCGCCGACCGACTTCCAGGAGCCCTACCTGCGCCAGGTCTTCGCCTTCCTGGGCATCGACGATGTCCGCTTCGTGCGCGCCGAGGGCGTGGCCCTGTCGCCCGGCCATCGCGCCGAAGCGATCGCCGCGGCGCTGGCGGCGATCCCCGGGCAGGACGAGGAGCTGCGCCAGGCCGCCTGAACCGGGCCCGTGGCGGCACGCCGGCGCGACCGTGCCGGCGACACCTCGCCTCGCCGGCCCGTTTCGCCGGTTGCGACCCGGCCGCCGCTCAGGCGATGCGTTCGGCGCCGCCCATGTACGGGCGCAGCACTTCGGGCACGGTGATCGAGCCGTCGGCGTTCTGCCAGTTCTCCATCACCGCGATCAGGGCACGGCCCACCGCCACCCCGGACCCGTTGAGGGTGTGCACCAGCTCCGGCTTGCCGGTGGCCGGATTGCGCCAGCGCGCCTGCATGCGCCGGGCCTGGAAGTCGCCGCAGCTGGAGCACGAGGAGATCTCGCGGTAGGCCTGCTGCGAAGGCAGCCACACTTCCAGGTCCCAGGTGCGGCGTGCGGAGAAGCCCATGTCGCCGGTGCACAGCAGCAGCTTGCGGTACGGCAGGCCCAGCTTTTCCAGCACGGTCTCGGCGGCGCGGGTCATGCGCTGGTGTTCGGCGTCGCTGTCTTCCGGGCGGACGATCGACACCAGCTCCACCTTCTCGAACTGGTGCTGGCGGATCATGCCGCGGGTGTCGCGGCCGCCGCTGCCGGCCTCGGAGCGGAAGCACAGCGAATGGGCCGCCATTCGCAGCGGCAGGCGCTCGGCCTCGACGATCTGCTCGCGCACGATGTTCGTCAGCGGCACTTCCGAGGTCGGGATCAGGTAGCGGCGGTGTTCGCCCAGCTCGGTGGAGAACAGGTCCTGCTCGAACTTGGGCAGCTGCCCGGTGCCCATCAGCGCATCGGCATTGACGATCAACGGGACGTTGGTTTCCTCGTAGCCGTGTTCGCCGGTATGCAGGTCCAGCATGAACTGGGCCAGGGCCCGGTGCAGGCGTGCCAGCTGCCCGCGCAACACGGTGAAGCGCGCGCCGGAGAGCCGGGCGGCGGTGTCGGCATCGAGCCAGCCGTGGCGCGCACCCAGTTCGACGTGATCCTTCACTTCGAAGTCGAATTCGCGTGGGCTGCCCCAGCGGCCGCATTCGACGTTGGCGCCCTCGTCGGCGCCCACCGGCACGTCTTCGGCCGGCAGGTTGGGGATGACCTGGGCGATGCCATCGATCTGCCCCAGCACCAGCTCCAGGCGCGCTTCGGAGGCCTTGAGTTCATCGCCGAAACCGGCCACCTCGGCCATCAATGTGGCCACATCCTCGCCCTTGGCCTTGGCCTGGCCGATGGCCCTGGAGCGGGTGTTGCGCAGGTTCTGCAGCTCCTGGGTCCGCGCCTGGATCGCCTTGCGCTCGGCCTCCAGCGACTCCAGCGCGGCCACATCGAGCACGAAGCCGCGCGCGGCCAGGCGGTGTGCCAGGTCGGCGGTCTGGTTGCGGAGCAGGGCGGGATCGAGCATGGCGGCGCCGATGTGCAGAGGGTCGTCCATTATCGCCAATCGCGACCGCCCGCGCCCGTCGTTCACCGCCGCTGTGCCAGAATCGGCCCAGTTCCCATCCAGGACACCCATGGCCAGTCGCACCGCCACCGGACCGGACGATTTCGTGCAACGCCTGCCGGGCGGACGCTGGACCGTGGTGGGCGCGGCCTTCCTGGCCGGCTGGCTGCTGTTCGCCCTGGTCTGGCTGGCCGATCGCCGCGATGCGCCGGCCGAGGCGGTGCCGGTCAAGGCCGCCGCCGAACCGGAAGCCTTCGAACCGCTGCCGCGTCCGCTGCCGGCCGGCGAGCGCGTCGCACCGTTGCCGCCCGCCCCCGCCGACGCGCCCCGGCTGGTGGAGGAAGCGCCGCCCGCACCGCCACCGGCCGCGGCCGAACCGGCCCCTCTGCCGCCGAACCTGGAAGCGCCGCCGCCTGAAGCGGGTGCAGGACCGGCGCAGCCCCCGTCCCCGATTCCGGAGCAGTCGCCCTCGCCCGAATACCCGATGGAGGCCATGCGTCGGCGCGAGAGCGGCACGGTGAGGGTGGAGGTGGAGGTGGATGCCAGCGGCGTCCCGGTACAGGTGGAACTGGGCCTGCGCAGCGGATCGCGCGACCTCGACCGGGCCGCGCTGCAGGCGGTGTCGCGCTGGCGCTTCCAGCCGGCGCGCGACGCGGCCGGCAATGCGGTCCCGGGCCGGTTGTCGGTACCGATCGACTTCAAGCTGGAGTAGCCCGGCCGGGCGTCAGCCGGCAACCACGCCCGCCCTCGCCGCGATCAGGACTCCAGGCCGAAACCGCAGCCTCGCGCCAGCGCATCGAATCCGGGGAAGGAGGTGGCCACGTTGGCCACGTCCTCCACCCGCACCTGGCCGTGCGCACGCTGGGCGGCCACGGCAAAGGCCATCGCGATGCGGTGGTCGCCATGGCTTTCGATGCGCCCAGCCTGGAGCGGACCGGGATGGACGGTGGCGCCGTCAGGGGTCTCGTCCACCCCCAGGCCCAGGCTGCGCAGGCCTCCAGCCATGGCCGCCAGGCGGTCGGATTCCTTGACCCGCAATTCAGCCGCCCCGCTCACCACGGTCGGCCCTTGCGCGCAGGCGGCCGCCACGAACAGCGCCGGGAACTCGTCGATCATGTCCGGCACCAGCGCCTGCGGCACCTCGATGCCATGCAGCGGTGCATGCCGCACCACCAGGTCGGCGACCGGTTCGCCACCGTGGATGGCCGGGTTCTCCTCGACGATGTCCGCACCCATCAGCCGCAGCGCGTGCAGCAGGCCGGTGCGGCGCGGATTGAGGCCGACCGCGCGCAGGCGCAGCTGCGAGCCGGGCACGATGCTCGCCGCGACCAGGAAGAAGGCGGCCGAGGAGAAATCCGCCGGCACCGCCACGTCGGTGGCGCGCAGGCGCTGGCCGCCGCGCAGCCGGGCGAGGCCGGGCGAGAAATCGATCTGCACCCCGAAGGCCGAGAGCATGCGTTCGGTGTAGTCGCGGGTCGGGTGCGGTTCGGTCACCGAGGTTTCGCCGTGCGCGTACAGGCCGGCCAGCAGGACCGCCGACTTCACCTGGGCGCTGGCCACCGGCAGCGCGTAGTCGATGCCTGCCAGCGCCTGCCCGCCGTGGATGTGCAGCGGCGGGGTACCGTCGTCGCGGGTGTCGATCCGCGCGCCCATCAACGCCAGCGGGGTGGTGACCCGGCGCATCGGCCGCTTCGACAGCGACGCGTCGCCGACCAGCACGCTGTCGAAGGGCTGGGCGGCCAGCAGGCCGGCCAGCAGGCGCATGCCGGTGCCGGCGTTGCCGCAATCCAGCGGGCCATCGGGCGCCTGCAGGCCATCCACGCCGACCCCGTGCACGATCCGGCGCGACGCCGAGGGCGTTTCGATGCGCACGCCCATCCGGGCGAAGATCGCCGCGGTGGCGCGGGTGTCCTCGCCTTCCAGGAAGCCGTCGATGGTGGACACCCCGTCGGCCAGGGCGGCGAACATCACCGCCCGGTGCGAGATCGACTTGTCGCCCGGGATCCGCAGGCTGCCACGCAGCGGCTGCCCGGTGCCTGCGATCCAGTGTGGCGACTGCGGCATCTCCGCGGCCACTACGGCACCGCCACCGGATAGGAGCCGAGCACCTTGACCTGGGCCACGTCCTTCTCCAGTTCGGCCAGCGCCTGCTTCATGCCCTCGTCCTCGACATGGCCGGCCAGGTCGATGAAGAACGCGTACTCCCACTTGGCCTGGTGCGAGGGCCGTGACTCGATCCGGTTCATGCTGATGCCATGGCGGGCGAACGGGCTGAGCACGTCGAACAGCGCGCCAGGCTTGTCGTGGATGAACACCAGCACCGAGGTGCGGTCGTGGCCGGAGGGCGGGAAGATCTGCCGCCCGACCACCAGGAAGCGGGTGGTGTTGTCCTTGTCGTCCTGGATCGACGACATGATCACCTTCTTCAGCCCGTACACATGCGCCGCGCTCTCGCCGGCAATGGCCGCCGCGTCGTCGGCGTTGCGTGCGCGGCGCGCACCCTCGGCGTTGCTCGACACCGGCACCTTCTCGGCCTTGGGCAGGTTGGCGCGCATCCAGCCGCTGGTCTGGGCGAAGGCCTGCGGATGGGCGTAGATGCGCTCGATGTCATCGATCCGGCCACTGCGCGAAAGCAGGTACTGGTGCACCTTCAGCTCCACTTCGCCGCAGATCTTCAGCTGCGAGGTCAGGAACATGTCCAGGGTGACCTGGATGGTGCCCTGGCCGGAATTTTCCACCGGCACCACGCCGAAGTCGGCGTTGCCGGCCTCCACCTCCTGGAACACCTCCTCGATGCTGCCCAGCGGCAGGCCGTGCGCCGAACGGCCGAAGTGCTTGAGTACGGCCTGCTGGCTGAAGGTGCCTTCCGGGCCCAGGTAGCCGATCTTCAGCGGCTCCTGCTGGGCCAGGCAGGCGGACATGATTTCCCGGAACACGTGCACCAGCACCTCGTCCGACAGCGGGCCTTCGTTGCGGTCCACCACCATCCGCAGCACCTGGGCCTCGCGCTCGGGCCGGTAATAGTCCACCGCCGCGGCCAGCTTGCCCTTGGCCTTGCCCACCTGCAGGGCGAAACCGGCGCGCTGCGCGATCAGTTCCTGGATGCGGCGGTCGATGCCGTCGATCTGCGCGCGCACGTCGGCCAGCACCGGTGCGGGCGTGGCGGCCGGGCCCTTGGCCCTGGCGGTCGGCGCCTTGGGCCTGGCGTTGGCCGGCTTGCCGGCGGAGGTCTTTTTCGAGGCTGGCATGGGGAGTCCGTGGTCGTGGTCGGGGCCGGTCAGTGCTGGCGACCGCTGTGGTCGCGCCCCGCAATCCGCCGTTGCGATGAGGGGGTGGTCGATTTCCGCGGCCGGCGGTGTTCAGCCATGGCGCTGCTGGAAGTCCTGCATGAACCCGGCCAGCGCCTGGGCACCGGCTACGGGCATGGCGTTGTACAGGGAGGCGCGTACGCCACCGAGCGCCTTGTGGCCCTTGAGCGAGATCAGGCCGGCGGCGGCGGATTCGGCCACGAAACGGTCGGTCAGGGTCGGGTCGGGCAGGAAGAACGGCACGTTCATCCGCGAGCGCACCGCCGGCGCCACCTCGTTGCGATAGAAGCCGCCGGAGCCATCGATGGCCTGGTAGACGATGCGCGCCTTCTCGGCATTGCGGCGCGCGAACTCCTGCACCCCGCCCTCGTCCAGCATCCACTTCACGGTCAGGCCCAGCAGGTACCAGTTCCAGGTCGGCGGCGTGTTGAGCATCGAATCGGCGGCCAGGTGCGAGCCGTAGTTGAAGATGTCCGCGCGCGGTTGGCCCGGGCGCTGCAACAGGTCGCGGCGCACGATCACCACCGAGATGCCCACCGGCCCCAGGTTCTTCTGCGCACCGGCATAGACCAGGGCGTAGCGGGACAGGTCCAGTGGTTCGGAGGCGATCGATGAACTGAAATCGGCGAACAGTGGCACCGCCCCCACCTCGGGCGTGTCCTGGAACTGGACGCCGTGGATGGTTTCGTTGGCGGTGATGTGCACGTAGGCCGCGTCCGCGCTCAATGACCAGTCCTGGCGCGCCGGGATGTCGCGGTAGCCGCCGGGCCCGCCGTCGGCGGCCAGCTGCACGCGTACATAGGGATGGGCCTGCTTGAGTGCGGTGCGGCCCCAGTGGCCGGTGACCACATGGTCCACCACCTGCCCGGGCGCGGCGAAATTGAGCGGCAGCAGCGCCTGCTGGGTGGTCGCGCCCCCGGCCAGGAACAGCACGGCGTAATCCTGCGGCACCGACAGCAGCGCACGCAGGTCGGCTTCGGCACGCGCGGCAACGCCGATGAACTCGCTGCTGCGGTGGCTCAACTCGACGATCGAGGCACCGGCGCCATGCCAGTCCAGCATTTCCTCCTGCGCCTGGCGCAGGACCGGCTCGGGCAGGGTCGCAGGACCGGCACTGAAGTTGTAGGCGCGCGCCATGGGTCACCCGTGGGGAAAGGCGCAACAGTATGCCGCAGTGCAGCGGTTGCGGGCGAAACCGGCCGCCGCGTTGCCGCTCAGCGGGCGCCGAACCACAGCAGTGCCGCCAGCACCAGGCCCAGCAGCAGTGCCGCCAGCAACAGCCAGGGCAGGCGCGTGGCTGGCGAGGCCTTGGCCGGGTCGTTGTCGGAAGCCTCCATCGGCGTCGATTCGGACTCCAGTGTCGGCGCCGCAAGGACCTGGGCGGCCGGGAACTCGAGCACGAAACGGTGCTGGCCATCGAACACGACCTGGTCGCCGGCACCGAGCACCGCGTCGGTCATCGCCACCCCGTTGACCAGGCTCGCCGTGGCTGACAGGCCGCGCAACAGCACCCGCTCGCCACGCCGCTCCAGCAGCGCGTGCCGCGCCGGGAAGCCAGGCGCGTCGATGCGGATGTCTGCGTCGCGGGCCGCGCCGACCAGGCGCTGTGGGCCCAGGGTGAAGCTGCGCCCATGGTGCTGGCCGCCGACCCCGCGCAGGACAACGCAGGGATCGCCGGCGTGCGCATCGCCCGCTGCCGGCATCGGCGGCACCTCCTGCGGCGGTGCCAGCACCCGCAGTTCCACCCCGTCCACATACACCGCGTCACCGGCACGCAGCATCGCCATGCGCTGCACCGGCCGACCATTGATGTGCACGCCACGCGCACCGGCCGGCACCTGCAGCCACAGCCCACGCCGGTCCAGGCAGACCTGGGCCAGCAACACCCCGGACAGGCCATCACCGATGCCCAGCACGCCACTGGGCTGGCGCAAGACGCGGTGCACCCCGGGAAACAGCGGATGATCCGCTTGCTGGCGATTGCTGAAATGGAGGCGCAGGTCGGACATTGGTCGCAGAGCCTAGCAAATCCATGCCTGCCGCAGGCTGGCCCTGCGGCGCGGCTGCCGCTACGCTGGCCGCCCCCACAGGCCAATGCACCGCCCATGTCCCGAATCGACATCCAGCACCGGCATGCACGCAGCGATGCCGATGCCCGCCGCATCGTCGAGGGCATCGTCCAACAGCTGCACCAGCGCTACGGCGTGGACGGCCACTGGGACCAGGACGACGCGGCCAGCCTTTCCGGGCCCGGCCTGCAGGGATCGATCCGGCTCGCACCCGGCCAGGTACAGGTGACGGCCGAACTGGGATTCCTGCTGTCGGTGATGAGCGGCCAGGTGGAAGCGGAAATCCGGCGGGTGCTGGCCGAGCGGCTGGACTGACCACCAGTCGGCGGCAGCCCATCACGCGCGGATGGCGTACGCGCAACGAAAAATGTTGCATGGCACAACCGGCTGCGGCAGTATCGAACACGGCCCGCCAGTCCACCTGCCGTTTGCTCCCCTCCCCTTTCGGCCAACGGACTGGCGGGCCACTTTTTCCCGCCCCGCACGCATCCGGCGCACGGCCGTGTAACATCGCCCGTCGGCTCGACGGAATGGACTGCAGGCAGGGGATCGCGGATGGCTTCTTGGATTCTGGGACTGGCACTGGGCGTGCTGGCCGCCGTGGTGGCCGTGGCCTACCTGTGGCTGGTTCGACGCCCTGAAACCGAGAACGCGGCGGGCCTGCGCGCGGTTGCCGACCTGCGCTGGCGCGAGTTCGCCACGATCGTCGGCCAGGCCATGCAGCAGCGCGGCCTGCGCGACGCGGTGCAGGGCCACGAGCACGGTTCCGAACAGATGATGATGAGCGACGGCGACAGCCTCTGGCTGCTGTCGTGCAAGCATGGCATGGCCTACCAGCTGGGGGCCTCGAGCGTGGAGGAGCTGGCATCGGCGATGCACCTGGCCGGCGCCCGCAACGGCATCCTGCTCACCGAAGGCCGGGCCGGGCGCGATGCACTGGCGGCCGCGGCCGGATACGGCATCGAGGTCATCGACGGCCGCCGCCTGTGGCACCTGCTCAAGCCGTTCATGCCGGCGGCCACCACCGCCCGCATCGTTACCATGGCCGATGCCCAGGCCAAGCGCCACACCTTTATCGCCCTGGGCGGCGCACTGGCGCTGGGGCTGGTGGTGACGGTGCTGCCCTGGCCCTGGGGCCGGCCTGGCGAGCAGCCGCGCAGCGCCGCACCCGCCGCCGCGGTGGCCGCCTCGGCCACGCCGGCCCAGGTCGACCCGGCAGCCGTGGCGATGGCGCCGGCCGGCGACGGCAGCATCCAGGACAATCCGGATCCGGCCACCGAATCGCGCTACCAGGCCGACATCGCCCGCACCCTGACCATGGTGCCCGGCATCACCCGCGCCTACTGGCTCACCCGCGCCACCCTGGTGATCGACCGCACCGGCACCGACCAGCTGGTGTGGCCGTTCATCTGCGGCGAACTGGAACGCTACCCGTCGCTGCGCACCGTGCGCGTGCAGCTCAACCCGCGCCCCGATTCGGATGACCAGGTGCGCTGGAGGCAGTGCCGCACGGTCTGAATGCGGCAGCCGACCAAGGGTCGGCTCCCATCTCCTGTTGGCGGAGCCGCGACGGCAGGTCGCCGCGACAGGCCCGACTCAGGCCTGCGGCGTCGGCTCCGCGCCTGCGGCATCGCTGGACTGGTCGGTCGTGCCGGCGACGGTGGCATCGTCCTCGTCGTCGAGCGAGGCATCCACCCGTTCGACCGCCTGCAGGCTCTCGCCCTCGGCCAGCCGGATCAGGGTCACGCCCTGGGTGTTGCGCCCGACCTGCGAGATCCCCGCGGCACGGGTGCGCACCAGGGTGCCGCCATCGGAGATCAGCAGCACCTCGTGGTGTTCGGACAACTGGATGGCGCCGACCAGCCGGCCATTGCGTTCGCTGGTCTGGATCGCGATCACGCCCTGGGTGCCACGGCCCTTCTTCGGATACTCCTCCAGCGGGGTGCGCTTGCCGTAGCCGCGCTCGCTGGCGGTGAGGATGTCGCCCTCGCCGTCCGGCACCACCAGGCTGACCACGTCCTCGCCCGGGGCCAGGCGGATACCGCGCACGCCGGTGGCGGTGCGGCCCATGGAACGCACCTCGGACTCGTCGAAACGCACCGCCTTGCCATTGGAGGCGAACAGCATGATGTCGCTGCCACCGTCGGTCAGCGCCACGCCGACCAGGGCATCGCCATCGTCCAGGTTGATGGCGATCTTGCCGCGCGCCAGGCGGAAGGCGAACTCGGTCAGCGGGGTCTTCTTGACCGTGCCGTTGCGGGTGCCGAAGAACACGTACAGGCCCTGGGCGTACTCGCGCACCGGCAACACCGCCTGGACCTTCTCGCCTTCCTCCAGCGGGATCCAGTTGATGATCGGGCGGCCCTTGGCGTTGGAGCCGGCCTCGGGCAACTGGTGCACGGGCAGCCAGAACACCTTGCCGTTGCTGGTGAAGGTCAGCAGCGTGTCATGGGTGTTGACCAGCCACAGCTGGTCGATGAAGTCCTCTTCCCGGGTCGCCGCCGCGCTGCGGCCACGGCCACCGCGCTTCTGCGCCCGGTAGGCCGACACCGGCTGGCGCTTGGCGTAGCCGGCGTGGGACAGGGTCACCACCACGTCCTCCGGCTCGATCAGGTCCAGGATGTCCAGGTCCTCTTCGCTGGCGCGGATTTCGCTGCGGCGCTCGTCGCCGAACTCTTCCTTCAGGTTCTGCAGTTCGGTGCGGATCACCTCGCGCAGCACGTCGGGATTCTCGAGGATGTCGATCAGGCCGCGGATGGTCTCCAGCAGCTGGCGGTACTCGTCGGTGAGCTTGTCCTGCTCCAGGCCGGTGAGGCGGTGCAGGCGCATCTCCAGGATCTGCTGGGCCTGGACCTCGGTGAGCTGGTACTGCCCGTCCAGGAAGCCGACCCCGGCCGGCAGGTCGTCCGGGCGCGAGGCCTCGCTGCCGGCGGCGGCCAGCAATGCGCCGACCAGGCCCGGCGCCCAGCGGCGGCCGAGCATGCGCTCCTTGGCCACCTGCGGGCTCTCGGAGGTCTTGATCAGCTCGATCATCTCGTCGATGTTGGCCAGCGCCACGGTCAGGCCTTCGAGCACGTGGGCGCGGGCACGGGCCTTGCGCAGCTCGAAGATGGTGCGGCGGGTCACCACCTCGCGCCGGTGGCGCAGGAACGCCTCCAGGATCTGCTTGAGGTTGACCAGCTGTGGGCGGCCATCGACCAGGGCCACCATGTTGATGCCGAACACCGATTCGAGCTGGGTCTGCTGGTAGAGGTTGTTGAGCACCACCTCGGCCGAGTCGCCGCGCTTGACCTCGATGTAGATGCGCATGCCGTCCTTGTCGGACTCGTCGCGCAGCTCGGAGATGCCCTCGATCTTCTTTTCCTTGACCAGCTCGGCGATCTTCTCGATCAACCGCGCCTTGTTCACCTGGTAGGGAATCTCGGTGACGATGATCGACTCGCGGCCGTTGTCGGCCACCTCGACCTCGGCCTTGGCGCGCATGCGCACCCGGCCGCGGCCACTGCGGTAGGCCAGCTGGATGCCGCCGACGCCATTGATGATGCCGGCGGTGGGGAAATCCGGGCCGGGGATGTACTGCATCAGGCCATCGATATCCAGTTCCGGATCGTCGATCAGGGCCAGCAGGCCGTTCACCACCTCGGTCAGGTTGTGCGGCGGAATATTGGTGGCCATGCCCACGGCAATACCGGCCGAACCGTTCACCAGCAGGTTCGGGAACCGGGTCGGCATCACCGTCGGTTCCAGCTCCTTCTCGTCGTAGTTGGGCTGGAAATCGACGGTTTCCTTGTCGATGTCGGCCATCAGCTCGTGCGTCAGGCGCGCCATGCGCGCCTCGGTGTAACGCATCGCCGCGGCCGAGTCGCCGTCCACCGAACCGAAGTTGCCCTGCCCGTCCACCAGCAGGTAGCGCAGCGAGAACGGCTGGGCCATGCGTACCAGGGTGTCGTACACCGACTGGTCGCCGTGCGGGTGGTACTTGCCGATGACGTCGCCGACGATGCGCGCGGACTTGTAGTAGGGCTTGTTGCTGTGCGCACCCAGCTCGTTCATCGCGAACAGCACGCGGCGATGGACGGGCTTGAGGCCGTCACGGACGTCGGGCAGCGCGCGGCCGACGATCACGCTCATGGCGTAATCGAGGTAGCTGCGGCGCATTTCGTCTTCGAGGTTGACCGGGATGATTTCTTTGGCGGAATCGGTCATCGGGACTCTTCAGCAGGTTCTTCGTGGCGCCATCGGCACTGTCGCCGCAGGCGCTGCGCGGAGGCCTCCGCGCAACCCGTCGATTGTAGCACAGGCGCAGAGGGCGCAGGACTCCATTCCTACGCAGAAACAAGCACTTGCGATCTGTTTCAAGGATCTTCTCCCGACTGGGGAGCATGGGTCCGCATTCGCAAGTCCAGAGCAGGAGCCTCGACTTCGGGCGGGGGCCGCCGCTGCAAGGGGGCCCGTCAGCCGCGTGGTCGCCGTTCCGGCTCCAACACGCGGCTGACGGGACCCCTTGCAGCGACGTCCTTCGCGAACGTGGTGCTCACCGCTTCGGCGAGGTTTGTCGGAGCCGGCTTCAGCGAAGCCACGGACATTCAGGTGGCGAACAGGGTGCGCATGTTTGCCGCGTCCGGGCGCTCGACCACGCCGCGCTCGGTGACGATCGCATCGATCAGGCTTGCGGGGGTGACGTCGAACACCGGGTTCCACGCGGCGATGCCCTCGGCCACGGTACGCACGCCGCCCACGCCCAGCAGTTCGCCCGGATCGCGCTGCTCGATCTCGATGGCATCGCCGTCGGCTGTGCCCATGTCCACGGTCGAGGACGGGGCGACGACCATGAACCTGACCCCGTGGTGGCGGGCGGCGATGGCCAACTGGTAGGTGCCGATCTTGTTGGCGGTGTCGCCATTGGCGCAGATCCGGTCCGCGCCGACCACCACCCACTGCACCGCGCCGGTCTTCATCAGGTGGGCGGCGGCCGAGTCGGCGATCAGGGTCGCGGCGATGCCGTCCTGCTGCAGTTCCCACACGGTCAGCCGCGCACCCTGCAGCCAGGGCCGGGTCTCGCCGGCGAACACCCGGGCGATGCGGCCTTCGGCCACGCCGGCGCGGATCACCCCCAGCGCGGTACCGAAGCCGGCGGTGGCCAGCGAACCGGTGTTGCAGTGGGTCAGCACGCCGCTGCCGGAGTCGATCAGCGCCGCGCCCAGCGCGCCCATGTGGCGGTTGGCGGCCAGGTCCTCGTCGGCGATGGCCTGGGCCTGCCGTTCGAGCAGCGCGCGCCAGTCCGTGCCGGCACCGGCCAGGGTGCGGCGCATCCGCGCCAGCGCCCAGGCCAGGTTGACCGCGGTCGGACGGGCGGCGTTGAGCCGCTGCAGCGCCGGTTCCAGCTTGCCTGCGGCATCGGCACCGTCGGCGGCCTCGACCGCGCGCGCGGCCAGGACCACGCCCCAGGCCGCGGCGATGCCGATGGCCGGGGCGCCGCGCACGGCCAGGTCGTGGATCGCCCGGGCCACCGCGTCGCTGTCGTGGCAGGCCAGGTGTTGGACCACGAAGGGCAGCTTGCGCTGGTCCAGCAGTTCCAGCGCCTGGCCGGTCCAGCGGATCGGTCGGATGTGGTCGTAGCGGTCGAAATCGAAGGCGTCGGTCATGGGCGCATTCTAGCGGGCCGATGACCCGCCTAGGCGCGGGCGAAATCGAAGGCGAGCACCTCGGCGATGCGTTCGGTGCCGAGCATCGCCATCAGCAGGCGCTCGATGCCCAGGGCCACGCCGGCGCAACCGGGCAGGCCGGCGTCCAGTGCGGCCAGCAGGTGCTCGTCCAGCGGCGGCTGCACCGCGCCGCGCCCGGCGCGCACCCGGTTGTCGCGCTGGAAACGGGTGCGCTGTTCGGCCGCGTCGACCAGCTCGTGGTAGCCGTTGGCCAGTTCGAAACGGCCCAGGTACAGCTCGAAACGCTCGGCTACCGCCGGTTCACCGGAGCCTGCGACAGGCTGGCGGATCTTCGCCAGTGCGCACTGGCTGGCCGGCCAGTCGTGGACCACGGTGATGCGGTCGGCCGGAAAGTCCGGCTGGATCCGGTGGGTCATCAGCAGGTCCAGCCAGTCATCGCGCGACAGTCCCTGGCCGTCGATGGCGACGCCGCGCAACGGTGCCTGCAACTGCACATCGGTGGCCGCGAATGGATCGACGCCCGCACCTTGCAGGAACAGCTCGCGGTAGGTGGTGGACAGCACTTCGGCCCGGCGCCCGACCAGGGCCAGGGCCTGCTGCACCAGCTCCACCACTTCGTCGGCCAGGCGCAGGTGGTCCCAACCGGTCCGGTACCACTCCAGCATCGTGAACTCGGGATTGTGGCGACCGCCGGCCTCGCCATTGCGGAACACCCGGCCCAGCTCGTAGCAGTCGCCCAGGCCGGCGGCGAGCAGGCGCTTGAGCGGATATTCGGGCGAGGTGCGCAGCCAGCGCAGCGGCGTACCGGCATCGACGTGGCCGCTGAAGCGGGCCCGGAAACCGTCGATGTTCGGCTCGGTGTTGCCGGCGGCCGACAGGATCGGGGTCTCCACTTCCAGCACCTCGCGGGCGTGGAAGAACTCGCGGACCAGGCGATTGAGCCAGGCGCGCAGGCGCAGCGCGTCGCGCGCGGCCGAGGGCGCCCACGGCGCGCCCTCGATGCCGTCACGCCAGCCTGGGCCGGGCTGGAACCTCATGGGTGGCGCTCGCACAGGTGCGGTGTCGCGTTCACCGATGCAGCCCCTTCGGCGTGGCCGCCAGCGGCAGGGTCAGGATGTCGCGCGCATCGTCGCGGTAGCCGGCCGACAGGTACAGGGCCTTGGCGCGGGCGTTGTGGTGGTTCACCTCGATCCGCATCACGCTGGCGCCCTGGGCCAGGGCCCAATCGCGGGCAAGGGCCAGCGCCTGGCGGCCCCAGCCGCGGCCGCGCGCGATGGGGGCCAGGTACAGCTCGTCCAGCAGCACGAAGCGGCCGCCCTGCTCCACGCTGAAGCACCAGCCCAGGCTGACATAGCCGGCCTGCGCCACCTCCCCGCTTTGCAGCAGCAGCACCGCGCCATGCGCCGGTTCGGCCAGCAGCGCGCGCAGCCCCGGCTCGACCAGGGCCGCGTCGTAGTCGATGCGGTCCTCGGCATAGAACGCGCGCAGCATGGCCAGGATGGCGGGGAAATCTTCCGGCGTGGCCAGGCGGTAGCGAAGCGTCATCGGTCTTGCCCGTGTTCGGCCAGGAAGGCCAGCAGGCGCGCCTCGTCCCAGATCTCGATGCCCAGTTCCCCGGCCTTGGCCAGCTTGGACCCGGCGGCCTCGCCGGCCACCAGCAGGTGGGTCTTCTTCGACACGCTGCCTGCGGTCCTGGCACCCAGCGCCTCCAGTTTCTCCTTCGCCTCGTCGCGGCCCATCGAGGCCAGCGTGCCGGTCAGGACCACGGTCCTGCCGTCCAGCGGGCCTGCGGCCTGTTCGCCGCGCTCGGGCAGGCGTGCGCGCAGCTCCGCCTGCATCTGCGCACTGCGCAGCAGCAGCCGGGCATGGGCTTCGTCCTCCAGCCAGGCCACCAGCGCACGGGCACTTTCGTCCGGCAGGCCGGCGGTGACCAGGTTGTGCAGCGGCGCGTCGAGCAGCGCCTGCGCGTCGCCGAAGGCGGCGCCCAGTTGCGCGGCGCGCACCGCGGTGACTTTGGGGATCTCCAGGTCGACCAGCAAGCTGGCCAGGTCCAGGCCCTCGCCCAGCCTCGGATCCGGCCGATGGCCATCGCCGATGCGCACGCCACGTTCGAGCAACTGGTCGATTACCTGCTGGTTGCCGGGCTGGTCGAGGAAGTGCCCCAGCGCGCGCGCCACTTCGCCACCGATGTCGGGCACGCGCTTGAACAGCGGCCATGGCAGGTGCCGGACCAGTTCCAGCTCGCCGAACCACTGCGCCAGCGCCTTGGCCGTGCTCTCGCCCACGTGCTCGATGCCCAGCGCGAACAGGAAGCGCGCCAGGGTGGTGTCGCGGCTGCGGTCGATGGCTTCGACCAGGTTCTCGGCCCAGCGGGTGGCGACCTTGCCGGCCTTGACGGTTTCGGGCGTGGTGCCATCGCGCTGGTCCGCGCGCCGCTTCATCTCCAGCAGGTCGTCCAGACCCAGCCGGTACAGATCGGCCACACTGGCCACATAGCCCAATTCGACCAGCGATTCGATCTGGCGCTCGCCCAGGCCATCGATGTCCATCGCCCGGCGGCTGGCGAAATGGAACAGCGATTGCACCCGCTGCGCCGGACAGCTCAGCTCGGCCGAGCAGCGCCATACCGCCGCGCCCTCCTCGCGCACCACCTCGGCGCCACACACCGGGCAGCGCGCCGGCATCGACCAGGGCAGCGCGTCGGCCGGGCGCGCGTCCATCACCACCTGCACCACCTCCGGGATCACGTCGCCGGCGCGGCGCACGATCACCGTGTCGCCATTGCGCACGTCCAGGCGGGCGACGTGGTCGGCGTTGTGCAGGGTGGCGCGGGCCACCATCACCCCGCCCACCTGCACCGGCCGCATCAGCGCCCACGGCGTGACCGCGCCGGTACGGCCGACGTTGACCTCGATCGATTCGACCACCGTGGTCTGTTCCTGCGCCGGGAACTTGTGCGCGATCGCCCAGCGCGGCGCGCGCGAGACGAACCCCATCTCGCGCTGGCCGGCAACATCGTCCAGCTTGTACACCACCCCGTCGATGTCGAATGGAAGCCCGTCGCGGGCCTGGCCGATGCGGCGGTAGTAGCCCAGCAACCCGTCCACGCCCTGCACCACCGTGGCCAGGTCGCTGACCGGCAGGCCCCATTGGCGCAGCCTGGCCAGGGTGGCCGAATGGGTGTCCGGCAACTCGCCGCCCTCCACCTGGCCCACCCCATAGGCATAGAAGCTCAGCGGCCGCTGCGCGGTCAGCTTCGGGTCGATCTGCCGAAGCGAACCGGCCGCGCCGTTGCGCGGATTGGCCAGCACCTTGCCGCCGTGCAGGCGCGCCTGTTCGTTCCAGCGCTCGAAATCGGCGCGGGCCATGTACACCTCGCCGCGCACTTCCAGCACCTGCGGCCAGCCGCTGCCGGCCAGGCGCTGCGGAATCACGCCGATGGTGCGCAGGTTGGCGCTGACATCCTCGCCGGTGGCACCGTCACCGCGGGTCGCGCCCTGCACGAACACCCCGTTCTCGTAGCGCAGGCTGATCGCCAGGCCGTCGAGCTTGGGCTCGGCCGAGAACACCAGCGCGTCGCGGTCCAGGCGCTCGCGGATGCGGCGGACGAAATCGGCCACTTCCTCGTCGCTGAAGGCATTGCCCAGCGACAGCATCGGCAGCGCATGGACCACCGGGGGGAAGCGGCCAGTCGGCGCGGCGCCGACCCGGGCGGTGGGCGAATCGGTGGTCGCCAGTTCCGGGTGCGCCGCTTCCAGCACCTCCAGTTCGCGCACCAGCGCGTCGTACTGAGCGTCGGTGATGTCCGGCGCGTCGAGCTGGTGGTAGCGGCGGTTGGCGTCGTCGATGCGGCGCCTCAGGTCGGCGGCGCGGGCAGCGGGCGTTGCGGCGGTCATGGCGGGATTCTACCCGGGGCCGCTAGGCGAACGCCGCCAGGGCGCGGGCTACCAGCGCGGCGCCTTGGTCAGCGGCGGGGCCTCGTGCTGGCGGTCATAGCCACGCAGTTCATCGCGGATATGGGCGATGCGCTGGCGGCCCAGCGCGTTGCGACCCTCGTCCAGGACCACGCCGTCGAGCAGTTCGGCCATGCGCTGCACGGTGGGCAGCATCTTTTCCCAGGCATCGAGCGCCGGCACCGGGGCCGGCAGGGTCAGGAAGAAGGCGATGGCCGGGGTCTCCAGTTCGCGGATGGTGGCCATGTCGAAGCTGCCGGGCTTGATGATGCTGGCCATGCTGAACACCGGCCCGCGTTCGGGATGGCCTTCGAGCAGGCGGTGGAACACGCTCATGTGGCCGAACACCATGCCGGTCTTCTCGGCGGCCACCACGATGTCCTCGCCGCGCAGGGTGCTGCCGGCGCGCGCGGCCACGTACAGGGAGACGATCTTGTCAAAGTCCTGGATCTCGCGCCGGCCCAGGTCGCTGTTGGCGACCGGTTCGCCGGCCAGACCCAGTTCCGGCTGGCTTACCTCGCTGCCGCTGTAGTCGCCGCCGGCCGCGTCCGGTTCGCCGGTCGCCGCCCCGTCCAGCGAAGGTTCGCGCCGGGACTGGCCGCCCCTGGCCTCGGCCGCCGACTCGCGCCGCCGCCCCTGCTGCTCCTTGCGCGGGTTGCGACCGAAGAACCAGATCGCCACCAGCAGCAGCAAACCCACCACCAGGATGCCGATGCGCAGCAGGTCTTTGTCGGACATCGGTCGGCTCTCCCGCGGGGATCAGAAGGGTACAAGGATGTCACGAGCGGCGCCCGCGGAAAAACCCCGCCGCGCCGCCGCCGTTGCGCCGGCGCTCAGGCCGCCCCGGCCAGTCGAGCGGCCTCGTCCAGGTCCACGCTGACCAGGCGCGACACGCCCGGCTCGCGCATGGTCACGCCCGACAGCTGGTGGGCGGCCTCCATCGTGGCCTTGTTGTGGCTGACGAACAGGAACTGCACCTTCTCGCTCATCTCCTTGACCATGCCGGTGAAACGGCCGACGTTGGCCTCGTCCAGCGGTGCGTCGACCTCGTCGAGCAGGCAGAACGGGGCCGGGTTGAGCTGGAAGATGGCGAACACCAGGGCCACGGCGGTCATCGCCTTCTCGCCACCGGACAGCAGCGAGATGTTGGACACGCGCTTGCCCGGCGGCCGCGCCATGATCGCCACGCCGGTGTCGAGCAGGTCCTCGCCGGTCAGCTCCAGGTAGGCATGACCGCCGCCGAACAGGCGCGGGTACAGCTGCTGGATGCCGGAATTGACCCGGTCGAAGGTGTCCTTGAAACGGCCGCGGGTCTCGCGGTCGATCTTGCGGATCGCCTCTTCCAGGGTTTCCAGCGCGG
>JAGOWL010000122.1 GCA_018060215.1 Pseudoxanthomonas sp.
TCGTGGCGGTTGACGTCGCGTTGCAGCAGGGTGCATTCGTCCTCGGCCACCGACGCCCGCGCCTGGGCCTCGTTGAGGTCGCGTGCCTGCGCGTTGCCGGCCAGCACCGATGCCAGCGCCAGCGCCGCGGTGGCCAGCGCCAGCCAGCCGGCCAGCCACCACCAGGAGGCATCGGCATTGCCGCGCAGGCCCAGCCAGATCGCCACGGCGGTGCAGGCGGCGGTCATGGCGGCCAGGACGGGCCAGATGCGGCGATGGCCCGGCGCCGGCGTCACAGCACCGCGCTCTGGAAGTCGAAGTCCAGCTCGCTGCCCACCGAGCTGACCAGGTTGCCCTGGATGTAGTCGATGCCACCCATCCACATCGCCGCGGCCGCCTGTGGATCTTCGATCTGCTGGCCGATCACCTGCAGGCCCAGGCGGTGGGCCTGGTCGATGGTGCCGCGCAGCTGGTCGCGCAGGCCGGCATCGGCGTGTGCGCCGGCATAGCGGCCGGCCATGCGCACGTAGCTCAGCGGCAACTGGTTGAGCAGGGCGTTGGCCTCGGTGCCCGGTTCGAACTGGCTCAGGCAGAACTGCACGCCGGCCGCCATCAGACGCCGGCAGAACCCGTCCAGGGTCACGCTGTGGATCAGCGCATCGCCCAGGCGCAGGTCGATCACCAGCGAGGCGCCGTCGATGCCGCGGCCGGCGATGGTCTGCAGCAGCCAGTCGGCGAAAGCCTCGCGCGCCAGGGTGCGCGGCGACTGCGACACGAACAGGCGCAGCGGGGTGCCGGAGGCCTTGCGCGCCTGGATCATGTCCAGCGCGTGTTCCATCACCTGCTGGTCCAGGTCGGCGATGCGGCCGCTGGACTCGGCCGCCGGTACCACCTGGGCGGCCGAAAGCAGGCTGCCGTCGGCGCGCCGCAGGCGCAGCAGCACCTGGTACTGGGCCTGGGTGTTGCCGGCCACCGCCACGATCGGCTGGTAGGCCAGTTCCAGCTGGCCGTCGAGCAGGGCCAGGCGCTCGAGCGCCTCGCTGTCGCTGGGCGGCACGTAGGCGGCCACCCCGTCGCTGTGCAGGCGGGCCTGCAGGGCGCTGCGCTCGGTCGCCTCCAGGGCCGTGCCGGCATCCTCGAAGCCGCCCGACAGCGCCGCATAGCCCACCGCGCTGCGCAGTTGCACCTGCTCGTCCTGGCGCATGGTGAAGCCCTGCATGGACAGGCTGTTGCGCAGGTCACGGGCGATCCGTTCCAGATTCGCCTCGTCCTCGTCGCGCAGCAGGGCCAGGAAGCTGTTGTCGTTGAGCCGGGCCAGCGGCGCCGGGGCCACGGTGCGCGCCAGGCAGGTGCCGGCCTGGGTCATCAGGCGTTCGAAGGCGGCATAGCCGTAGCGTTCGCGCAGGCCCAGGGCACTGGCGACCTCGACGAAGAACAGGCCGCCGCGGGCGCCGTCGGCCAGCGCCTGGTCGACCTGCTGCAACAGCCAGCCGCGGGTGGCCAGGCCGGTGTCGGGATGGTTGCGCACCACGTCCTGGCGCGAGCCGGGCTGGCGCCGCTGGGCGCGGGTGCGCTGGATCCGGTTGGAGACCGCCGCGATCAGGTGGCGCGGGCGGATCGGCTTGGTCAGGAAGTCGTCGGCGCCGCTTTCGAGCACTTCGAACTGGCGTTCCGGATCCGGATCGCCGGTGAGGAACACGATCGGCAGCAGCTGGAACGCCGGTTGCTGGCGGATCAGTGCGGTCAGGCGCATGCCATCCTGGCCGGGCATGTGCAGGTCCATCAGGATCAGGTCCGGGTCGAAGCGGGTGATCGCGTCGATCACCCCGTCCGGCTGCATCTGCACCTCGGCCTTCATCCCGGCCCCGTGCAGCACGCTCTGCGCGAACAGGGCCTGGGTACGGTCGTCCTCCACGATCAGCACGCGGTAGGGGGAGTCGTCGCTGCCGCCGTCCGGCCCGGTGGTCGCGGTCGAGCCGCTGCCGGCTGCGACGGGGCCCGGTTCCGGCGCGGCCGTCGCCGCCGGCGGGGTGCCAGCATCGGCATCCGGATCGGCATCACCGACCCAGCGGCGCCAATAGTGCGCAGGTGGCGTCTCGGCGCGCAGGCGCTGGCGCGCAGCCGGATCCTCCGGCACCGAAGCGGGTTCTCGAACGGCCATCAGCATTCCCCCGGATGGGACCGCATTATGTGGCCAGATGCACTCGCAAGGACAAGTCCGCGCCGCATGGCCGCCGTCGTCAAGCGGCCGGTGGCGCGAACAGGCGGCGCAGGCCGCGGCTCAAGGCCCGCCAGGTCCACCACACCAGCAGCGCTCCGAGCACGCTGGCGCCCAGCACCACCACCAGGGCGATCCAGGGGTGGGCGATGGCCAGGGCCAGTCCGGCGATCACCACCCCGTCCTCGGCGGTGGAGGCGACCCAGTTGCTGGCCGGTTCGGGCGAGGTGTTGAGCAGGGCGCGGGTACCGGACTTGAGCCCATGGCTGGCCAGGGCGATGCCGGCGCCGGCGGCCAGGGCGCCACTGCTCAGCTGACCGTCGGGCGACAGGGTGGCGGCGGCCAGGAAGGCGCCGGCCGGAACCCGGGCCAGGGTCTGCAGCAGGTCCCAGGCCGAATCCACGCCGGGGATCTTGTCGGCGAAGAACTCGGCCACCGCCAGCAGGCCGCAGGTGCCCAGCACCCACCACGAGGTGGTCGGCTCCAGCGCCGGCGGCAGGTCGACCCAGCCCAGCAGGCCGGCCAGACCCACTCCGAACACGGTCAGGTAGGCGCGGATGCCGGCCATCCAGGCCAGCAGGATCCCGATCACGTAGATGTGGGCATCGGTCATGGACGGCTCCTCCCAGCCTCCGGCCGGGCGGGTCCCGGATCCGGCGGGGCCTGCGCTAGACTGCCCCTTCGTTCCAAAGTATAGGCACACAACCGGACCTGTCCGGAGCGGTGCCGCCGCCCATGACCGAACCCGTCCCGCGCTTCCAGGTCGTCCCCAGCCGCCCGCGGCTGTCGACCCGCCACTGGATTGTCGGCATCGCCCTGGCCTGGCTGCTGTCGCTGCTGCTGGTGGGCTGGCTGGTGCGCGGCTACGCCGATCCCGGCCAGGGACAGGCACGCAGCCAGTTGCGCACGGCCGAGCGCGCCGTGGTCCAGCAGAAGCAGCAGCTGGATGAACTCAACCAGCGCCTGACCACCCTGGCCCGCTCGGACCAGATCAGCCGGGCGGCCAATGGCGAACTGCAATCCTCCCTGGCCGAGCGCGACGAGGAGATCGCCTCGCTGCGCGCCGACGTGGCCTTCTACGAGCGCCTGGTCGGCTCCACCGCCCAGCGCAAGGGCCTGAACGTGCACTCCATCGAGTTCACGCCCACCGATGCGGGCAGCTGGAACTACCGCGCGGTGCTGACCCAGAACCTGAACCGGGGTGCGATCAGCCAGGGCCAGCTGCGTTTTTCGGTGGAGGGCGTGCGCGGTGGCAAGCTGGCGACCCTGGGCTGGGACGAGCTGCACAACACGACCGGCACGCCGGGCCAGGACTATTCGTTCCGGTATTTCCAGGAACTGGGCGGCAACGTGATGCTGCCCAAGGATTTCACCCCGCAACGTGTGCGAGTCTCCCTGCGCGGCGCCTCCGGGAGCGTCGAGCAGAACTTCGACTGGAAACCCGCGGCAGGCGGGGGGAGCAGATGAGCGTGTTCAAGAACAAGACGGCCCAGCGCGAAGGTTTCGCCATCGACACCCTGATCGGCCCGGACATGACCGTCCGCGGCGACCTGGAATTCAGCGGCGGCCTGTACGTGGAAGGACGCGTGATCGGCAAGGTGCTGGCGGTGGCGGGCAAGCCGGCCAGCCTGGTGCTGGGCGAGAGCGGCAGCATCGAGGGCGAGGTCCACGTGCCGGTGGTGATCGTCAACGGCAGCCTGGTCGGCGACGTGCACGCCAGCGAGCGGATCGAGCTGGCGCCCAAGGCCCGGGTCACCGGCAACGTCCACTACACGGTGGTGGAGATGAGCGCCGGGGCCCAGCTGACCGGGCGGCTGGTGCATGCAACCGCCGCGGCGGCCGAGCCGGCCCAGGTGGAGGCGCCGACCCCGATCACCGCGGCCAAGTCGGCCAAGGCTTGAGTGCGGGGGCCTGCGCCCCCATCCTGTGGGTCATGGAACTCCATCCCAGCTACCAGCAGCTCGAACAACCCCTGCGGTTCAGCCAGGCCGCGGCTTCCAAGGTGCGTGAACTGATTTCCGAGGAAGGCAATGCCGGGCTCAAGCTGCGCGTCTACATCCAGGGCGGCGGTTGCTCGGGCTTCCAGTACGGCTTCGAGTTCGACGAGAACCAGGCCCAGGACGACATGGCCGTGGCCACCGACGGGGTGACCTTGCTGGTGGATCCGTTGAGCCTGCAGTACCTGATGGGTGCCGAGGTCGACTACAGCGAGGGCCTGGGCGGGGCGCAGTTCGTGATCCGCAACCCCAACGCCAAGACCACCTGCGGCTGCGGCAGCAGCTTCACGGTCTGAGCGGCCGCGCCGTGGCCGTGTGGGCGCCGGCCCGGCTGGAAGGCTTCGCATTCACCGACGCCAGCCTGGATCGCAGTGATGCCTTGCGCGGCGATGCCGCGGCCTTGCGCGCGCTGTGGCCCGGCGCCCGCCTGCTGGTGCTCGACGGCCAGGGGTGTGCGGCGGCCGATGCGCACGGCGGCCTGCTGCCCTTGCTGGGCGGTGAACTGGGGGGCGGCCCGGGTACGGCGATCTTCCTGGGACGTGCCGGGGGCCAGGCCTGGTTTGCCCAGGATGCGGCCGTGGTGCCGGACCTGCAGGTGGCGCAATGGGTGGACCTGCGGCGCGCGGCCGCGCATTGGCCGGACGCGGCCGCCAGCGCCTTTGCCTACGCCCGCGGGATGCTGTACTGGCAGGCACGCAGCCGTTTCTGCGGCGTCTGCGGTGCGGCGGTGGCGTTCGACCGCGCCGGCTTCGTCGGCCACTGCGGCCAATGCGGCACCGACCACTATCCGCGGGTCGATCCGGCGGTGATCGTGGCCGTCAGCGATGGCCAGCGCCTGCTGCTGGGCCGGCAGCCGGGCTGGGCGCCGCGGCGCTGGTCGGTGCTGGCCGGTTTCGTCGAACCGGGCGAAGCGCCCGAGCGCACGGTGGTGCGCGAGGTCCACGAGGAGGCCCGGGTGCGGGTGCGCGCCTGCCAGTACCTGGGCGCCCAGCCCTGGCCGTTTCCCGGCGCCCTGATGCTGGGCTTCCAGGCCCTGGCCGAAGCCGACGAACCCTGCGTGGATGGCGAGCTGGAACAGGCGCGCTGGTTCAGTCGCGAGGAAATCGCCCAGGCCATGGCGCGCGACGGTTGCCAGTCCGAGGGTGACCACCTGGCCCCGGCCATTTCCATCGCCCGCTCCCTGATCGAGCACTGGTACCACCACGGGCCGATGCTCACGCCGGATTAGCGTTCGCCCCGGTGGCCGCCGCTAGAATCGCCTGCTAGGGAGGATCCAGCCGCATGTTCGTGACCCTGGTCGCCGTCATCGTCGCACTGGTGCTGGGCCATGTCGCCCATGCCCCGGTGGCGGCCCTGCGCCAGTTCCAGTGGTTCAGCCACGGGCTGCAATGGCTGGGCGCGCGTGCGCCGGAGGGCGCGTTCTGGCGCCAGCGCCACGGCATCTGGCTGGCGCTGCTGCCGCCGGTGCTGGTGCTGGCGCTGCTGCAGTTCGCCCTGTGGGGGCGGCTGCTGGGCCTGGCCAGCCTGGTGCTGGGGGTGCTGGTGCTGGCCTGGACCTGGGGCCCGCGTGACCTGGACATCGACGTGGAGGCAGTGCTCGATGCACCCGATCCGCAGACCCGGGTCGAGCGGCTGGTGCTGCTGGCACCGGAGCCGGGCACGGCCTTCGCCGACGGGGCGGACCTGCCGGGTGGGGTGATGCGCAGTGCGCTGCGGCGCTGGTTCGCACCGCTGCTGTGGTTCCTGCTGCTGGGTCCGGCAGGGGCCCTGCTGTATCGCCTGGCCGAACGCGCGGCGCTGGCCGATGCGGCGCTGTTGCCGCAGGAAACGGCCGAGGGCGCGCGCACGCTGTTGCACTGGCTGGAGTGGCCGGTGGCGCAGCTGATGGCCCTGGCCCTGGCGCTGGCCGGCAACTTCGACCGCGTGTTTGGCGCCTGGCGCGGTGCCGGCGGCGATCGCTGGCAGGCCGCCAGTCCGTTCCTGGAGGCCTGCGCCCGGGCCGCGGTGCGCGGCGAGTTGGCCGAGGAAGCGGAGGATTACCGCAGCCAGGGTCAGCCGCTGCCCGAGTCCGGCGACCTGGCCGAACTGCGCGACGCCATGAGCCTGGTCTGGCGCATGCTGCTGTTGTGGCTGGCCTTGCTGGCCCTGCTGGTCATCGCCGGCTGGGTAAGCTGACCCGCCCCCGTAGGTCGGCCCCACGCGGCCGACGTACGCCGACCCGCGCCTAACCCGGCGCCAGCAGGCTAAACGGAACCCACGGCAGATTGCGCGCGACCCAGTACCCGGGCAACACCCACAGCCACAGTTTCGGCTGCATCGCCACCGCCATCACCGGCTGCAGCAGGCGGGGCTGCCAGCCCTGGCCCCAGGCCACCATCAGCGGCATCAGTGGCAGCAGCAGCATCCCCAGCGGGTTCATCGCGAAGGCGCCGGCGATGTCGCCATGGACCAGCGCATGCAGTGCCCGGGTC
>JAGOWL010000022.1 GCA_018060215.1 Pseudoxanthomonas sp.
AGGCCGACGACGCCTACCTGGCGGTATGCCGCGGCAACGTGCAGGGCGTCTACCCGCTGGGCTACATCCCGCACAACCACCACTTCCTGTGGTTTGCCGCCAGCATGCAGGGCAACGCGGAACTGGCCCGCGCGGCGGCGCTGACCACCGCCCAGCGCACCGACCTGCCCGAACTGATGCGCGAGCCGGGTTTTGCCGGTCTTCAGCACTACTGGCTCACGCCCTGGTTCGACCGCGTGCGTTTCGGCCGCTGGGACGAGATCGCAGGCAGCCCCAACCCGGCCCCGGACCTGCCCTACGTGACCGCGATCTGGCACTACGCCCAGGGCATGGCGGCCGTGCGCCAGTCACGCCCGGAGGATGCCGACCGCCACCTGGCGGCGCTGCGCCCGCTCGCCGCCGACCCGGCGATGGAGCAGTTGACCGTGTGGGACCGTTATCCGCTGGCACATGCAGCGCGGATCGCCGAGCGCATGCTGACCGCCGAGATCGCCGCCGCCGGCGGCAACTACGAGGCGTCGGTGGCCGCGTTGCGCGAGGCGGCGGCGATCGAGGACGGCATCCCCTACGACGAGCCGCCCGGCTGGCATGCGCCGGTCCGGCATTCACTCGGTGCGGTGCTGCTGCAGGCCGGGCGCGCGGCCGAAGCCGAGCAGGTGTACCGCGAGGACCTGCGCCGCAATCCGGACAACGGCTGGTCGCTGTTCGGCCTGGCGCAGAGCCTGGACGCGCAGGGCAGGGCGGCGGAGGCGGACACGGCGCGAAGCAGCTTCGCCGCGGCCTGGGGCAACGCGGACATCGAACTGGCGGCGTCGCGGTTGTAGGCGCTGCGCCAGGCATCCGGTCGCGGGCGCTTTTCCACGGACGCAGGTCTAGTCTCCCCGGCTCCTGCAACAGCGCTCCCGGGATGGCGTTGCGGGGCGGCCTGTCAGCCGCGCAGCGCCGGCGAATCCCAGCCCGGGCGCGGCGCGAAGCGGTCGCCGTGGCGGGCCTGCAACACCTGGAGCCGTTCCAGCAGGGCATCGGCGCCGGTGGCGCGGATGTGCTGGATCGGGCCGCCGCGGAACGGGGCGAAGCCGGTGCCGAAGATCACCCCGGCGTCGAGCAGGTCGACGTCGGCGACCACGCCGTCGTGCAGGCAGGCCACCGCTTCGTTGAGCAGCGGCAGGATCAGGCGATCCTCCAGGTCGGAGGGTGCCTGGTAGCCGGCGGGAACGGCCGGTTTGACCGGCCTGCTGCCCTTTTCGCCGGGCTGCCAGGTGTAGAGCCCCTGGCCATCCTTCTTGCCGCGCTTGCCCGGCTCCACCGCCGCCAGCGCCGCCGGCACCTGCAGGCCCAGGAACGGCGACAGTTCCGCGCCCACGCCCTGGGCCACGTCCAGGCCGACGGTGTCGATCAGTTCGATCGGGCCCATCGGCATGCCGAAATCCACCGCGGCCTTGTCGATCACCGCGCCGGGCACGCCCTCGGCGTATACGGTGGCCGCCTCGAGCAGGTACGGGAACAGCACACGGTTGACCAGGAAGCCCGGGGTGCCGGCCACCGGCACCGGGAACTTGTCCAGCGCCTTGCAGAACGCGGCCAGGCGCCGCACGTGTTCCGGGTCGAGGCGGTCGTGCTGGACGATCTCCACCAGCGGCATCAGTGCCACCGGGTTGAAGTAGTGCAGGCCGGCGAACTGGGCCGGGCGGGCGATGTGTTCGCGCAGTTCGTCCAGCGGGATCGAGGAGGTGTTGCTGGTGAGCAGGGCGTCGGCCTTCATCCGCGGCTCCAGCGACTGGTACAGCTCGCGCTTGGCGTCGGGATTCTCGATGATCGCCTCGATCACCAGATCGGCCGCGGCCACGCCGGTGCCGTCCAGGTCGCCCCTGAGCCGGGCCGCCACCGCTGGGCGCTTCGATGCGTCCTTGACCCGCTTGCCGAACAGCTCCTGCGCGCGCGCCAGGGCGCCGTCGATGAAGCGCTGCTCGCGGTCCTGCAGGGTGACCTCGAAGCCCTTGTAGGCCGACCAGGCGGCGATGTCGCCGCCCATCACCCCGGCGCCGACCACGTGCACGTGCCGGATCGAATGATCCTTGCCGGCCAGGCCCTTGAGCCGTTCGGTGAGGAAGAAGATCCGGATCAGGTTGCGTGCGGTCGGGCTGCCGGCCAGCTTCACCACCGCGCGGCGCTCGGCGTCCAGGCGCGCCTGGATGCTGCGGCCGCCGCTGCGTTCCCATGTCGAGATCAGCGCATACGGCGCCGGGTAGTGCGCCTTCTTCGCCTTGCGCGCGACCTGTTTGGCCATCTGCGGGGCCAGCAGCTTGCGCGCCGGCCAGGTGTTGCTGGCCCAGCCCATGAAGCGTTGCTTCAGCGGACGCTGCATGCCCTTGAGCACCAGCGCGGCGGCGGCATCCTCCAGCAGTGCCGGTTCGGCGAGTTTGTCCACCAGGCCGATGCCGCGCGCGGCTGCGGCCGACAGGGTGCGACCGGTCAGCATCATGTCCATCGCCGCCGGCGCGCCGACCAGCTGCGGCAGCCGCGAACTGCCGCCCCAGCCGGGGAAGATGCCCAGCTTCACCTCGGGCAGGCCGATCCGGGTGGAGGCATCGTTGCTGGCCACGCGATAGCGACAGGCCAGCGACAGTTCGGTGCCGCCGCCCATGCAGAAGCCGTGGATCGCCACGGCGGTCGGGCAGGGCAGTTGGGCGACCTTCTGGAACACCACCTGGCCACGCCGGATCGCGTCATCCACCGTGCCCTGGCGGTCGAACTGCTGGAATTCCTTGAGATCGGCACCGGCGATGAAGCCGGAGGCCTTGGCCGAGCGGAATACCACCCCGCGCGGCGGATCGATCGCCAGCCGTTCCACGATGGCCTCCAGCTCCACCAGCACCTCCCTGGACAGGGCGTTGACCGGTGCACCCTGGCGGTCCAGGGCCAGCACCACCACGCCGTCGTCGCGGCGGCTGGCCTGCCAATGGCTGAATCGCAATCCGTCGAAGCCTGGGAGCATGGCCTGACCATCCGGTTGTGTATGGAGTAGGCGGCTATCATCCCATCCAGACGCCGGCTTCCGCCACCGGCTGAACTTTTCTCCAGCACGGCGGTCACAAGGCCCGAACCCCGGGTCGACAGGAGTCTGGCCCGGCATGGCCGAAACATCGCCAATGGATTCGACCCAGGAGCTGGACCTCGAGCTGGTCCGCCGCGTGCAGCGCGGCGACAGTGCGGCGTTCGACCTGCTGGTGCGCAAGTACCAGCACCGGATCACCGCGCTGATCGGGCGCTACGTCGCCGACTGGAGCGAGTGCCAGGACGTGGCCCAGGACACCTTCCTGCGTGCCTATCGTGCGCTGGGCAATTTCCGCGGCGATGCCCAGTTCTACACCTGGTTGCACCGGATCGCCGTGAACACCGCCAAGAACCACCTGGTCGCCCACAACCGTCGTCCGCCCACCGACGACATCGACGCCGGCGATGCCGAGCAGTACGACCTGGGCATCCGCCTGCGCGACACCGACACCCCCGAGCGCGAAGCCATGCGCGAGGAGCTGGAGCGCACGGTGATGAAGGCCGTGGACGGCTTGCCGGAGGAATTGCGCGTCGCCATCACCCTGCGCGAGGTCGATGGCCTGAGCTACGAGGAGATCGCGCAGAAGATGGATTGCCCGATCGGGACGGTGCGTTCGCGCATCTTCCGCGCCCGTGAGGCGATCGACGTTGAACTTCGTCCCCTGCTTGATGTCCAAAGCGCCACACGCGAACGAAACCGCCCATGAACCACGATCCCGATCCCGGCCACGACAAGCTCGACCTGCACCAGCGCCAGCAGCTGTCGGCCCTGGTCGACGGCGAGCTGGCACCGGACCAGGCCCGCTTCCTGCTGCGCCGGCTGCAGCACGATGCCGAACTGAGCGAGCGTTTCGAGCGCTGGCAGCTGTGCGGCGACGTGCTGCGCGGGCAGGTGCGGCGCACCGCCGCCCCGGAACTGGCCGGGCGCATCGCCGCGGCCATCGCCGCCGCGCCGGCGGCCGAAGCGCGGGCCACGCCGGTCCGCTCACAGGCCGGCAGCACGCGTGGCCCGGCGTGGACGCGCTGGGCCGGGGGCGCGGCGCTGGCCGCCTCGGTGGCGGCGGTGGCCATGTTTGTCGCCCGCCCCGCGGTGACCGATCCGGCCTTCGCCCCTGCGCCGGCGCTGGCGGTGCAGGCGCTGCCGGCGACCGAAGCAGTGCTGGCCCAGGCCGCACCGCAGCCGCTGGAGGGGGGGGCCATGCAGCGGCCGCAGCCACGTGCGGTGACGCCGCGCAGCCAGCCGCGTGCGCCGGCCGCCACGACGGTGGCGATGGCCACGCCCCGGGCCCGGGTGCGCGACCAGGCCGTATTCGCCGAGGTGGTGGCCGAAGCCGATGGTCAGCTGCCCGCGGCAGGCGTGGGGCTGGAGGATCCGTTCGCGTCCCCGGCCCCGCTGCAGGCGCGTCCCTGGCCGCGGGCGACGCTGGCCGCGCCCTCGGGCCGCAGCTACACCGCCGGTTTCGGCGACCCGGCCGCCACGGCCTCGTTCTACCCGTTCGAGCCGCGCCTGTCGCACCCGGCCACCGATGATGGCCATGCCCGGCCAGTCCCGGCCCACGAGGACCGGCAGCCCTGAGGCTCCGGCGCCCGTGACGGGCACACCGAACCGTTTCCGGCCGGCGCGTGCCCGCACGCGCCCGGCTGCCCCACGGCCACGCCCTGCGCGGCCGATCTTTCCACGCACCGTGAAGGCCTTGCATCGATGAACTCCCGAGTCCGCCCCAGTGTTCTTGCCGCCCTGGTCATGACCGTGCCGCTGATGGCCTGCGCCCGTGCGCCGGAGGCCAGCGGTGCCCAGGCGCAACCGGCGCCTGCCGCTGCCATGGCGGCGGTCCCGGCTGCGCCCATGGTCACTGGCCTGCCGGACTTCACCGGCCTGGTCGAGCAGGTCGGCCCGGCGGTGGTCAACATCGAGGCCACCATCGGCGCGCGCCCGGGCGCGCGCAGCCGCGGCGGCCTGCCCGACGGGGCGCAGATCCCGGAGATCTTCCGGCGCATGTTCCCGGACATGATGCCGGGCATGCCGCCGGGCCATCCCGATCCCGGCGCCGCCCAGGGCCGCTCGGTGGGTTCGGGCTTCCTGATTTCCGCCGACGGCTACATCCTCACCAACCACCACGTGGTCGATGGCGCCGAGCGCATCACCGTGCGCCTGTCCGACCGGCGCGAGCTGGAGGCCAGGCTGGTCGGTGGCGATCCCACCTATGACGTGGCCCTGCTCAAGGTCGAAGGCAAGGGCCTTCCGGTGCTGCGCCAGGGCAAGTCCGCCGCGCTCAAGCCGGGCCAGTGGGTGGTGGCGATCGGTTCGCCGCTGGGGCTGGAGCAGTCGGTGACCGCCGGCATCGTCAGTGCCGTGGGCCGCACCGCGCGCGACACCGGCCAGCAGTACGTGCCCTTCATCCAGACCGACGTGGCGATCAACCGTGGCAACTCCGGCGGCCCGCTGCTCAATACCTCCGGCGAGGTGGTCGGCATCAACTCGCAGATCCTGAGCAACTCCGGTGGCTACATGGGCGTGAGTTTCGCCATTCCGATCGACCTGGCCATGAGTGCGGCCGAGCAGATCAAGACCAGCGGCAAGGTCAGCCGCGGCATGCTCGGGGTGGTGATCCAGCCGGTCGAGGCCGGCCAGGCCAAGGCCCTGGGCCTGGCCAACAACGATGGCGCGCTGGTGAACAGCGTCGAGCCCGGCAGTGCGGCCGAGAAGGCCGGGGTGGAAATCGGCGACGTGATCGTCTCGGTCAACGGCCGTGCGGTGGCCACCAGCGCCGACCTGCCGCCGATGGTGGGCATGCTGCCGCCGGGTACAAAGGTCCGCATCGGCGTGATCCGCGACGGCAAGCCGCGTGACCTGAACGTCACCCTGGGCTCGGCGCCGGGCGAGTCGCTGGCCGCGGCCAGCGCGCCGGCGGCCGGCGATGCCGCAGCACCGAGCCCGGCATCGGTGGCTGCGCTGGGCCTGCAGGTGGCCGAACTGGACCCGGCTTCGCGCCGGCGCCTGGGCCTGGATGCGGGCAAGGACCAGGACCGCGGCGTGGCCATCGTCGGGGTGGAAGGCCGCGAGGCCCGCGAGGCGCGGCTGGCCCCGGGCATGGCGATCCTGCAGGTCGGGCGCACCCCGGTGGGCAGCGTGGCCGCGCTGGAACGCGAGCTGCGCGGCGCCAGCAAGGGGGACACGGTGATGCTGCTGGTGCGCGCCCCCGGCGGCGCCAACCAGTTCGTGGCCCTGGCGGTGGGCGCCGACGGCTGACGCGGTGGCCGGGAGGGCCTCGCCCGGACGGGTGTGGCCCGGCCCGGGCGGCCGCGGCGGGGCCGGAGCGGTCGCCGGCATGCGATAATCTCCCGTTGCCCGACGACGGCGCAGACCGCCGCCCCCCAATGTCCCCAGATTCCATGCGGTTCATCCGCAATTTCTCCATCATCGCCCACGTCGACCACGGCAAGTCGACCCTGGCCGACCGCATCATCCAGTTGTGCGGCGGTCTGGAAGCGCGCGAGATGGAAGCCCAGGTGCTCGACTCCAATCCGATCGAGCGCGAGCGTGGCATCACCATCAAGGCCCAGTCGGTCTCGCTGCCGTACAAGGCCAAGGATGGCAACACCTACCACCTGAACTTCATCGACACCCCCGGCCACGTCGACTTCTCCTACGAGGTCAGTCGTTCGCTGGCCGCCTGCGAGGGCGCGCTGCTGGTGGTCGATGCCGCCCAGGGCGTGGAAGCGCAGTCGGTGGCCAACTGCTACACCGCCGTGGAGCAGGGCCTGGAAGTGGTGCCGGTGCTCAACAAGATCGACCTGCCCACCGCCGACATCGAACGCGCCAAGGCCGAGATCGAGGCGGTGATCGGCATCGATGCCGAGGACGCGGTCGCCGTCAGCGCCAAGACCGGGTTGAACGTGGACCAGGTGCTGGAAGCGATCGTGCATCGCATTCCGCCGCCGCAGCCGCGCGACACCGACCGGCTGCAGGCGCTGATCATCGATTCCTGGTTCGACAACTACCTGGGCGTGGTCTCGCTGGTGCGGGTGATGCAGGGCGAGATCACCCCCAGGAGCAAGATCCTGGTGATGTCCACCGGCCGCACCCACGAGGTGGACAAGGTCGGCGTGTTCACGCCCAAGCGCAAGGAGCTGCCCGCCCTGCGTGCCGGCGAGGTGGGCTGGATCACCGCCTCGATCAAGGACGTGCACGGTGCCCCGGTCGGCGACACCCTGACCCTGGCCAATGCGCCGGCGCCCAAGGCGCTGCCGGGCTTCCAGGAAATGCAGCCGCGCGTGTTCGCCGGCCTGTTCCCGGTCAATGCCGAGGACTACCCGGACCTGCGCGAGGCGTTGGACAAGCTGCGCCTGAATGATGCGGCGCTGCGCTTCGAGCCGGAAAGCTCGGAGGCGATGGGCTTCGGTTTCCGCTGTGGCTTCCTGGGCATGCTGCACATGGAGATCGTGCAGGAGCGGCTGGAGCGCGAGTACGACCTGGACCTGATCAGCACCGCGCCCACCGTGGTCTACGAGGTGCTGCGGACCGACGGCACGGTGATGCCGCTGGACAACCCGGCCAAGCTGCCGCAGGCCAACCTGATCGACGAGGTGCGCGAGCCGATCATCCGCGCCAACATCCTCACCCCCGAAGCCTACATCGGCGCGATCATCAAGCTGTGCGAGGACAAGCGCGGCGTGCAGATCGGCATCCAGTACCTGGCCAGCCAGGTGCAGATCAGCTACGAGCTGCCGATGGCCGAGGTGGTGCTGGACTTCTTCGACAAGCTCAAGTCGGTCAGCCGCGGCTATGCCTCGCTGGACTACCACTTCCTGCGCTTCGACGCCGGCCCGTTCGTGCGCGTGGACACGCTGATCAATGGCGATCGCGTGGACGCGCTGTCGCTGATCGTGCACCGCAGCCACGCCGACCGCCGCGGCCGCGAGCTGTGCGAGAAGATGAAGGACCTGATCCCGCGCCAGCAGTTCGACGTGGCCATCCAGGCGGCGATCGGCTCGCAGATCATCTCCCGTTCCACGGTCAAGGCGCTGCGCAAGAACGTGCTGGCCAAGTGCTATGGCGGCGACATCAGCCGCAAGAAGAAGCTGCTGGAGAAGCAGAAGGAAGGCAAGAAGCGCATGAAGCAGGTCGGCCGGGTGGAGATCCCGCAGGAGGCCTTCCTGGCCGTGCTGCAGGTGGACAGCAAGTGAGTGGGCGTGGAATGGTTTGCTTCGGGTTTCGCAAGGATCACGCATGAAATGGTTTGAACTGGGTCTGGTCGTGTTGACCTTCGCCACCGGTCTGGTCTGGCTGGCCGACAAGCTGTTCCTGGCCCGGCGCCGGGCCGCGCGCGACGGGCTGCTGGCCGAGGAGCCGGCGCTGGTGGACTACTCGCGCGCCTTTTTCCCGGTGCTGGCCCTGGTGCTGGTGCTGCGCAGCTTCGTGGCCGAGCCGTACAAGATTCCCTCCAGTTCGATGATGCCCAACCTGCTGGTGGGCGATTTCATCCTGGTCAACAAGTTCTCCTACGGCCTGCGCCTGCCGGTGAACAACCACAAGTTCCTGGCCCTGGGCGAGCCTGCGCGCGGGGACGTGGTGGTATTCAAGCCGCCGCATGCCCCGGACCAGAACTGGATCAAGCGGATCATCGGCCTGCCGGGCGACCGCATCGGCTTCCACGGCGACACCCTGTCCATCAACGGCCAGGCGGTGCCGCAGGAGCTGCTGGGCGAGTTCGTCGGCCAGGGCCGCGGCGCGGAGATGAACGGGGCGAGCCTGCTGCTGGAGCGGCTGCCCGGGCGCGAGCACCGGGTGCTGGAATGGCTGGAGCGGGCCAACCCGGCCGGCCAGGGGGAATGGACGGTGCCGCAGGGGCACTATTTCGTCATGGGCGACAATCGTGATAATAGCGAGGACAGCCGGTTCTGGACCCAGACCCACTTCCTGCCCGAGCAGAACCTGCGGGGCCGGGCGTTCCTGGTCTGGCTCAATTGCGAAGGCTGGTTCTGCAGGGGGAGTTTCGATCCTTCCAGGATCGGGACGAAGATCGAGTGACGCGCCGCGGCCAGCACATCGGGCGGCGTGTCGGGGGCAACCACGAGCAAGGGGAATGGCAATGAAGCGCAAGCAAAGCGGGCTGAGCCTGGTCGGGTTCCTGGTGGTGCTGGCGGTGGTCGGCTTCGCCGCCTACGTCGGCATGAAGCTGTTCCCGATGTACCAGGAGTACTACTCGGTGCAGTCGGCGATGAAGGGCCTGGCCAACGAGCCGGGCGTGGCGGACATGGACCCGGCCAAGGTCCAGGACCTGTTCTTCCGCCGCCTGTACATCAACTACGCCGAGAGTGTGAAGCCGCAGCACGTGAAGTTCGAGCGGATGGAAGGCGGCTGGAAGATGCGGGTGAACTACGAGGTCCGGCGGCCACTGGTCGGCAACCTGGACGTGGTTGGCAAGTTCGACAAGACCCAGGACCTCACCCGGCGGGGCGGTGGCGACTGATCGCGGCATGCTGCGCGACCGGATCGGCCATGCATTCGCCGATCCGGCGCTGCTGGCGCAGGCGCTGACCCACCGCAGCGCCGCGCCCGTCCACAACGAGCGGCTGGAGTTCCTCGGCGACGGGGTGGTCAACCTGGTCGCCGCCGAGGCGCTGTTCCAGCGCTGGCCCAAGGCCGACGAGGGCGTGTTGACCCGGGCCCGCGCCGAGCTGGTGCGCGAGGCCTCGCTGGCGGCCATCGCGCGCCGGCTGGAGCTGGGCGAGCGGCTGACCCTGGGCCCGGGCGAGTTGAAATCAGGCGGCTTCCGCCGCGACTCGATCCTGGCCGATGCGCTGGAGGCGGTGGTGGCGGCGATCTATCTGGACGCAGGTTACGAGGCCTGCCGCGGCGTGGTCCTGCCCTGGTTCGAGGAGTCGCTGGCGGCCCTGCCGGAGGGCCGGCCGGAGAAGGATGCCAAGACCCGGCTGCAGGAATGGCTGCAGGCGCGGCAACGGCCGCTGCCGGTGTATGAACTGGTATCGGAAAGCGGGGAGGAACATGCCAAGCTGTTCCTGGCCCGGTGTACCCTGACCGAGCCCGGGGTCAGTGCCCAAGGGCAGGGCAGCTCGCGTCGCCTGGCCGAACAGGCCGCGGCGGCGGCGGCACTGGAAGCGCTGGCGCCTTCGCCCCGGCAAACATGAGCAGTTTCGAACACGTGAATCCCGAACCCGTCCAATCCCCCCACCGCTGCGGCAGCGTCGCGGTCGTCGGCCGCCCCAATGTCGGCAAGTCCACCCTGGTCAACGCCCTGGTCGGGGCCAAGGTCAGCATCGTCTCCAATCGCCCGCAGACCACCCGCCACCGGCTGCTGGGCATCGCCACCGTCGAAGGCGGCCAGTTGCTGCTGGTCGATACCCCCGGCCTGCACCGTGGCGAGGGCCGGTTCAAGGCCTCGGCGATGAGCCGGGTGATGAACCGGGCCGCGCGCGGTGCGCTGGAGGACGTGGACGCGGCGCTGATGGTGGTGGAGGCCGGGCGCTGGGACGAAGAAGACAGCCTGGTGTTCAAGGTCCTGCGCGACGCCGGCATCCCGGTGGTGCTGGCGGTGAACAAGGTCGACCGGCTCAAGGACAAGTCCGCGCTGCTGCCGTTCCTGGCCCAGGTGGCCCAGGGGCGCGACTTCGCCGCCATCCACCCGGTCTCGGCACTCAAGCGCAAAGGCCTGGAGGCGATGGTGCGCGACCTGCTGGCGCGGGTGCCGGAGGCGCCGCCGGTGTACGCCGAGGACGAGATCACCGACCGCAGCCAGCGCTTCCTGGCTGGCGAACTGGTGCGCGAACAGTTGATGCGCCAGCTCGGCGACGAGCTGCCGTACGCGACCACGGTGGAAATCGAGCGCTTCGCCGTGGACGCCACCCAGAAGGGTGGCGAGCTGCTGCGCATCGGCGCGGTGGTGTGGGTGGAGCGCGAAGGCCAGAAGCCGATCGTGATCGGCAAGGGCGGCGAGCGCCTGCGCGAAATCGGCAGCAAGGCGCGCCAGCAGATGGAGCGCCTGTTCGGCTGCAAGGTGTTCCTGGAGACCTGGGTGCGCGTGCGCGAGGGCTGGTCCGACGACGAGGCGGCGCTGAAGGCCTTCGGCTACGGCGAAGGCTGATCGCGGCCGTGGTCGCGCAGGACTGAACCGGGCATGCGCATCGAGGGCGAGACCGGCTTCGTGCTGCACGCCCGCCCCTGGCGCGAGACCAGCCTGCTGGTGGAGGTGCTCAGCGCCGGCCATGGTCGCATCGGCCTGGTGGCGCGCGGGGTGCAGTCGCCGAAGCGGCAGGTCCTGCGCGCGGCGCTGCAGCCGCTGCAGCACATTCGCTTCGATGCGGTGATGGCCGGCGAACTGGCCCAGCTGCGCGCGGCCGAAGCGCTGGACGCGGCGCCGCAGCTGGGCGGCGATGCCTTGCTGGCCGCGTTCTACCTCAACGAACTGGTCCTGCGCCTGGCGCCGCGCCAAGATCCGCTGCCCGAACTCGACGCCGCCTACGCGCGCACCCGCGAGCGCCTGCGCGCGGGCGAGCCGCTGGCCTGGACCCTGCGCCGTTTCGAGCGCGACCTGCTGGCCGCGCTGGGCGTGGGTTTCGAACTGGATTGCGACGGCGACGGCGAGCCGCTGGATCCGGCCGCGCGCTATCGGCTGGACCCGGAACACGGCCCCAGTCGCCTGCGCAGCGACCGTGGCCATGGCGAGCGCAACGCGGCCGCCACCGGCAGCGCCCTGCTGGCGCTGGGCGCCGACCTGCCGCCGCAGGCGGCCGACCTGGCCAGCCTGCGCCTGCCGCTGCGCGCGGTGCTGGCCCACCACCTCGGGTCGCGCGGCCTGAAGTCCTGGGAGATGGCCGCCTCGCTGGGACGCCTGGGTCGCCAGGGCTGATCTGCGCCGCTGTCGCCGGCAGGCCGGACACCCGCGGAACGAGGCAATGTCCCGGCCAAGCCGAAATGCCTAGAATCCGGCCATGGCAACGACTCCCGTGATCGGCCAGTTCAGCGGCGCCGACGTCCAACCCTGGCTGGAGGACGTGGCGCGATTGCGCATCGAGGTGTTCAGGCACTGGCCGTACCTGTACCAGGGGGATGCGGCCTACGAGCGCGAATACCTGGAGGCCTACGCGCGCTCGCCGCACAGCGTGTTCGTGCTGGCCCTGGACGGAGGTGGCGTGGTCGGTGCTTCCACGGGCCTGCCCCTGGCCGACGACGAAGCGGCGTTCTCCGAGCCTTTCCGCGCGGCAGGCATGGCGGTGGACCAGGTGTTCTACTTCGGCGAATCGGTGCTGCTGCCCGAATACCGCGGCCGAGGGATCGGTCATGCCTTCTTCGACCGGCGCGAGGCGCACGCCCAGGCGTTGGGACGCTTCCGCTGGACGGCGTTCTGCGCGGTGGACCGCGATGCCGAAGATCCGCGCAAACCACCGGAGTATCGGCCCAACGACGCGTTCTGGGCCGGTCGCGGCTATGCGCGTCAGCCGGGCATGACCATGCGCCTGCCGTGGAACGAGGCCGGTCGTGGCGAGATCGGGCATGCGCTGACCTTCTGGCTGCGCGACTGGCGTGGAGGCGTGCGATGAAGGTTGCCGTGTGCAGGTATGCGGTCGGCAAGCCGTCCGGGTTCGATGAATTCGCCACCCGCCAGCGCCAGTTGCTGGCGCAGGCGGCCACGCAGGGGGCGCAGGTGGCGGTGCTGCCCGAGTACCTGGCGCTGGAACTGGCCGCGACGTTCCCGGAAGAAGTGTATTCCGACCTGCATGCCTCGCTGGCGGCGATCCAGCCGCTGCGCGGTGCGTGGAATGAGCTGTTTGCTGCACTGGCGCGCGACACCGGCATGCACGTGGTCGCCGGCAGCTTCCTGCTGCGGCTGCCATCGGGCCACTACCGCAACCGCAGCGACCTGTTCGCGCCCGACGGCGGCCACCACTGGCAGGACAAGCTGCAGCTGACCGGATTCGAGAAGGCCAGCGGCGTGATCGAGGCCGGCGATGCACTCAAGGTGGCGGCGCTGGACGGCATCCGTGCCGGCATCTCGATCTGCTACGACAGCGAGTTCCCCCTGCCGGTGCGCGCCCAGTACGAGGCCGGCGCACGCCTGCTGCTGGTGCCCAGTTGCACCGACACCGCCGCCGGTGCCACCCGGGTCCAGGTCGGCTGCCTGGCGCGCGCGCTGGAGAACCGGATCTTCGTCGCCCAGGCGGTCACCGCCGGGCAGGCACCGTGGAGTCCGGCGCTGGACGAGAACACCGGCCAGGCCACGGTGTACGCGCCGATGGACGTGGGATTTCCCGCCGACGGCGTCCTGGCGCGCACCCGGGACGATGAAACCTGGGCGGTGGCCGAACTGGATTTCGGGCAGCTCGAGGCCAGCCGTGCCGGTGCCCAGGTCGCCAACGACCGCGACTGGCCCGGGCAACTGGCCCCGGCGCTGTCGCGCGCACGCCTGGCGCGTTACCAGGCGGTTGGCGACTGAAAGTCGCGGCAACCTGCTACAGCGGCAGCAGCCACAGCGAGGCCAGCGCCAGCACCGAGCCCAGCCCCAGCGCGGCCAGCACGTCGCTGGGATAGTGCAGGCCCAGCACCACCCGCGACACCGCCACCGAGGCCGTGAAGGGCACCAGCGGCAGCGCCAGCCACGGATACCAGGCCAAGGCCACCACGGTGAAGGACACCGCGTGCAGGGTGTGCCCGGAGGGGAAGCTGAACTCGTCCAGCGGTGCCACCCAGGCCTGGATCCTGCCGTCGGCGGCAAACGGTCGCCGGCGCCGGGTCCAGCATTTGAGGCCCTTGTACATCAGCAGGGCGGCCGCGCCGGTGGCGGCCATATGCGCCGACGCGGCCAGTCCGGCCGGGCCGTCCCACAGCACCAGCGCGCCCATCAGCAGGTACCAGAACACGCCGTCACCCAGGCGGCTGATGGCGGCGAAATAGCCACGTGCCCAGCGGCTGGCGCCCCAGCGGTTGGCGTGCCGGCACCACTTGCGTTCGCGCACGCGCAAGCGCGCGCCGGGCCGGTGGTGCCGGTGCCGCCGCGGCAGGGAGGCGGGGATCTGCAGGCGATCAGGAAGCGAGGACGGCACGGCGTTCTCCCCGGCGGGCCAGCCCCGCCAGCAATGCATCGAACTGGGCCGCGACCTGTTCCGGGCGCAGGCCCAGCATGGCTTCGCGCGCGGCCATCCCCATCGCCTTCAGGCGCGCGCGGTCGCCGGCCAGTGCGGCGCTGGCGGTGATGAATTCCTGATCGTCCATCACCAGGGCCCCGTGCACCCCGTCGCGCAGGTGTTCGCGCGCAGCGCCCGAATCGAAGGCCACCACCGGCACCGCACTGGCCATCGCCTCCAGGGTGACGTTGCCGAAGGTCTCGCTGCGGCTGGGGAACAGGAACAGGTCGCCACTGGCGAAGTGGCGGGCCAGGTCGGTACCGCGGCGCACCCCGCAGAACACGAAGTCCGGGTTGTCGCGCTGCAGGGCCACTCGCGCGGGCCCGTCGCCGACCCAGACCATGCGCGCGTCCGGCTGCTGGACCTGCAGTTGGCGAAAGGCGCGCACGGCCAGGTCCAGGTTCTTTTCCGGGGCGATCCGGCCGACATGGATCGCCACCAGGGTACCCGGGCCGGCTCCCCAGCTGGTGCGCAGCCGGTGTTCGCGCAGCTGCGGCGAGAGCAGGCCGGTATCCACCGCCCGCGCCAGCCGGACGATGTGCCGGAAGCCGGCCGCCTGCAGCTGCTGGGCCAGTTCGGTGGTCGGCACCACGGTGGCGTCGGCGCGGTTGTGGAAGCGGCGCATCCACGCCAGCGCCGTACCCTCCAGCCAGGGCATGCCGTAGTCGCGCATGTAGCGGTCGAAGCGGGTGTGGAAGCCGGAGGCGACGGGAATGCCCAGGCGTGCGGCCGCACGCAGCGCAGACCAGCCCAGCGGGCCTTCGGTGGCGATGTAGACCGCATCCGGTGGTGCCTCGCGCCAGTGCCGGGCCAGGGTTGCGGTGGCTGGCAGGCCGAAGCGCAGGCCCGGATAGCGCGGCAGCGCGGCGCCCGGCAGCAGCAGGGTCGCCAGCGTGCCTTCGTCGCTGTCCTCGCGGCGGTCGGCAGGCTGGCGCGGACGCACCACTTCCACCGCATGGCCGCGGCTGGCCAGGCCGCGCGCCAGTCCCTGCACGGTCAAGGCCACGCCGTTGACCTCCGGCGGCCAGGTTTCGGTGACGAGGGCGTAGCGCATGCGCGGCAGCTCCGGGTTTTGCCCAGCCTGTGCGTGCGCGATGCAAGCGCGATGACGCCGGCATGACCGGCCGATGACGCCGGCCCGTTTCAGTCGGTCGTGGAACCCGCCGGATGCACCGCCTGTACTTGCAGCGACAGTTGGCCATCGGCCAGCCGTGCCTGCAGGCGCTCGCCGACGCTGATCTGGGTCGTGGAATGCACCAGCGTGCCGTCACCTTCGCGGGTGAGGATCGAATAGCCGCGCGCAACCGTGGCCAGCGGGCTGCAGGCCTCCAGCGAGCGTGCCAGGGCCTGCAGTTGCAGGCGCTCGCGCTGCAGCACGCGGGCGATCGCGGACTGTGGTCGCGCGCGCAGGCGCAGCAGGCGCTGGTGCAACTCGGCCAGGCGCCGGGCCGGGTGATGGGCGCGCAGCACGGTGGCCGCCCGGCGCAGGCGCGCCTGCCGATCCAGCAGGTGCGCGCGCCACAGGGCGTCCAGGCGCCGGCGCAGGCCGTCCTGGCGCTGGCGCAGCAGTCGCAAGCGCGCATCGGGCGACTGCGCCTGCAGTCGCAGCGCGGCGCGATCGGCCCGCTGCATGGCCTGGGCCAGGCGGTGGCGCTGCAGGGTCTGGCTGCGCCCGTGCAATGCCTGCAGGCGTGCCAGCAGGTCGCGCCGGTCCGGAACCAGCAGTTCGGCGGCCACCGAAGGGGTCGGCGCGCGCAGGTCGGCGGCGAAATCGGCCAGGGTGAAATCGGTCTCGTGGCCCACCGCCGACACCACCGGCACCGGCGAGGCGGCGATGGCGCGCACCAGCGCCTCGTCGTTGAACGCCCACAGGTCTTCCAGCGATCCGCCGCCGCGGGCCAGCAGCACCACCTCGTAACGGCCGCTGGCCGCGGCCCGGCGCAGCAGGTCGGTGATCTGCGCCGCGGCGCTTTCGCCCTGCACCAGGCTGGGCAGGACATCCACTTCAAGCAGGGGCAGCCGGCGCGCCAGCACGCTGAGCACATCGCGCACGGCCGCGCCGGTGGGCGAGGTGATCACCGCCACCCGGCGCACCCAGGTCGGCAGCGGTCGCTTGCGCGTGGCATCGAACAGGCCTTCGGCCGCCAGTCTGGCCTGCAGTGCCTCGAAGGCGCGGCGCAGCGCGCCTTCGCCGGCCTCTTCGAGATGGTCGAACACCAGCTGGTAGTCGCCGCGCGCCTCGTACAGGGTCAGGCGGCCACGGCCGAGCACCTTGAGGCCTTCGCGCGGCACGAACTTCAGCCACTGGCTCTTGGGCTTGAACATGGCGCAACGCACCTGCGCACGCGCGTCCTTGAGGGTGAAGTACAGGTGGCCGGAGCCGGGTCGGGTGACGTTGCCCAGTTCGCCCTCCATCCACACCAGCGGAAAGGCGCTCTCCAGCAGGTCGCGCGCCAGGGTGTTGAGCTGGCTGGGCGTGAGGACGGGCGGCTGCTCGGGCATCTTTTCGCGTCGAACGGCGGAACAGGATAGCGCGATGGGGCGCGGGCAGTACGCCCACGCAGCGACGTCTTTCGCAAAATCTTCGGGGCTTCTCCCGATCGAGGTGTCAGCGCGGATGGACAAGGCAATAGCGCCGTGACCCCTGGACGTTGGCGGGAGCCGCGGCAGTGCAGGGATCGTGCGCATCGCCTGATTCCGCCGTCCATGGCTCCAACAGGCGAGCGCAGGCCATCCATGGCCTGCTTGCGCCCGATCCCCGCACCACCGCGTCTTTCGCCAGCTGAAGTTCCGTGGCTTCGTCGAAGGCGGCCCCTGCCTGAAGCAGATGCTTTCGCTCTGGCCTTGCAGAGGTGGAGCAATGCCCCTTCAGGTGGGTGAGGAGATTTTCCGGGTCGGAACTTCTGTTGCAGGGGCGCCGGGATCAACGCAGGCGCTGCGCATGCTGCGCCAGCGCCCAGGCCACGTGCTCGCGCACCAGTGGCGAAGGATGGTCACGTCGGGATTCCAGCGCGGCGAGTACCTCGGGCGTTGAAGGAGCGTTGCCCAGGGCCACGGCGATGTTGCGCAGCCAGCGCTCGTGTCCGCTGCGCCGGATAGCGCTGCCCTCGGTGCGGTGCAGGAACTCGTCCTCCTCCCAGGCGAACAGCTGCGGCAGGGTGGCCGTGTCCAGGTCGTTGCGTGCACGGAAGTCCGGTTCGTCGCTGCGCTTGGCGAACTTGTTCCACGGGCACACCAGCTGGCAATCGTCGCAGCCGAAGATGCGGTTGCCGATCGGCGCGCGCAACTCCTCCGGGATGGCGCCCTCGTGCTCGATGGTCAGGTAGGAAATGCAGCGGCGCGCATCGAGCCGGTACGGGGCCACGATCGCCCGGGTCGGGCAGACCTCGATGCAGCGCACGCAGCTGCCGCAGTGCGCGCTGGCCGGCTCATCCACCGGCAAGGGCAGGTCCAGGTAGATTTCGCCCAGGAAGAACCAGGAGCCGCCATCGCTGTCGATCAGGCAGGTGTGCTTGCCGATCCAGCCCAGCCCGGCGTTGCGCGCCAGTGCACGTTCGAGCACCGGTGCCGAGTCCACGAACACGCGATGGCCGAACGGCCCCAGTTCCTGCTGCACGCGCTCGGCCAGCTTCTGCAGGCGGTTGCGCATGAGCTTGTGGTAGTCGCGCCCCAGCGCGTAGCGGGCCACGTAGGCGCGCTCCCCGTCGGCCAGGGTGTGCCAGGCCTGGTCGCTGTCGTTGCGGCCGTAGTCCAGTCCCACCGAGACCACCCGCAAGGTGCCGGGGATCAGTTCCTGCGGCCGCGAGCGCTTGTCGCCGTGCGCGGCCATCCACTGCATGGTCCCGTACAGGCCGCGTTGCAGCCAGTCGCGCAGGTGTTCCTCGTCCTGGCCCAGGTCCACCCCGCTGATGCCGAAGTGCTGGAAGCCCAATTCATGCGCCAGTTCGCGGATGCGCCGGGCGACGGCCACCGGATCGGCAGTGGAAGCGGCGGGCGGGGCCGTGGACATGGCGCGATTATAGGCAGCGCCGGCCTGCCACCCTCGTCACGGTGGCCTCGATGGCCGCATCCCGGCGCTAGAATCAATCGATGGATGCCCTGTATTCCACCGCCGCCGCGCGCCGGATCGACCACCTGGCCACCGCCGGACTGGGCGGCGACGGTTACCTGTTGATGCAACGCGCCGGCCAGGCCGGATGGCGGGTGCTGCTGCAACGCTGGCCCGGGGCCCAGCGGCTGGTGGTGGCCTGTGGCAGCGGCAACAACGGCGGCGATGGTTATGTGCTGGCGCGCCTGGCGCTGCAGTCCGGGCGCCGGGTGCGGGTGGTGCATCCCCCCGGTGGCGGGCCGCGTACGCCGCTGGCCCAGCGTGCCTGCCGCGAATTCCTGGGCGCAGGCGGGCGGATCGAGCTGTTCCCGGTGGCGCTGGACGACGCCGATCTGCTGGTCGATGCACTGCTGGGCATCGGCCTGGAACAGGCCCCGCGCGCAGCCCTGGCCGCGCTGATCGAAGCACTGGACGCCGCGCCGGCACCGGTGTTCGCCCTGGACGTGCCCAGTGGCATCGATGCCGATCGCGGCAGTGCGCCGGGCGTGGCACTGCACGCGCAATGCACCCTGCAGTTCATCGTGGCCCACGCCGGCCTGCGCACCGGCGTGGCACTGGAGCATGGTGGCCAATTGCTGCTGGACACGCTGGAGGTGGAAGCCGCCGGCTATGCCGACGCCAGCCCCCGCGCCGATCTGCTCGATGCCCAGGCCCTGCGCCGCTGGCTGCCGCCACGCCGCCGCGACACTCACAAGGGCGAGTCCGGGCGCGTGCTGTGCGTGGGCGGCGAACTCGGTGGCGGCGGCGCGATCGTGCTGTGCGCCCAGGCCGCCCTGCGTGCCGGAGCCGGCCTGGTCGGCGTGGCCACCCGCGCCGCGCATGTGCCGGCCGCGCTGGCGCGGCAGCCCGAGGCGATGGTCCGCGCGGTCGAGGCAGGGGATGGGCTGGCACCGCTGCTGGAGGCCATCGGCGATAGCGGTGTGGTGGCCTGTGGGCCGGGCCTGGGCGGAGGCGACTGGGGCGCGTCCCTGTTCCAGCGCGTGCTCGGCAGCGGCCGGCCGCTGGTGCTCGATGCCGATGCCCTGAACCTGCTGGCCGCCGCGCCGCGTGCGCTGGACGATGCCATCCTCACCCCGCATCCGGGCGAAGCCGGGCGCCTGCTCGGCCTCGACGCTGCCCAGGTGCAGCACGACCGCTTCGGCGCCTTGGATGCGCTGGTGCAACGCTACGCCTGCACGGTGGTGCTCAAGGGCGCCGGTACCCTGGTCGGCGCACCCGGGTGCAGGCCCTGCGTGATCGGCGCGGGCAACCCGGGCATGGCCACCGGCGGCATGGGCGACCTGCTGACCGGCACCATCGCGGCGATGCGTGCGCAGGGCCTGCCGGCGTTCGAGGCCGCCTGTGCCGGCGCGCTGCTGCATTCGCTGGCCGGCGATGCGGCCGCGCGCGAGGGCCAGCGAGGGTTGCTGCCCTCGGACCTGCTGCCGTGGTTGCGGCGTCTGGCCAATCCGGAGGCCTGAACGATGCGGATCGAACTGGTCGACAGCCCGGCCACCGAAATGCTGGGACAGGTGCTGGCCGCCACCCGCCCGGCGCGGGCGGTGGTGCACCTGCACGGTGACCTGGGCGCGGGCAAGTCCACCCTGGCCCGGGCCCTGCTGCGCGCGCTGGGCGTGCAGGGCGCGATCCGCAGCCCCACCTACACCCTGGTCGAACGTTACCCGGTACCCGGCGGCGAAGCCTGGCATCTGGACCTGTACCGTATCGGCAACGCCAGCGAGCTGGATTTCCTCGGCCTGGATGGGGATGAGGCCAGCCTGTGGCTGGTGGAATGGCCCGAGCGCGGTGCTGGCGCCCTGCCGCCGGCCGACCTGCGGGTGTGGCTGCAGCAGCAGGGCCCGGGACGGCGGGCAGAGCTGGAGGCCGATTCGGCTGCCGGCCAGGCCTGGCTGGCAGCTGTGCAGGAAACTGGCCGGTTGCGGGCACTTCCTGCCGGCGGGCCATAGGAAGGTCAGCCAGGCCACGGATTCTTAAAGGAAAAGTACTTGCATTCGCGCAGGTGTGGTGATTGAATCCCAGCCA
>JAGOWL010000023.1:0-2929 GCA_018060215.1 Pseudoxanthomonas sp.
GTCAGTGCGACCGCGGCGCCTGCACAGCGCTGGGCCGCCGATGCGAACCTGAGCCACGGCATGGCCCAGGTACGCGCCAGCGTGGAGGCGCTGGGGCACGCCGAGCATGGCCACATGGGGCCCGGGCAGGTCGTGGTGCTGGCCAGGACGATGGATGGCTACATCGGCGACATCCTGGCCACGTGCAAGCTGGACCCGAACGCCGACGCCGCCTTGCACGGCGTCCTGGCGCAGTTGCTGCGCGGTACCGACGCGCTGAAGCAGGGTGAGTCGTTGCCGGTGGCGTTGGCAACCATGCGCCAGGCGCTGGAGCAGTATCCGCGCCTGTTCGATGACCCGCAGTGGCACGCGCTGGCGCCGTCGGGCCACTGAGCGTCCGCATGCGGGCACATCGTGCGCCATGGCCGCAGGCCGCGGCGCTGCCACTGCGGCGGCCTTGACCTGGGTCAATGAGCCGGTGCCGCCTGCTGCCTAGCATGCCGCTTCCATGGCGATGCAGGAGTGGCCGATGCAACTGGTGTGTCCGGCCGGCAACCTGCCGGCGCTGCAGGCGGCGGTGGATGCCGGTGCCAACGCGGTCTACGCCGGCTTCCGCGACCAGACCAATGCCCGTGCCTTCCCCGGGCTGAACTTCTCCGACCAGGAACTGCGCGCCGGCATCGCCTATGCGCATGCCCACGATGCCAAGGTCTACCTGGCGCTCAACACCTACCCCGACAGTGCCCGCCTGCGCGACTGGCACGCGGCCGTGGACAAGGCTGCGCAACTGGGCTGCGACGCGATCATCGCCGCGGAGATGGCGGTGCTGGACTACGCCGCGCGCAACCATCCGCAGTTGCCGCGGCACCTGTCGGTGCAGGGCAGCGCCACCACCGCCCCGGCGCTGAAGTACGCCTACGAGCGCTTCGGCATCAGTCGCGCGGTGCTGCCGCGGGTGCTGTCGATCATGCAGGTCGAGCGCCTGTGCGAGAAATCGCCGGTGGCACTGGAAGTATTCGCCTTCGGCAGCCTGTGCATCATGGTCGAGGGCCGCTGCCAGCTGTCCAGCTACGTCACCGGCGCCTCGCCCAATCGCCATGGCGTGTGTTCGCCGGCCAAGTTCGTGCGCTGGGACGAGCAGGCCGACGGCCGCCGCAGCGTGCGCCTGAACGAGGTGCTGATCGACGAGTTCAAGCCCGAGGAGCCGGCGGGTTACCCGACCGTGTGCAAGGGCCGCTTCGAGGTCGGCAACGAGGTCTTCCACGCGCTGGAGGAACCGACCAGCCTCAATACCCTGGAATTGCTGCCGCGGCTGAAGCGGATTGGCGTGGCCGCACTCAAGATCGAGGGACGCCAGCGCGGCGTGGCCTACGTCAGCTCGGTGACCCGCACCTGGCGACGGGCGATCGACCAGCTGGAAGGCAACCCGGAGCAGTGGCAGCCACGGCCGGAATGGCAGGCCGAACTGTCGCGCCACGCCGAAGGCCACCAGACCACGCTCGGCCCCTACCACCGCTCCTGGCATTGAGGAGGCAGGCATGAAACTCAGTCTCGGGCCGTTGCAGTACTTCTGGCCGCGCGAACAGACCCTGGCCTTCTATCGCCAGGCCATCCACTGGCCGCTGGACATCATCTACCTGGGCGAGACGGTGTGCAGCAAGCGCCGCGAGCTGCGCACGGTGGAGTGGCTGGAGCTGGCCGCCGAGCTGGCCGCCAGCGGCAAGCAGGTGGTGCTGTCGACCCTGGCCCTGATCGAGGCCGAGGCCGAACTGGGCGTACTCGACCGCCAGGTCAGCCACGGCGGTTTCTGGATCGAGGCCAACGACCTGTCGGCGGTGCAGCTGTGCCGCGAGCACGGCCGCCCGTTCGTGGCCGGACCCTCGCTCAACGTCTACAACCATCGCGCACTGGCGATGCTGGCCGAGGACGGCCTGCGCCGCTGGGTGCCCGGGGTGGAGCAGGGCCAGGCCCTGATTTCCGAACTGAAGCAGGCTCATGCCGCCGACGGGCTGGCCATGCCGGAACTGGAGGTGATCGCCTGGGGCCGGCTGCCGCTGTCGTTCTCGGCGCGCTGCTTCACCGCCCGTGCGCTGGACCTGCCCAAGGACCAGTGTGGCTTCCGCTGCATCGACTATCCCGACGGCCTGCCGCTGGCCACCCGCGAAGGCCGCCCGTTCCTGCGCATCAACGGCATCCAGGTGCAGGGCGAGGAGACCACCGACCTGGGGCCGGAGTTGCCGGCCTTGCACGAACTGGGCGTGGACATCCTGCGCCTGTATCCGCAGGTCGAGGGCATGGAGGCGATCGTGCGCCATTTCGACACCGCCCGTGCCAGCTCCCAGGCACTGCCGCGGATCGGCGAGCGCAACGGCTACTGGCATGGCGAGCCGGGGATGAAGCTGGCCGGTTGAGACGCTGCCAGGCTGCGGGCCTGGCGGTCATGCGCCGGTGGTCGCGCCGGCGTGGTATTGCTCGCGCGCGGCGCGCAGCAGGCGGCTGCCGCGTTGCAGGGCGATGCGCTGGGCCAGCGGCAGGTCCTGCCACGGCAGGCGGTCGAGCAGGTTGCGCACGGTCAGGCCCAGTTCGGTATCCCCGGTCAGCACCAGCCGACGCTGGAAGAACAGGGTGTCGGCATCCTCCATCCGACTGGCCAGCAGCATCAGGTCGGTGGCGCTGCCGCGCACGCTGGCTTCGGCCGGTCCATCGCTGGCCTGCAGGCGGCCGTCGCGCCAGCACAGGACCCAGGCCAGCCCCAGGTCGGTCACGGCGATGCCCAGGCGGCGGTCGCGCACGATCTCCAGGGTGTCCGCATCCAGCCGCGCCAGCGCCCGGCCGAGCACGCGTGCCACCAGCGGCGCGTGGCTGGCGGTGGGCAGGCGGCGCAGCAGGGGTTGCCAGCGGGCCGGGGGCGGCAACAGCCGCAACAGGCGTTGGCCGGCGATGGCCGGCG
>JAGOWL010000023.1:3029-20296 GCA_018060215.1 Pseudoxanthomonas sp.
CGGCCCGGCGCAGGCAACGCAGCAGGCAGGCCAGCTGCAGCGCGTAGCTGGCCAGCAGCGCCAGCCCGGCGGCCGGCCGCAGCGCTGGCCATGCCACCGCGCTGGCCAGCAGGAGCGCCGAGCCCAGGTGGGCGAGCAGGACGGCATGCTTTTCGGCATCCGGCAGCAGCCGGCCCACCGGGGGGATCCGCACCCCGCGCGGGCAGCGCCCGCGCAGCGCCACCCAGGTGATGAAGGCGACGATCTCCAGCAACATGCCGTTCACCAGCAGGGGCAGGCCGATGCCGATGCCCAGCACGCCGGCCAGGACCGCCGCCCGTTCGTGGAGGTCCAGCGCCGCCGCGCAGGCCAGCAGTGCCGCCGTCGCGATTGCCAGGCAGCCGGCGCGCCAGAACCGAAGCAGCGGCAGATTGCGCCGGTGGGGTGCATGCCACTGCAACCAGAGCACGGTGCCGGAGAAGGCCAGCACCGGCCCGGCCAGGGCCGCCGCCGGCAGCCACGACGGTGCCCCGGACAGGCGTGCAACGCTGGCCGCCGCCAGCAACGCCGCACTGGTGGCCAGCCACAGCTTCAGCGCGCGTGGCGGCACCGCCGCCGTGCCCTGGAACATCGGTACGGTGGTGGCACCGACAGTGCCGAGCAGGAGCAGCATCCAGCCGCCGATGCCGAAGCTGGCATGGCCATCGGCCAGCCGGTCCAGCGGCAGCACGATGTGCCCGCCGAGCACGGCCGCGGCCAGCATCCCCAGCAGCACGGTGCCGGTGAGCATCGCCAGGGCCAGGCCGATGCCGGCCCGCAACAGGCGCTGGCTGCCGGCGCGCAGCAGCACCGGCACGGTCGGCACGGCGATTCCCAGCAACGCCGCCGCCAGCAGCACCGAAGCCGGCGCCAGCAGTCCGGGCAAGCGGTACAGGCCGGCCACCAGCAACACCAGGCCGGCGTTGAGGCAGGCATGCAGCCACGGTGCCAGGTTGGCGCCGGGTATCGGCGTGGCCGCCGCCACCGGCAGGAACTGCAGCAGGCTGCCCAGCATCGCGTTGCCCAGCACGCCCAGGGTGAACACGTGCACCAGCGCCGCCGCCGGCGGTGCCCAGCGACCGTCAAGCACCAGCGGATCCAGCAGCAGCATCACCCCGGCCAGCACACCCCACAGCGGCGAGGTGAGCAGGAAGCGCAACGGCCGCGTGGCGGGCGGCGCCCCGGCCAGCGCCAGGGCGCTCATGCCGCTGGTTGGGCGCCGAGCAGGGCGTCGACGTCCTCGCGCCGGCAGATGGTGATGTGGGCGCTGCCACCCTCCAGTGCCTGGATCCGCCAGGCATAGCCCCATTGCGCCAGGAGCGGCAGCAGCGGCTCGGGCCGCTGCGGGGTCAGCGCGTCCAGGCGGGTGTGGGGTGGCATCGATTCCAGGGCATCGAGGATGCGCTGCATCGGTTCGGGGGGTGGCAGGTGGCGCAGGTCGAGCGGTGGCATGGCGGCGGCGTCCAGGGGTCCTGGCACGTTGGCAGCGTGCAGGCGCACCTGCCTTGACCTGCATCAGGCCACGGCGTGATCGCAGCGACGCTGTGCACGGCGTCGCTGCGATGCAGTCGGCTTGATCCGCGTCAGTGTGGCTGCGCGGACGCCGGCCCAGAGTGCGCACACCCCACAACGAGATGCATCCATGAAGCCCTGTTGCCGCCGCGTATTGCCCACCCTGGCCGCCTTGCCGCTCGCCCTGGCCAGCGTGCAGGTGCTGGCCGCCGATGCCCCCGGTGCCTACCTGGACCTGCGCTACCGCTACGAACAGGTCGACCAGGCCGGCTTCGACCGCGACGCGGTGGCCAACACCCTGCGCGTGCGCACCGGCTGGCGCAGCGCCGCCTGGCACGGCTGGAGCGCGCTGGCCGAAGCCGATGCGGTGCTGTCCCTGGGCGGCAGCCACAACGACACCCGCAATGGCCGGCGCGATCGTCCGGTGATCGCCGACCCGGCCGGCGCGGAGATCAACCAGGCGCTGCTGCGCCATGCCGGCACGCGCCACGCGGCCAGTTTCGGTCGCCAGCGGATCAACCTGGGCAACCAGCGCTTCGTCGGCGGCGTGGGCTGGCGCCAGAACGAGCAGACCTACGACGGCGTGCGCCTGCAGGCGTCACCGTGGAAGCCCCTGCAGCTGGACTATGCCTGGATCGGCGGCATCAACACCGTGTTCGGCCCCGGCGACGGCGAGGCCAGCACTCCGGCCAACCGGTCCGATATCGACGGCGACAGCCACCTGCTGCAGGCCACCTGGACGCCGCTGCCGGCGCTGACGGCCACCGCCTACCATTACCGCCTGGAGCTTGAAAACGTCGCCGTCACCGCCACCGCTCCACTGGGCACCCTGTCCAGCCGCACCAGTGGCCTGCGCCTGGCCGGCAGCCATGGCGGCTTCAGCTATGCGGCCGAGTACGCGCGCCAGCGTGAACTGGATGGCAATCCGTGGCGCCTGGACAGCCGCTATGCACTGGCCGAACTGGGTTACAGCCTGCGCGGGGCCAGCTTCAAGGCCGGCTGGGAATCGCTGGGCGGTGGCGGTGGCCCGGGCAATCGCGCCTTCCAGACGCCACTGGCGACCAAGCATGTCTTCCAGGGCTGGGCCGACATGTTCCTGACCACGCCCGCCGCCGGCGTGGACGATCGCTACGCCGGCCTCACCGTGCCGCTCGCCGGTGGCAGCCTGCAGGCCTGGTACCACGACTTCGTGCCCGAACGCGGGGGCGGCAGCTACGGCAGCGAGATCGACCTGTCCTGGGGGCGCGCCATCCCCGGGGTGAAGGGCCTGACCGGCCTGGCCAAGCTGGCCCGCTACCGCAGCGATGATCGCAGCCGCACGCTGGACACCGACAAGGTCTGGCTGCAGTTGCAGTACGCCTACTGAGCCGGCAATCGGCAAGCCGCGCGCCGGCCGGGGCATGCCGGGGACGCCCGGCCTGGCGTGGCGGCCGGGCCGGCGCGGGCAATCATGTAAAATCGCCGCCTTTTGAGCGGCCCCGTGGCAGCAGTGCAGGCATCATCCCCCGTCCAGGCCCCGGCCTTCACCCGGCTGCTGGCACGGCTGGCGGGAGCGGAGATCCCGGCGTCCGGCCCGGCCCTGGCCGAGCGGCTGGGGCAGTGGCTGGACTGGAACCGCGCCGTCGGGCTGTCCCGCGCACTGGACGGCCGCCTGCCCGACCCGGTCCCCACGGCCTCGGCGCGATCCGATGACATGGCCGATGGCGCCCGGGTCCGGGCCTCCCTGGCCGAGGCCATCGGCAACGAACGCGGGCTGAACCTGGCCGCCACCGCGGCCGCGGATTTCGCCCCGTTCCGCCGGTACGCCCTGGCCACGCAGCGGGCGATGCAGGCTGCCAGCGGGCGCCTGCGCGGCCAGCTGCGCGAGCACCTGGCCGCGGTCCCGGCGCTGGCGCGCCTGGCCGAGGTCGACGCATTGATGGAGCAGACCCTGAGCCCGCGCGAGGCCAGCGTGCTGGCCGGCGTGCCCCTGCTACTGGAGGCCCGTTTCGAGCAGCTGCGGGCCTCGGCGGGCCCGCCGGTGGTCGAGCTGCCGCACGCGCTGGCGGCCGGCACTGCCGGCGCCCTTGCCCTCCCGCCCGAACCGGCGTCGTGGCTGGCCGTGTTCCGTGGCGACCTCAAGGACGTGCTGCTGGCCGAGCTGGACGTCCGCTTCCATCCCATCGAAGGCCTGCTCGCGGCCCTTCGCACCTGCTGACCGGATCCCATGTCCCGCACACTCCTGTTCCCCCTCATCTTCATCGCCGGCCTGGTGGCCATGGCCTGGGTCGGCCTGGCCACCTTCAGCGCCCATCCACTCGGTGTGCCGGTGATCGTGCTGATCGCCGCCTGCTACCTGGCCGGTGCGCTGGAGTTGCGGCGCTACCGCCAGGCCACCGCGAGCCTGGGTGACGCCCTGGAGGCCTTGCCCGATGCGCTGGCGGACGGCCTGGCCGGCTGGCTGGAACGGCTGCATCCGGGCCTGCGCGCACCGGTGCGCCTGCGCGTGGAAGGCGGCCGCCTGCCACTGCCGGCGCCGGCGCTGACGCCCTACCTGGTCGGCCTGCTGGTGTTGCTGGGCATGCTCGGTACCCTGCTGGGCATGATGGCGACCCTGCGCGGCACCGGCCTGGCGCTGGAAAGCGCCACCGACCTGGACGCCATGCGCGCCTCGCTGGCCGCGCCGGTGAAAGGCCTGGGCTTCGCCTTCGGCACCTCGATCGCCGGCGTGGCCGCTTCGGCCATGCTCGGCCTGCTGTCGGCGCTGTGCCGGCGCGAGCGGCTGCAGGCCAGCGCGCGCCTGGATGCACAGATCGCCACCACCCTGCGGCCGTATTCGCAGGCGCACCGGCGCGAGCAGGCCTTCGAGCTGCTGCAGGTCCAGGCCGCGCTGATGCCGGAGCTGGTCGAGCGCATGCAGGCCATGGTCGCGGCGGTGGAGCAGCAGGCCGCGGCCAGCCATGCCCAGCTGGCCCAGCGCCAGCAGGAATTCCACCAGCACAGCAGCGCGGCGCAGGCGCAGCTGGCGCTGGCGCTGGAGCAGTCGCTCAAGGCCGGCGTGGCCGACAGTGCCCAGGCGGTGGCCGGGGTGCTGCAGCCGCTGGCCCAGTCCACCCTCGAGGGCCTGGCCCGCCAGGCCAGCAGCCTCCACCAGGAAGTGGCGCTGGCCTCCCGGCAACAGCTCGACGGCCTGGCCTCCGGGCTGGAGCGTGCCGGCGCGCTGGCCGCCCAGGGCTGGACCTCCGCCCTGGCGGCGCAGCAGCGCGGGCAGGAGGCATCCGTTGCGCGCCTGCAGCAGGCACTGGACGGTTTCGCCGCCGGATTCGAACAGCGCTCCAGCCGCCTGGTCGACGAGGTCGCCGCGCGAATGGAACGCAACGCCGAGGCCCTGGTGCAGACGCTGGACGCGGCCCGGCACGCGCAGCAGTCGGAACTGGCCGCGCAGGATGCCGCTCGCCTGGAGGCCTGGGCCGCGCGCCTGGACGCCCTCGGCGCTGCCCTGGGCCAGCACTGGGCGCAGGCCGGACAGGACAGCGCGCAGCGCCAGCAGGCCATCTGCGAGGCGCTTGAACACAGCGCCAGCCGGATCACCGCCCAGGCCCAGGCCCAGGCCAGCCAGACCCTGGCCGAAATCTCGCAGCTGCTGCAGGCCGCCTCCGAGGCACCGCGGGCGGCGGCCGAGGTGGTGGCCGAGCTGCGCCAGAAGCTGTCCGAGAGCATGGTCCGCGACACCGCCATGCTGGACGAACGCACCCAGCTGATCGGCACCCTGGGCACCCTGCTGGAAGCGGTCAACCACGCCTCCAGCGAACAGCGCACGGCGATCGACGCGCTGGTGGCCACCTCGGCCGGGCTGCTGGAACAGGTGGGCAGCCGTTTCGCAGACCAGGTCCGCAGCGAAACCGGCAAGCTGGAAACGGCGGCCGCCCAGGTCGCCGCCGGCGCCAGCGAGGTGGCCGGGCTGGGCGATGCCTTCGGCATGGCGGTGCAGCGCTTCGGCGAATCCAGCGTCGGCCTGGGCGATCGGCTGCAGGCGATCGAAGGCGCGTTGGAGCGCTCGCTGGTGCGCAGCGACGAACAGCTGGCCTACTACGTGGCCCAGGCGCGCGAGGTGATCGAGCTGAGCCTGATGTCGCAGCAGCAGATCGTGGCCGAACTGGGCCAGCTCGGCACGCCGGCCGTGGCCGGGAACGGCACGGCATGAGCGTGGAGTTCGACGACGGCCAGGCCTCGGCCCCGGTCTGGGCCAGCTTCGCCGACCTGATGTCGGTGCTGCTGGGCGCCTTCGTCCTGGTCCTGGTCGGCGCACTGGCGATCCAGGCCCAGCTGGCCAGTCGCCTGGACGAGGAAGTGCGCCAGCGTGAACAGGAGGCACGGCAGCGGCACGCGCTGGAGCAGGCCCTGGCCGGACCCCTGGCCGAAGGCCGGGTGACCCTGGTCGACGGCCGCATCGGCATCGGCGGCAACGTGCTGTTCGCCCTCAATTCCGACCAGCTGCAGCCGGAAGGTGAGGAACTGCTGCGCAGCCTGGCCACGCCGCTGGCCGGCTACCTGGCCGCGCGCGAACAGATCCTGATGGTCAGTGGCTTCACCGACGACCGGCCGGTGCGCGCCAGCAACGGCCAGTTCGCCGACAACTGGGAACTGTCGGCACAACGCGCCCTGACCGTGACCCGCAGCCTGATCGACGCCGGGGTGCCGGCCGATGCGGTGTTCGCCGCCGCCTTCGGCCCGCAGCAGCCGGTGGCAAGCAATGACGACGCATCGGGGCGGGCGAAGAACCGGCGCGTGGAGATCGCACCGATGCCGCGTCCGGCCCGCAGCCCGGCCGCCGCCGATGGCCGCTGAAGCCCAGGCCCTGCGCGCGCAACTGGAGCGGCTGCGCGACCAGGGCCAGGCCACCGCCGATGGCTGGCGCCTGGACCTGGCCCAGGCGCTGCTGGCCCGGCTGGAGGCGCATGCCGGCCTGTCCCGGCAGCTGCTGCTGGCACGCATCGACGGTCTGCTCGCGACGGCGGCCACGCCACCTGCTGGCGGCGGATGCGTCAACGCCAGACCGCAGGCCGCGGCGCAGCCGGCAGCAGCGCTGGCCGCACTCACCGCCTCGCTCCGGGCATTGCAGCAGCAACGCGCCACCGCCATCGGGCCCGGCCACGCGAGCCTGCAGGCGCCCGCCACGCACGCCGATGCGCCGGCAGTGGCGACTGCGGCGATCGACGCCAGTGACGCGCTGGCCGGTGCCGCTCCCGAAGCGGGGCCGGGGGCCAGGCAGGAGCCGGCGTTCGCCCCTCTGCCCGCCTTGGAAGCCTCGCGCCGGACCTGGGCGCAGCTGCGCACCGGCAGCCAGCTGCGGCAGTCGCTGGCCGCGGTGGATGAACAGGCCGGCCCGCTCAATTCCGGCCGGCTGGTGCACCGCGCCCTGGTCCTGATGCAGGACTGCTCACCCGGCTACCTGCAGCAGTTCGTCGCCTACGCCGACATTCTGTCCTCGCTGGAATCGCTGTGTGCGGCCCGCCTGCCCGAGCCGCGTACCGCCGCCGCGGCTGCCGGCAGGCCGGCGCGTCCGCGCAGTCGCAAGCGCCGCGGGTAAGCGGTTGCGGCGGCCGGCCACTCAGCCCAGCAGCAGTTGCAGCACGCCCAGCGGGTGGTGGAAGCGGGCGATGAAGTAGGCCTGCACGAAACAGGCACCGGCCGCCAGCACCAGGGCCCAGCGCGCGGCGCGGCCGCGCTGCGGGCGGAAGGCGAGGATGCCCAGCACGATGTAGGCCGCCACCAGCACCAGTTTCACCGCCAGCCAGCCGTTGGCGTACAGCTCGCCGGGCAGGATGGTCAGCAGCATCATCGCCGCGGTCAGCAGGGTGGTGTCGATGGTGTAGCTGAGGTAGCGCACCGGCGCCATGCGCGGCCAGCGCATGCCGGCCAGCAGGCCCAGCGCACGCAGGGCGAAGAACGCGCCGCTGGCCGAGACCGCGGCGATGTGCACGAGTTTGATCTGGGGATAGAAGGCGAGCATGGGGTGTGCGGTTGCAAGGGGCCGGTTCAGCCCGGACGGCCGTCGCGGCGCGGGGTCAGGTAGATGTGGCCGATGCGCATCACCCACGGCGACAGTGCCAGCAACCAGCCCACCGCCGCCAGTGCCTGCCACAGGCCCGGATCGGGCAGCACATCGGCCAGGATCCGCACCGTGGCCACGATCTGGATGGCGACGAAGGCGAACCAGGCGATCGGGTACATCGTCAGCGGCTGGCCCGAGTGGCCCTGGGTGACGCGGGTGACCATGGCCACCAGCAGGCTGCCGAAGAAGCCCACGAACAGCGCGTGCATCGGTGCGCGGCCGAGGATGAAGCCGCCATCGAAGGCGAACACCAGACTCTGCGCGGTGTACAGGGCGAAGGTGACCGGCAGCCACAGGGTGCCGATGAACAGCACCGCCAGCAGCCCGGGCATCGGCCCGCGCGGCCACCAGCGCCACACCGCCAGGCCGGTCAGCAGCAGCAGCGGCACGTCGGCCAGCCACAGCCAGGCATAGGCGTGGACCAGCTCCAGCGCCAGATGGACCAGTCCCAGCGCCCATACCGCGCCCAGCCACCACAGCGGCCGCCAGGGCGTGTAGCCGGGGACCGCGTTGCCGGCGAAGAACGGGAACATCCGGTGCGCCACGCTCAGGTAGATTGGCAGCAGCAGGCCGAAGCTGCCCAGCTTGATGCTGGCGAAGGCCCATTGCGGCGAAGCGCCCAGCACGAAGGCCAGGAACATGGCCACGCCCAGCCAGCCCAGCACCAGGGCGGCGAAGCACGAGCGCGCATGCCAGGTGCTGCCCTTCTCGTCGGCCAGCAGCCGGCCCAGGATCGCCAGTCCGGCGGTCCAGCCGGCCAGCACCATCCACAGGCCCACGGTCAGGCCCGCCTCCCAGCCGGCGGTGCCCAGCAGGATCGCCAGTTGGCCGCCCATCAGGCCCAGCCCGACCGGCACGTAGTGCCAGCGGCTCAGGTCCGGCAGCCCCATCCATCGCGGAAACACGGTCAACAGGAAGCCGAACATGAAGCTGGGCAGGACCAGGTACTGCATCAGGAAGGCATGCAGCCAGCCGGCCGGGATCGCCAGCTCGGGCAGGGTCCACAGCGACCAGCGCGCCGCCAGCAGCCACAGCGCCCACCACAGCATGGCCAGCAGCACGTTGGCGCTGCCGACGAAGAACATCATCCGGTGCGGGGCCTGCGCCAGCCAGCGTGGCGAGGCGCCCGGGCGGGGCGCGGAGGGCAGGGGCGTGACGGTTCGGGACATGGGCGTCAGTGTGCGCGAAGGGGGGTGGGGCGGCCTTGACCCAGGTCAGGCCGGCGCCGGTCGGTGCGCCCCGGTGCCGGTACTGCTCATGGCAAAACAGGCGAAGGATCGGGGTCATCATAGCCGCCGACCCGGCCACGCCCGTGCCATGCGCGGTACAGCGCCGGCAGCACGACCAGGGTGAGCAGGGTCGAGGAGACGATGCCGCCGATCACCACCGTCGCCAGCGGCCGCTGCACTTCCGAACCGGCACCCGCGTTGAGCGCCATCGGCAGGAAGCCCAGCGAGGCCACCAGCGCGGTCATCAGCACCGGCCGCAGGCGGCCGAGTGCGCCGTCGGATACGGCCAGGTCCAGCGGTTCGCCCTGTTCGCGCAGCTTGCGGATGAAGCTGATCATCACCAGCCCGTTGAGCACCGCCACCCCCGACAGCGCGATGAAGCCCACGCCGGCCGAGATCGACAGCGGGATCCCGCGCAGGGCCAGCGCCACCACCCCGCCGGTCAGCGCCAGCGGCACGCCGGTGAACACGATGGCCGCGTCCCTGACCGAGCCGAACGCCCAGAACAGCAGCGCGGCGATGATCAGCAGCGTGGCCGGCACGACGATGGCCAGGCGCCGGCTGGCGGTGATCAACTGCTCGAAGGTGCCGCCGTAGTCGACCCAGTAGCCGGTGGGCAGCTCGACCCGGGCATCGACCTGCTCGCGCAGTTCGGCGACGAAGCCACCCAGGTCGCGGCCACGCACGTTGGCGGTGACCACCACGCGGCGCTTGGCGTTCTCGCGGTTGACCTGGTTGGGGCCCAGCACGGTCTCGATCCGCGCCACCTCGCGCAGCGGCACCGTACGCGGCTCGCCTGAAGCCCAGGCCGCGCCACGGCGTGACTCGTCGCCGTTGCCGGGCGTGGGCAGGGGAATGGGCAGGTCGGCCAGCGCGTTCGGGTCCTGGCGCAGGTGTTCGGGCAGGCGCACGACGATGTCGAAGCGGCGGTCGCCCTCGAACAGCTGGCCGGCGACCTCGCCGCCGACCGCCATCGCCACCGTGTCCTGCACGTCGCCCGGGTTGAGGCCGTAGCGGACCAGGGCGGCGCGGTCGGGGGTCACCGTCAGCATCGGCAGGCCCTCGACCTGTTCCATGCGCGTGTCGGCTGCGCCGTCGATGCCGCGGACCAGTGCCTCGACCTGGCGCCCGGCCTGGGCCAGGGTCTCCAGGTCGTCGCCGTACACCTTCACTGCCACGTCCGCGCGCACGCCGGAGATCAGCTCGTTCATGCGCATCTGGATCGGCTGGGTGAACTCGTAGTTGTTGCCGGGCAGGCGGCGTGCGGCCGTCTCGATTTCCGCCAGCAGGGTGGCCTTGGGCTTGCGCGGGTCGGGCCATGCCTTGCGCGGCTTGAGCATGATGAAGGTGTCGGTCACCGACGGCGGCATCGGATCGCTGGCGACCTCGCCGGTACCGATCTTGCTGAACACCCGTTCCACTTCGGGGAAGGCGGCGAAGGTCTCCTCCAGGGTGGCCTGCATCGCCACCGCCTGGCCCAGGCTGGTGCCGGGAATGCGCAGCGCGTGCACGGTGATGTCGCCTTCGTCGAGACTGGGCACGAATTCCGAGCCCAGCCGCGTGGCCAGCAGGCCGCAGGCCAGCAGCAGCACCGCCGCGCCGGCGAACACGACCGCGCGACGGCGCAACGCCCACGCCAGCACCGGCTGGTAGGCCCTGCGCGCCCACTGCATGGGCCGGGTTTCCTTCTCCTCGACCTTGCCGCGCAGGAACAGGGCGATGGCCGCGGGGACGAAGGTCAGCGACAGCAGCATCGCGCCGGTGAGCGCGAGTACCACGGTGATCGCCATCGGCTGGAACATTTTTCCTTCCACGCCGGTGAGGGCGAAGATCGGCAGGTACACCGCGCCGATGATGCCCAGGCCGAACAGGCTGGGACGGATCACCTCGGAGGTGGCCGCGGCGGTGGTCGCCAGCCGTTCGCTGTCAGTGAGCAGCCGCCCAAGGCGGTGCTGCAGTTCGCCGAAGCGGCGCAGGCAGTTCTCGATGATGATCACCGCGCCATCGACGATCAGGCCGAAATCCAGCGCGCCCAGGCTCATCAGGTTGCCGGAGACGCCGCCACGGACCATGCCGGTGAGGGTGAACAGCATCGCCAGCGGGATCACCGCCGCGGTGATCAGCGCGGCGCGGAAGTTGCCCAGCAGCGCGAACAGCACCACCACCACCAGCAGCGCACCTTCGACCAGGTTGGTGGCCACGGTGCCGATGGTGCGGTCCACCAGCGCGGTGCGGTCGTAGACGGCGATGGCCGACACCCCGGCCGGCAGGCTGCGGTTGGCCTCGGCCAGGCGCGCGGCGGCGGCCCGCGAGACCTCGCGGCTGTTGGCGCCGACCAGCATGAACACCGTGCCCAGCACCACCTCGCCACCGTCCATGGTGGCCGCGCCGGTGCGCAGCTCCTTGCCTTCGCCGACCTGGGCCACGTCGCGCACGCGGATCGGCACGCCTTCGCGGCGGTCGAGCACGATCTCGCCAATGCCGTCCAGGTCGACCACCTGGCCCGGTGCGCGGACCAGGAACTGCTGGCCGTTGCGCTCGATGTAGCCGGCACCGACGTTGCGGTTGTTGGCCGCCACCGCGCGCGCGATGTCCTCGAAGGTGAAACCCAGCGCGACCAGGCGCGCCGGGTCGGGGGTGATGTGGATCTGCCGGGCGAACCCGCCCTGGGTGTTGACCTCGGTGACCCCGGGCACGTTGCGCAGCTGCGGGCGGATCACCCAGTCCTGCAGCGTGCGCAGGTCGGTGGCCGTCCACGGCGTGCCGTCGGCCTTGCGCGCATCCGCTTCGGCCTGCACGACGTACATGAAGATCTCGCCCATGCCGGTGGCAATGGGCCCCATCTCCGGTTCGACCCCGGCGGGCAGCTGCGACCGGGCCTGGGCGATGCGCTCGCCGACCTGCTGGCGGGCGAAGTACAGGTCGGTGCCGTCCTTGAACACCACCGTCACCTGCGACAGCCCGTAGCGCGACAGCGAGCGGGTGTAGTCCAGCCCGGGCAGGCCGGCCAGCGCGGTTTCCAGCGGGAAGGTCACCCGCTGTTCGGCCTCCAGTGGCGAGAAGCCCGGCGCCACGGAATTCACCTGCACCTGCACGTTGGTGATGTCGGGGGTGACGTCGATCGGCAGCTGGCGGAAGCTCCAGATGCCCACCGCGACCAGCGCCAGGGTCAGGGCCAGCATCAGCCAGCGCCGGGTGATGGCGAAGCCGACGATGCGTTCGAGCGCGCCGGATGGCGGCGTCGGCGTCGGCGGGAGCTCAGTGCTCATGCGCGGCCCCCGCCTTCTCGATGTCGGCCTTGATCAGGTAGCTCTGCTCGACCACGACCTCCTCGCCGACCTCCACCCCGTCGAGCACCTCGACCTGGCGCCCGTCGCGCTTGCCGAGCTGGACCGGACGGGCGGTGTAGCGGTCGCCGCTGCGCACGAACACCACGTCACGGCCTTCCATGGCCTGCAGCGCGGGCAGCGGCACCACCCGCGCGGCCGGCTGCTGTTCGACGGTGATCCGCGCCTTGACCGCCGATCCCGGGCGCCACAGGCCATCAGCATTGTCCAGCACCGCGCGCGCGACCGTGCTCTGGCTGGCGGTGGCGGTGCCGGGCAGCACGCGCTCGAGCGTGGTCTGGGCGGTAACGCCATCGCTGAGCCGGGTCACCGCGACCGGCGCGCCGGGCAGGATGTGGCCGGCATCGGAGCCGAAGATATGCAGGTCCACCCACAGCTGCGACAGGTCGGCGACCTCCAGCAGCGGCGCACCCTCGACGGCGATGCCGCCGACGCTGGCGTGGCGCGCCAGCACCACCCCGGCGATCGGCGAGGTCACGTGGTAGCTGGACAGGCTGAGGTTGCTCTCGACGGTGGCCAGCACCTGGCCGGCGCGGACGCGGTCGCCCACGTTCACCGCCAGGCTGCGGATCGGGCCGGGATAGCGCGCGGCGACCTGGGCCAGCCTGCCTTCGACGGGAGTCAGCAGGCCCTGCACTTCGTGCTCGTCGGCGATGGTGCCGGCCGCCACCGCGGCCACGCCGATGCCGGAAGCCCGGGCGATGTCGGCGGCGATGGTGGTGCCGTCGGCATGCGCGTCCTCGTCGTCGGTGCCGTGTGCGTCCTGCGCGTGGTCCGTCCCGGTGCCGGCTTCTTCGTGGCCGGCATCGCCGCCGCTGCTGTCGCGGCCGCAGGCGGAAAGCAACAAGGCCACGGCCAGTGCCAGGGCGATGGTGAGTGGGCGGATCATGGGGCGGTTCCTTGTCCGGAAGCGACGGCACCGGTCACGAAGGGCTGGCCGGTGAGGCGCTGGATTTCGATGAGGGCGGCATGGGCTTCCAGAGCGGCGGCCAGTTGTTCGCGCTGCACGGCGATGCGCTCGGACTGCAGCTGCGCCCATTCCAGGTAGCTGATGGCGCCGGCCTGGTAGGCGCGTTCGGCGGCGCGTTCGGCACGCGCCAGGCGCGGCAGGATGTCCTGCGCGGTGCGCTGCACGTCCTGCTGGCCGACGCGGTAGCGGCCGTGCGCCTGGACCAGGGTGGAGTACAGGGCCACGTCGCGCGATTCGCGCTCGATCGCCAGCGCCGCCAGGCCGGCTTCGGCGGCGCGGATTTCCGGTCCGGCGCGGTGCGCCGGGCCCAGCGGCAGCGAAAGACTGCCGACCAGGGCGGTGTCGCCGCTTTCCTGCAGGCGGCGCACCCCGACTTGCCAGTCGAGATCGGCGGCGGTGGCGCTACGCGCCAGTTGCAGGCGGGCTTCGCCGACCCGCTGCTCGTCGGCGAAACGGAGCAGCTCCGGCGTGCGTTCGAGCCAGGCGGCCAGTTCGTCCAGTTCCGCCAGCGCGGGCAGGGCCAGCGGATCGGCGGCGGCCAGCCGGAACCGCGGATCGCGCTCGCCCCACAGCGCGGCCAGGTGCTGGCGTGCGGCCTGTTCCTGCCGCGCGGCGCGCTCGACCGCCAGTTCCGCGCGGGCCAGCGCCGCCTCGGCGGTCAGCACCACCGATTCGGGCGAGGCGCCGGCCTGGTGGCGGTGGCGCGCGGCGGCGACGGTGCGGCGGCGCTGCTCCACGTCGATCCGGCCGATGTCGCCCTGGTCGCGGGCGGCGGCGGCGGCCAGGTAGCGCCGCGCGGTCTCGGCCAGCAGGTCCAGCCGCTGTGCTTCGCGCTGTACCGACAGTGCGTCGATCCGGCTCTGCGCCAGTGCGCGCCGCGCGTCGAGCTTGCCGCCGCGCTCGAGCACGCCGGCCAGGCTGAAGGTGATTTCGGCCGCATCGAAGCCGCGCGTGGCACCGGTGCCGGATGCGTTCTCGATGTCCAGGCCGGCGTGCATCGGGGGCCTGAGTCCGGCTTGGTCGCGCTCGGCGAGCAGGGCGTCGGTCTGCGGGCCGAACAGGCGCAGTTCGGGGTGGCTGCGGGCGACGCGCGCGAAGGCCTCGTCCAGGGTCAGGGGGGCAGGCGCGGCCACGCGCGCCCAGGCCATGCCCGGCAGGCAGGACGCGAGCGCGAACGCGGCGGTCGCCGCCAGTCGCAGGTGCATGGGGATTCTCCGAGCGGAAACGAAAGGGCCGGCGCTGGCCGGCGGATCGCTCAGCCCCGGATCGGAGGTCGGTGGGCGACCACCCGTGGTGCCGGATCGGACCGGACCCAGGAAGACGCCTGGGGGTGTGCCTGCGGCGGGATCGCTTGGCTGCTGCCTGCGGCCAGCGGCAGCATGGTCGCGGCCGTGCAGCATTCGCCACAGGCCTGCCCCGGACAGCAGGCGTCATCCGGGCCGGGGGCCGGGTCGACCAGTTCCACCGTGCCGGCCCGCGTCATGTCTTCCAGTTCGCAGGCTGCCACCAGCACCGGCTTGGCCAGCAGGCCCAGCACCAGCACCGCCAGCGCCAGCAGGCGCAGCCAGGAGGTGGTTCGGGCGAAAAGGACCGGGGGCATGCCGGCACGGTAGCGCCGAGTGGGCCGGTTACACAATTCCGTTCTCCGGAAAAGTGTCGGGGCCGCGCAAGGCGGCCCCGACGTTTCCACACTTCAGTGGCGCCAGGTCAGTGCTTGGGCACGATCGCCGCGGCGGCTGCGGCCGCCGTCACGCCGACCGGGCTCTCCCGTCGCGGTGCCACCCACAGCCTCAGCATGAACCAGGCCAGGGCGGCCGCGCCGACGCTGAACAGCGTGTCGGCCGGAACGCGCATCCACACCAGCAGGTCCACGATCGGCTGCTGCATGAACTCGGCCGAGCGGGCGAACCAGTAGCCGTGCTCGATCGCCGCGTTCAACTGCAGGATGCCCAGCGGCAGCAGGGTCAGCAGGGCCATGCCGGCCAGGCCGATGTTGAGCGACCAGAACGCGGTAGCCAGCAGCTTGTCGCTCCACACCACGTCCGGCTTCAGGCCGCGCAGGCAGAACAGCATCAGGCCGATGCCGAGCATGCCGTAGACGCCAAACAGTGCGGTGTGGCCATGGGTCGGGGTCAGGTTCAGGCCCTGCATGTAGTACAGCGACAGCGGCGGGTTGATCAGGAAGCCGAACAGGCCGGCACCCACCAGGTTCCAGAACGAAACCGCCAGGAAGAACATGATCGGCCACTTGTACCGGGCCATCCACGGGGTGGCCTTGCCCAGCTTGTAGTGGTGCCAGGCCTCGAAGCCGACGTAGGCCAGCGGCACCACTTCCAGCGCCGAGAAGCTCGCGCCCAGGGCGATCACCGCCGTCGGCGTGCCGGAGAAGTACAGGTGGTGCAGGGTGCCCAGCACGCCACCGGCCAGGAAGATGATGGTGGCGAACAGCACCGCCATCGTCGCCGTGCGTACCTGCAGCAGGCCCAGGCGGGTGAACAGGAAGGCGATCACCGCCACCGCGAACACCTCGAAGAAGCCCTCGACCCACAGGTGCACGACCCACCAGCGCCAGTACTCGACCATCGACATGTGGGTGTGCTCGCCCCACATCAGGCCGGCGGCATAGAACAGGCCGATGGCCACCACCGACAGGAACAGCAGGATCACGATCGAGCGCGACTCGGTGCCCTTGCGCATGGCCGGCCACAGCGCGCGGCCGACCAGGGTCAGCCACAGCAGCAGGCCCACGAACAGGAACGCCTGCCAGAACCGGCCCAGGTCCACGTATTCCCAGCCCTGGTGGCCGAACCAGAAGTTCTTGTCCAGGCCCAGCTTCTGCATCACCGCCAGCCACTGGCCCACGAACGAGCCGACCACGATGACCAGCAGACAGACCCAGAGGAAGTTCACCCCCAGGCGCTGGAACTTCGGTTCATGCCCGGAGATCGCCGGGCCGATGTACAGGCCCATGCCCAGCCACGCGGTGGCGATCCACAGCACCGCCAGCTGGGTATGCCAGGTGCGCGTGAGCGAGTAGGGCAACACGTCGGCCAGGGCGAAGCCGTAGGCTTCCTGCCCCTCGACCTGGTAGTGCGCGGTGATCGCACCGAGCAGGATCTGCACCAGGAACAGCGCCATCACCACCCAGAAGTACTTGGCGGTGGCGCGCATCGACGGGGTGACCTTGATGTCGGCCAGCGGGTCGCGCTTGGGCAGCACCGGGACCATCTCGTCGCCGTGGTTGACCGCGTAGTGCCAGCCCAGCAGGCCGATGCCGGCGATCAGGAACAGCACGCTGAACACCGACCAGATCAGCAGGTTCGACGGCGGGGTGTTGCCCACCAGCTCGTCATGCGGCCAGTTGGCCGTATAGGTGATCGTCTGCCCCGGGCGCTCGGTGATCGAGGACCAGGCCGCCCACCAGAAGAACCCGGTCATCAGGCGCCGGTGTTCGGCGTCAGGCACGGTGTTGTTGCGCATCGCGTAGGCTTCGCGCAGCTCGGCGGTGGCCGGATCATTGCCGAACAGGTCCACGTAGTGCGCGGCGACCTTCTCCATCGCCGCGGCGCGGTCGGCGTCGATGGTGATGGTGCCGGTGGCCGCGTCCCAGGTATTGGGCCGTATCAGCGCCTGCACGCGCGTGGCATAGGCCGCCTGGGTCGGGGCGTCCAGCGCCTTGTAGCTGTCAACGCCGTGCTCGCGCGCGGCCCACAGGTCGAGGATGGCCTCGGCCTCGCGGTGCAGCCAGTCCGCGCCCCAGTCCGGGGCGACATAGCCGCCGTGGCCCCAGATCGAGCCCAGCTGCTGGCCACCGATGGACTGCCAGACCTGGCGCCCGGTCTCGATGTCCTTGCGGGTATAGACCACCCGCCCGTCGGTGGTGACCACCTGCTCGGGCATGGGCGGGGCCTGGCGGTGGATTTCGCTTCCGACCCAGAGCAGGACGGCGAACGATGCGATGAGCAGGACCACCAGGCCTGCCCAAAGCTTGCGGGTGGAATTCATGGCACAGCTTCTCCTGTGGGGAACGGTGGCATCTTCGGCGCGCCGCCGCGACCGCTCCATGACACAGGTCAAGCTGGGTGCACGTAGGTCGG
>JAGOWL010000123.1 GCA_018060215.1 Pseudoxanthomonas sp.
TCGGCGCTGCGCTGCACCCACAGCACCGCGTTGAGGTTGTCGTCAGCCGGGACGGTGGCGGCGTGGGCCGGCGCGGCGGCCACGATCGGCGCGGGTGCTTGCGGGCGGACCGGTTGGCAGGCGGCCAGCAGGGCCACCAGCAGCGCGGCGCAGGGCAGGGGAATACGCATCGGTGCGTGGTCTCGAACGGGCCTGGGGGAGGCAGTTTACCGGGCCGCACCTTCCATCCGTGCCGCCGCGGCCAACCCGGGCCCCTGCAGGTGGAGCGGGGTGGCCGAGCCGGGTCAGGTGTCGAGCAGGGCCTGGATGGCGGCGAAGCCGGCGCTGGCGCGCTCCTTCTTCGCCGCCGCGTCGGCCACCGGGTCGGCGCCGTCGCGCTGCAGTTCGGCCGCCGGCAGTTCGTCCAGGAAGCGGCTGGGCTGCAGCCGCAGCTTCTCGCGGAAGCGCCGGGTCTCGCGGCTGTGGCTGAGCCACAGGCGGCTCTTGGCGCGGGTGATGCCCACGTACATCAGCCGCCGCTCCTCCTCCAGCGAGCCTTCCTCCAGGGCCGCCTCGTGCGGCAGGGTGCCGTCCTCGCAGCCGACGATGAACACGCAGCCGAACTCCAGGCCCTTGGCCGCGTGCAGGCTCATCAGCCGCACCTGGTTGCCGCCATCGTCCTTGTCGTTGCGCGACAGCAGGGCCAGTTGCGCGGCCAGGTCGCCGGCGCTGGCCCCGCGCGGGCCGCCTTCGAACCATTCGGCCAGCTCGTCCAGGTTGGCCTTGCGCCGCTGGAACGAAGCTTCGTCCCTGCACTGGCTGCGCAGGTCGGCCAGCAGGCCGGATTTTTCCGCCAGCCGCCGCACCAGGTCGGCCGCGCTCATCTGCGCGGCGTGCCCGCGCAGGTCGGCGATGGCGTCGTTGAATGCGCCCAGGCCGTTGGCCGCGCGCGGCGGCAGCTGCTGCAGGGCGCCCATCGACTGGGCCGCACGCGACATCGGCAGGTGCTTGCTTGCGGCCAGTTCGGCCAGCCGGGCCAGCGAGGTGGCGCCGACTTCGCGCTTGGGTGACTGCACCGCGCGCAGGAAGGCGGCATCATCGTCCGGGTTGGCCAGCACCCGCAGCCAGGCCAGCGCGTCCTTGACCTCCTGGCGTTCGAGGAAGGCGGTGCCGCCGGTGAGGTGGTAGGGCACCCGCAGCAGTTGCAGGGCCTTTTCCAGCGGCCGCGACTGGTGGTTGCCGCGGAACAGGATGCAGAACTCGTTCCACGGCACCTGCGCGGACTCGTGCTGGAAGAAGATCTCGGCAGCGACCTTCTCGGCCTCGTGCTCGCTGTCGCGGCATTCCCACACCCGGATCCGCTCGCCGTCGGCCTGGTCGCTCCACAGGGTCTTGGGATGCTCGTGCGGGTTGCGTGCGATCAGGGCGTTGGCCGCGCGCAGCACGCGGTTGGAGCAGCGGTAGTTCTGTTCCAGCTTGATCACCTGCAGGGCCGGGTAGTCGCGCGCCATCTGCTGCAGGTTTTCCGGGTTGGCGCCGCGCCAGGCATAGATGCTCTGGTCGTCGTCGCCCACGCAGGTGAAGTGCCCGCGCGGGCCGGCGATGGCCTTGAGCAGCCGGTACTGGGCGTCGTTGGTGTCCTGGCATTCGTCCACCAGCAGGTAGCCGATGCGTTCGCGCCAGGCGGCCACGACCTCGGCGCTTTCCTCCAGCACCTGCACCGGCAGCCGGATCAGGTCGTCGAAATCGACCGCGTTGAACGAGGACAGCCGCGCCTGGTAGCGGGCATAGAGCCTGGCCGCTTCCATCTCGCGGGTGGAACGCGCCGCGGCCAGCGCCTGCTCCGGCGACAGGCCGGCGTTCTTGGCCCGCGAGATCAGGTTCTTCGCGTCGTCGATGGCCTCGGGCTTGGCGCCGGGCATCAGGTCCTTGACCTGGGCGGCGCTGTCATCGGCATCGAAGATGGAAAAGCCGCGGCGCAGGCCGACGGCGGCGTGCTCGATCTGCAGGAACTTCAGGCCCAGTGCGTGGAAGGTGCAGATGGTCAGCTCGCCCGCGGCCTCGCCCTTGATCCGCTTGCCCACGCGCTCGCGCATTTCCTTCGCCGACTTGTTGGTGAAGGTGATCGCGGCAATGCGCCTGGCCGGGTAGCGTCCACTGGCCACCAGGTGGGCGATCTTCTCCACGATCACCCGGGTCTTGCCGCTGCCGGCGCCGGCCAGTACCAGCAGCGGGCCCTGGTCCTGCAGCACCGCGGCGCGTTGTGGGGGATTGAGCACGGCGGTGGAATGGCTGGACGGCCCTGCATTCTACCCGGCCGCGTTGGCCACCCGCCGTCCCTGCCGGGCCAGGGCCGGCGTGCCCGTTACCAGTGGCAGGCGACGCCGGGGCCACCGTTGCCATACCCTCACCGGCATCATCAGGACCGGAGCGCAGGCCATGCATGGATTGCCGGCAACGACAGGTGCGCCTGCCAGGCCAGCGCTGCCCCGGGTATCGGCCTGGCTGCTGGCCGCCACCTTGCTGCTGACAGCCGCTGTGGCCGCCGGCGCCGCGCAGGACGGCGCGGTGCGGGTGCTGCAGTGGCAGGGGGAGGTCCAGCGCCCGAGCTTCGGCAGCTACGTTGGTGAACCGGACATCGCCCCGGAGCTGCTGACCGAAGGCTTCCTGCAGGCCCATCCGGACATCCGCTGGCGTCGCGAAGGCCTGCATGCCTTCCACCACAAGCGCTACGACGAGGCGCACGCGATGTTCCTGCGTGCGGCCCACTACGCCGACAAGGCCTCGATGGCCATGCTCGCCGAAATGTACTGGAAGGGCCTGGGCGTGGTCCGGGACCGGCCGATCGGCTACGCCTGGATGGACCTGGCCGCCGAGCGGATGTACCCCAACTTCACCATCCTGCGCGAGCGCTACTGGAGCGAGCTGGACCAGGCCGAACAGGCGGCGGCGATCGAGCGCGGCCAGGCGTTGCTGGCCGGGTACGGTGACGATGCGGCCAGGCCGCGGCTGGAGCGGATCCTGCGGACCGAGGGCCGCAAGGTCACCGGCAGCCGCACCGGTTCGGTCGGTTTCGTGCGGATCATCCCGATGACCGGGCCGATGGCCGGCAAGAACACCACCCTGCGCGCGGACGACTACTATCGCCGCGACTACTGGGAGCCGGAGCGCTACTGGGCCTGGCAGGACCAGGTCTGGAATGCGCCACGGCAGGAGAAGGTGGACGTGGGCGAGGTGCAGCAGGTGCAGCCGCGTGATTGAGCCGGCCATGAAACTGCAGGTGGATGCGGCATGGACGCCACGCCACGCCGGTGCTGCTGGCCTTGCCGTGCTGGCACTGCTGCTTTCGGGGCTGGCCGGGCCGGCCTGGTCGCAGGCGCCGGAGTCCGATGTGGCCCGCGCGGGCACGGAATCGCCGGAGCCGGCGCAGGTGCAGGTCGAGCTGCACGGCGACGAGCCGCTGGCGCAGCACCTGATGTTGCGCTTCATGCAGGGCCATCCGGACCTGATGTGGCGGATGCGCGGCCGGGCCGCCTATGCCAAGGGTGAGTACGCCTACGCCCGCGACTGTTTCGAACGCGCCGCGCGCTTTGCCGACAAGCCCTCGCAGGCCATGCTCGGGGAGATGCACTGGAACGGAGTGGGCGGGCCGCGCGATCGCGCGCTGGGCTACGCCTGGATGGACGTGGCGGCCGAGCGCTTCTACGAGGATTTCTACGTCCTGCGCGAGCGCTACTGGGCGCAGCTGGACGCGGCCGGGCGCGAGCAGGCGCTGGAGCGCGGCCGGCCGCTGCTGCGCAAGTACGGCGACCAGCGGACCAAGCCGCGGATGGCGAAGGTGCTGGCGCAGCATCGGCCGAACCGGATCGCGGTGGGCGGATTCTTCGGCAACCTGCCCATCATCCCGCCCTCCGGTGCCGGCCGCGATTCGGTGACCCTGCGCGGCAGCGAGTACTTCGATGACACCTTCTGGGAGCCGGAGGCCTACTTCGCCTGGCAGGACACCATCTGGAACACCCTGCTCAGTACCGGCACGGTCGATGTCGGCACCCCGCGGACGCTGCAGCCGCCGGAGCAGGATTAGGGACGCATGCCGGCGGCGGCCGTAGAATCCCCGCCCATGGCCAAGCTCTACTTCTACTACTCGGCGATGAACGCCGGCAAGACGACCAACCTGCTGCAGTCGGCGCACAACTACCGCGAGCGCGGCATGCGTACCCTGATCCTGACCCCGCGGCTGGACGACCGCGGCGGCCGCGGCGGGGTGGTGGCCTCGCGCATCGGCCTGCGTTCGGAAGGCATGGCCTTCGAACACGACACCGACCTGGAGCGGCGGGTGGAGGCCGACCTGCTTGCGCACGGGCCGCTGGGCTGCGTGCTGGTGGACGAGGCGCAGTTCCTCACCCGCGCGCAGGTGTGGCAGCTCAGCGAGGTGGTGGACCGGTTGAAGATCCCGGTGCTGTGCTACGGCCTGCGCACCGATTTCCGCGGCGAACTATTCGAGGGCAGCCAGTACCTGCTGGCCTGGGCCGACGAACTGCAGGAGATCAAGACCATCTGCCACAGCGGCAAGAAGGCGACCATGAACCTGCGCGTGGATGCGCAGGGCCGCGCCGTGCAGGACGGGCCGCAGGTGGAGATCGGCGGCAACGAACGCTACGTGTCGGTCAGCCGCGCCGAGTTCAAGAAGGTGATGCGCGGCGAGGGGGCGATCGAACCGCTGCAGGCGCCGCTGCTGTAGCGGCGTGATCGCGGGCGCCGGCCCACGGCGGCGGTCGGTCGGTCAGTGCCGGCGCCGGCCGCAGTCGGCGGCCAGGCCGGCGACCAGGCGCGGCAGGCGGCCGCCTTGCGGGCGCGCCAGCTGCAGTTGCGCCTGCAGGTCCTGCAGTTGCCGGGTGCCGGCGGCGACATGGCCGGCCTGGCAATCGGCGTGTGCGGCCCAGGCCTGGGCCTGCCAGCGCAAGGCCGCCATCGCTTCGCCGGGTGGCAGGCGCCCGGCGAAACGCTGCAGCGCGCTGGCCTGCTCCTCGCCGGCTCGGCCCTCGCCGGCCGCCGCGTTGCCCGGCGGCAGCCGCGCCAGCGCCAGTTCGGCGCGCAGGCTGCGCGGATCGTCGGCGCCATAGCCGAGCCGGGTCAGCTGCGCGCCGCGTTCCAGCCAGGGCCGTGCGTCCTGCGCCTGGCCCTGGTCGAGCAGCAGTTCGCCGATCTGGCGGTCCAGTTCACCCAGCGCCGGATGACTCGACCCCAGGCGGGCAGCGCGCAGCCGGTGGGCGTCCTCCAGGGTGGCGCGGGCGCCGCGGGCATCCCCGTGTGCGGCCTGGGCCAGGGCCAGGTCGGCCAGTCCGCGGTCGAGCAGGTGATGGCCGTCGGGCTGGCGCCAGATCGCCACCGCCTGGCGCAGCTGGGCCAGGGCGGCGGCGGTGTCGCCGCGCTCCAGCGCCAGCCGGCCCAGGGCGTCCAGGCTCTGTGCGGTTTCACGGTGGTACTGGCCCAGCGCGTTGGCGGTGGACTCGTGCTGGGCCCGCAGCTCGCGCTCGGCCTGGTCCAGCCGGCCCTGCTGCAGCCAGGCCAGGCCCAACTGCCGGCGTACCGCCAGGGTGGCCGGATGCAGCGGGCCGTGCAGGTCCAGGGCCAGTTCCAGCGCCGGCTGCAGCGAGGCTTCCGCATCGCCGGCCTGGCCGCGGTCGAGTTCGAGCGCGGCCAGGTTGCGGCGGATGTCCACCAGCAGTGGGTGGCGCTGGCCCAGCCGTGCCAGTACCAGGTCGCGCGCGGCCATGAATTGGGCGATCGCCGCACTGGTGCGTGCGGCATCGCTCTCCAGCATGGCCAGTTCGATCATCGCCTCGGCCACGCCGGCGTCGTCGCCGGCCAGGTCGCGGCGCAGGTCCAGGGCGCGTTCGAACCATTGCCGCGCCGCGATCGGCTCGCCGAGCATGCGCCGGCAGTGGCCGTACTGGAGGTAGAAGTCGGCCGCCTGTTGCCGGGCCTGGGCCTGCAGATGCAGCGCCGGTGCGGCCAGCGGTTGCATCCGGGCCACGCAATCGCGCGAGCGGCTGAGCAGGCGCAGCACGCGGCCGTGCTGGCTGGCCGCGTCCAGGCGCAGGCCGGCCGGTGCATCGGGGTCGGCCTGCAGCAGGCGGTGCTGGGCCTCGGACTGTGCCAGGGCCTGTGGATAGTCGCCGATGCCCACGTACAGGCGCGAAAGCACGCCCAGCAGTTCGGCGTGTGCGCGCGGCTGGGCCTTGAGTTCGGCCTGGCCACGCCGCGCGCCGGCCGCCAGCAGTTCGCGCAGGGCCGGGTCGCCGGGCTGCCGCGCAGCGCCGGCCTGGTCGAACAGGCCCAGCACCAGGCGCTGCATCGCCTGCGCGCGGGCCGCTTCCCGGCGCGCCTCCTGGGCCTGGCGCAGGGCCAGACCCAGGCTGGCCAGCAGTACCAGCAGGGCCAGCGAACCCAGGACCAGGCCCAGGCGGTGGCGCTGGGCGTACTTCTGCAGGCGGTAGCCGATGCTCGGTGGCCGCGCTTCGATCGGGCGACCGTGCCGGTGGCGCTGGATGTCGCGGGCGATGGCTTCCACCGAGCCATAGCGCTGGGACGGGTCCTTGGCCAGGGCCTTGAGCGCGATCCGGTCCAGGTCCCCGCGCAGGCGCCGG
>JAGOWL010000124.1 GCA_018060215.1 Pseudoxanthomonas sp.
CGGTCGGCGATGTGCTTGACCGACAGGTCCACCGCGGCCTGGATGGCCTCGTCGGCGTAGGTCACGCCGTGGTGTTCCTCGTAGCGCGGCTTGAGCCCCTGCAGGATCTCGTAGGCCTCGCCCACGGTCGGCTCGACGATGTCGATCTTCTGGAAGCGCCGGGCCAGCGCCCGGTCCTTCTCGAAGATGCCGCGGTATTCCTGGAAGGTGGTACTTCCAATACAGCGCAGCTCGCCGGAGGCCAGCGCCGGCTTGATCAGGTTCGACGCGTCCATGGTGCCACCCGACGCCGAGCCGGCGCCGATGATGGTGTGGATCTCGTCGATGAACAGGATCGCGCCGGGAATCTTCCGGATCGAAGCCAGCACGCCCTTGAGCCGCTTCTCGAAGTCGCCCCGGTACTTGGTGCCGGCCACCAGCGCGCCCAGGTCCAGGGCATAGATCACCGCATCGGACAGGACCTCGGGGACATCGCCTTCCACGATCCGCCGGGCCAGGCCTTCTGCAATCGCGGTCTTGCCCACGCCGGCCTCGCCCACGTACAGCGGGTTGTTCTTGCGCCGGCGGCACAGGACCTGGATGGTGCGCTCGATCTCGTCGGCGCGGCCCACCAGCGGGTCGATCCTGCCACTGCGCGCCTGGTCGTTGAGGTTGCTGGCGAACTCGGCCAGGGCATCGCCCTTGGCTTCGCCCTCACCCGCCTCCGGCTTGGCCTCGCCCTCGCCAGGTGCCGGCGCATTGCCGCCTTCGGACTCCTCGCCCAGCCGGGCGATGCCGTGGGAAATGTAGTTGACCACGTCCAGCCGGGTGACATCCTGCTGGTTGAGGTAATAGACCGCGTGCGAATCCTTCTCGCCGAAGATGGCCACCAGCACGTTGGCGCCGGCGACCTCCTTCTTGCCCGAGGACTGCACGTGGTAGACCGCCCGCTGCAGCACCCGCTGGAAGCCCAGGGTGGGCTGGGTGTCGCGGCCGTCATCGTCGGCCAGGCGCGAGACCGACGCCTCGATGGCCTGGGCGAGTTCCCCGCGCAGGCGCTCCGAATCGGCCCCGCAGGCGCGCAGCACGCCCTGGGCGGACGGATTGTCGAGCAGGGCCAGCAGCAGGTGCTCGACCGTCATGAACTCGTGGCGCGCCTCGCGGGCGCGCTTGTAGCACTGGCCGATGGTCTGTTCGAGGTCTTTGCTGAACATGGTTCGCTCCCGGGGGCTCACCCACAATATGCGGCCTTGCACCCGGATTTCCACAGCCCCGGGAAATCCGGGTGTTCAGCTGCCAGCGCAACAGCGCCGACCGGCCGGTTTCAGGTCTTTTCCATGGTGCACAGCAACGGGTGCTGGTTCATCCGCGAGAACTCGTTGACCTGGGCCACCTTGGACTCGGCCACCTCGCGGGTGAACACCCCGCACACCCCGCGGCCGCGGGTGTGCACGTGCAGCATGACCTGGGTGGCGCGCTCCATGTCCAGGGCGAAGAACTGCTGCAGCACGGCCACCACGAAGTCCATCGGGGTGTAGTCGTCGTTGAGCAGCATCACCTGGTACATCGGCGGGGGCGCGACCTCCGGCTTGCCGGGGGCCACCAGGGTGCCGTGCTCGTGCTCGTGGCGGGGGACATGGGGCATCGCGCAATTATACCGGCCGGGCCACGGCGGCCGAACCACCGCGACCGTCGCGACCGCAAGCGTGCGGGCATGGACGCGGTCGCGACGGCTGCCGGACAATGGGATGCCCTCCCCCGTCCCGGCACCATGTCCGCTCCCTCCCCCGCATCCCGCCCGCCCCAGGCCGGCCGCGACTGGCATCCGGCCGTCACCGTGGCCAGCGTGGTCGCGCGCGAGGGCCGGCTGTTGCTGGTGGAGGAGCGCATCGACGGACGGCGGGTGCTGAACCAGCCGGCCGGCCACCTCGACCCGGGTGAAAGCCTGGTCCAGGCCGCCGTGCGCGAGACCCTGGAGGAAACCGGCTGGCAGGTGCAGGTGGAGTCGTTCGTGGGCTGCTACCAGTGGCATGCGCCCGACGGCCAGCAGTTCCTGCGCTTCGCCTTCGGCGCCCGGCCCCTGGCACACGACCCGGAGCGGGCGCTGGACACCGGGATCGAGCGCGCCCTGTGGCTGAGCCCGGCGCAGCTGCGCGCCCGCGCCGACGACCATCGCAGCCCGCTGGTGTGGCAGGTGGCGGCCGACTGGCTGGGCGGCCAGCGCCATCCGCTGGCCCTGCTGCGGTGGCTGGGATGAGCGCGCCGCGCACCGTGGTCGGTGTCTCCGGCGGCGTGGATTCCTCGGTGGCGGCCTGGCTGCTGGTGCAGGCCGGCGAACCGGTGGCCGGGCTGTTCATGCAGAACTGGGACGACGACGGCAGCGGCCACTGCCGGGCCGAGGACGACCGCCGCGACGCGGTCGCCGTGTGCGGGCGGCTGGGCATCCCGTTCCACTTCCGCGATTTCTCGAAGGAATACTGGGCCGGGGTGTTCGAGCACTTCCTGGCCGAATACGCGGCCGGGCGCACGCCCAATCCGGACGTGCTGTGCAACCGCGAGGTCAAGTTCAAGCATTTCCTCGACGCGGCCCGGGAACTGGGCGCCGAGCGCATCGCCACCGGCCACTACGCCCGGGTCGATCACCAGGGCGGCCGCTGGCGGCTGCTGCGTGGCGCCGACGCCGACAAGGACCAGAGCTATTTCCTGCACCAGCTCGGGCAGGCGCAGCTGGCCGCCACCGTGTTCCCGATCGGCCACCTGCCCAAGGCGCAGGTGCGGCAGATCGCGCGCGACGCCGGCCTGCCGACCCACGCCAAGAAGGATTCCACCGGCATCTGCTTCATCGGCGAGCGTGATTTCCGCCAGTTCCTGGGCCAGTACCTGCCGGCGCAGCCCGGGCCGATCCGCGATCCGCAGGGCGTGCAGGTGGGCGAGCACCCGGGCGTGTTCCATTTCACCCTGGGCCAGCGCGAAGGCCTGAACATCGGCGGCGTGCGCGGGCGTGCGGCGGCGCCCTGGTACGTCGTCGGCAAGGACGTGACCGGCAACGTGCTGTACGTGGACCAGGACCGCGACAGCCCCTGGCTGATGTCGCGCCACCTGCGCAGCGAGGCCATGCACTGGATCGAAGGCGGGCCGCCGGCGCGCAGCTTCGAATGCACCGCCCAGGTCCGCTACCGGCAGCCGGAAGAACCCTGCCGGGTGCAGGTGGAGGACGATGGCACGGTAAGCGTGCGTTTCCAGCGCGCGCAACGCGCCGCCACCCCCGGCCAGTCGCTGGTGCTGTACGACGGCCCGGCCTGCCTGGGCGGCGCGGTGATCGATTCCACCGATGCCCCGACCCCGGGCTGAACTTCACCACATCCACCGGCATCGCCATTCATCGCAGGTAGAATGCCGCGCATGAGTACTCCCTACGACGATCGCGTGCTGGCCCTGGCCGGCCTGGCCCAGGCGCTGCAGCAGGTGCGCCGCATCGCCGAGACCGGACAGAGCGACACCGACGCGGCCGGCGCCGTGCTCGACAGCGTGTTCCGTTTCGATGCCGACTCCACCGCCCAGGTCTACGGTGGCGCCCGCCGCCTGGACCCGGGCCTGCGCGCGCTCTCCGGCTACCTTTCCAACAAGGGCGACGACCCGCTGCTGCCGCGGCTGGCACTGTCGACGGTACAGCTGGAACGGCGCTTTTCGGCCGAACCCAACACCCTGGCCGCGGTCGGCAATGGCCTGGCCGCGATCACGCCGCAGGCGCAGTCGCTGGGCAGCACCCATCCGGAGGTGCTCGACGCGCTGGGCACCCTGTACGCCGACACCATCAGCCACCTGCGCCCACGGATCATGGTCCAGGGCAACCCGCACTACCTGGGCCAGCCTGGCGTGGTCTCGGAGATCCGCGCCCTGCTGCTGGCAGCGGTGCGTTCGGCCATGCTCTGGCGCCAGCTTGGCGGCAGCCAGTGGCAGTTCCTGTTCGCGCGCGGGGCCATGGGCCAGGCGCTGCAGGGGTGGCTGGGCCGCTGAACCTTCACGCCCTGCAGGGCCGACCGCGGGTCGGCGGCCGGTTTCAGGCCTGCGCCAGCGCGTAATCCAGCGCGGCGCGCACGGCGGCCACCTGCGCCCGGTCGCATTGTTCGGGCGTGGCGCGCGGACTGTCCGGATAGACCTCGGTGGTGGTGGTATAGCGCGCGCCGGTGAGGCTGGCGCACAGGCCCAGGGCCTTGAGTGGATAATCGATAACCCCGTGCGCCACCACCGGTGAGCCGATGATCCGGCCTTGGGCATCGGCCGGGGCGATGTGGGTGACCTGCTCCACCGCGGCGATGATCGCCTGCTGGAACTGCGGCTGGCGGTTGGCGCTGTCATCGACCAGGTAGAACCCGTCCGGGATTTCGCCCGGTTCGAACGGCTTGCCATCACGCGCGGCCAGCGCCGGGCGGAACTCGCTCTCGTCGCTGTCGGTGGTCTCGTGCAGGTCGATGTGGACCAGGAAGCGGCCGGCCAGCGGCGCGACCAGGTGCATCAGTGCCGCCGCCTCCATCGCCGGGCTGTGCTCGCGGAAAGAGCGGTTGGGATCCACCGCCCCGGCGTTCCAGCGCTGGATGCGCTCATAGCCCCACGGGCTCACGCAGGGCACCACCAGCAGGTTGAGGCGGCCGGCATAGTCGTCCACGTGCTCGCGCGCGAACTTCAGCGCGCCCATCACCCCACTGGTCTCATAGCCGTGCACGCCACCGGTGACCAGGGCCACCGGTCGTCCATCGTCCCAGTCGCTGCTGGCCAGGGCCAGCAAGGGATAGGAATCGGGGGCGTAGTCCAACTGCCCGTACGGCTGCACGTCCCAGTGCGTGCGCAGGTGCTCGATGGCGTCCACCACGTCTTCGGCATGGCTGCGCTGGCGCTGCTGGCGCGCCCGCCACTGCGCACGCTCGGCCTCGCCCCAGGGCTGGCCGGGGGTACCGACGGGATAGAAGCGCTCGATCTGCGGCATGGCGACGGGACTCGATGGTGGACTGGCGCCCACTCTAGGCAAGACGCGGGCAAAAGTCGCCACCCGTGGAACCGGGGCGGCGCTCCCCGGCACCGCCCCTGCCCCGTTCAATCCTGCCGCTGGCCCAGCAGGCGGTCCAGGTCGGTGTCCTTGTCCTGCCAGACCCCGTTCATCCACTGCTGGAAACGGGCGCGGAAGCTGCGGTCGGACTGGTAGTCGCCTTCGACCAGGTCGGCCGGGATCGGACGCTGGCGCACCTGCACGATCACCTGCGGCACCCGGTTGGCCATCAGGTCCATCATCGACGGCCGCCCGCCTGGATAGGCGATGGTCACGTCCACGATCGCGTGCAGCCCCTGGCCCATCGCATCGAGCACGAAGGCCACCCCGCCGGACTTGGGCTTGAGCAGGTGCCGGTAGGGCGAGGCCTGGCTGGCATGCTTGTCCGGGGTGTAGCGGGTGCCCTCGACGAAATTCATCACCGACACCGGGATGTCGACGAACTTGGCGCAGGCGCGCCGGGTGGCCTCCATGTCGCGCTTGCCCAGCTCCGGGTTCCGGGCGATCTCGCGTTTGCTGTAGCGGCCCATGAAGGGGAAATCCAGCGCCCACCAGGCCAGGCCCAGCAGCGGCACCCAGAACAGCTGGCGCTTGAGGAAGAAACGCAGCAGCGGGATGCGCCGGTTGAACACCTTCTGCAGCACCAGGATGTCCACCCAGCTCTGGTGGTTGGCCAGTACCAGGTAGTGGCCATCGCGGCGCAGATCGGCGCCGGGGTCCAGCCGCACGTCGAAGCCGGTATCGGTGAACGCGCCCATCATCGCCGTGTTGACCGCGATCCAGCTCTCGGCCAGGCCGGTCAGCAGCGGGTTGCAGGCCCGGCGCACGGCGGCAAACGGCAGCACCGCCTTGACCACGCCCAGCACCACCACCGGTACTACGTGGACCAGGCAGTTGGCTGCGATCAGCAGCAGGATGAAGGCGATACGCAACCAGGTCAGCACGGTCACCGGTGGGGATTCCTGCGAAGGGTGGCGCGCAAGCCTAGCAAAACGACCGCGTCCGGCGCGCTCAGCCCTGGAACACCGGATCGAGCATGCGGAAGGTTCCGGCGTCGGCGTCCATCTCCACCCGCCCACCGCAGGGCACGATGAACTGCTGGCGGATGTGGCCGATCATCGCGCCGCGGTAGGCCGGGATGCCCAGCGGCTTGATGTGGTCGTCGAAGATCTGCGGCAGGGTCAGCCAGCCGTAGCCTTCGCCCGGAGTGCAGTCGGTGCACTCGCCGAAGATCAAGCCGGCGATCTGGTCCAGCACCCCGCCCAGCTTGAGCGTGCTGAACATGCGGTCGATCCGGTATGGCGCTTCGGACACATCCTCCAGGAACAGGATCCTGTCCTTGAAATCAGGCAGGTACGGCGTGCCGGCCAGGGCCGTGAGCACGGTGAGGTTGCCGCCCACCAGTTCGCCGCGGGCAGTGCCTCCGGTAATGGTGACGGTGCGGTTGCGCCGCTGCACCAGCTCGTCGCCGGTTTCGGCCAGGTTGCGGTATTGCATCAGCTCGCGCTGGAAGAACATGCGCCGGAACTGGTCGGCATTGAAGCTGTTCCAGCTGCCGGCGCCGATCGGCCCGTGGAAACCCACCAGCCCGGCCTGGGCG
>JAGOWL010000125.1 GCA_018060215.1 Pseudoxanthomonas sp.
GCCCGCCCTGCGCCCGCACCGCCAGGAACCCGCATGAGCACGCTTCCGGATCGAGTCCCCGGTCAACACAGCCGGTCGCCGTGGCTGCGACGGCAGTCGATCGCGATCAAGCTTGTGGCGACGCTGTTGGGCGTTCTGGTACTGACGGCGTCGTCCTGGGTCGCCATCCCCATGCTGCCGGTGCCGATGACCCTGCAGACGCTGGCGGTAATGCTGGTCGGTGCCCTCTACGGTTGGCGGCTGGGTGGCCTGACGGTGGTGCTGTGGCTGCTGCTCGCAGCGTCTGGACTGCCGTTGCTGGCCGGTGGCAGTGGTGGTTGGGAACGCTTCCTCGGCCCGACCGGCGGATTCCTGCTGGCCTTCCCCCTGGCCGCGGCGCTGACCGGCTGGCTGGCCGAACGCGGCTGGGATGGCGGGCGGGTGGGGCGTGCCTTCGCAGCGATGCTGATCGGCCACGTACTGTGCCTGCTGCTGGGTGGAGCCTGGCTGGCAGCTTCCATCGGGCTGCCCAAGGCCCTCGCCGCAGGCGTCCTGCCCTTCATCCCTGGCGCGCTGCTCAAGTCGGCGCTGGGCGCAGGGCTGCTCAAGGCGATTGCCGTGATGCGCGCACCGCCTACAGCGTGACCAGCCGTTCCATCGTTTCCGGATAGCGCGCCACCAGTCGAATCAACAACGCCGCCTGTGCATTGGGCTTGGCGCGGCCTTGTTCCCAGTTCTCCAGCGTGCGCAGGTTGGTCCGCAACCGTGCGGCCAGTACGGCCCGTGAAACGTTCAGGCGTTCGCGCAAGGCGATCAGCTCGTCCGCGGAGACTTCCGCTGCGGGCATGGGATCGACCGCATGCGTGCGCAGCGTCGCCTTGCCTTCGCGTTGCGCCTTCAGCGCATTGAAGCCCTCGGTCAGCTCGTCGAACAGATTGCGCTTGTTCATCAAGCGATCCTCGCCTTGCTCGCTGCGTGCGCAGGCAGCGGGTACAGGCGCAACAGACGGCACAGGGCGACGCTGCCCAGCAGTCCCACGACCATACCGGTGATGGCGAAGGCGATCGACACCGGATGCCCCTCGCCCCAGCCGCCGGCGGCATAGGCCGCAGTGAACGCCAAGGTCGTGGAGTAGCCCACGGCCAGCGCGCAGGCCACGCGCGCGATGCGCCGCGGCAGGCCGGTGTCGTCATGTGGCCAGCCGCGCCATTGCAGCACCGCGACCACGGCCAGCGCGCCGAGCAGGTCACCGACTGCGTTGTAGCCGACCCCTGCGATCGACCCTGCGACCGCGCCGACCAGCGCAACCACCAGCAGCGGCGGCACCCACCGTGCTGCGGGCACCGGTCCGGAGGCCGGCAGGCGCCGCCACCAGGCCGCGACCAGTAGTGTGCCGAGCCAGCCCACGGCCAGTCCCCCGAGCACGTCGGCGAGGAAGTGCCGGCCCAGGTACATCCGCGAGATGCCCATCAGGACTGGCCAGGCCAGCGCCGCGACCCAGATCCAGCGTCGGCGCAGTCCGAAGAACAGCGGAATCGACAGCGCGAACGCAGCCGCCGCGCTGGTATGGCCGCTGACGAAACCGAAGTCGCGCTCCTCCTGCGCCCGCGCTGCAGCGATGGCCTCGTCCGAGGGGAGGGCCAGGAAAGCCTTGGCCGCGCCGTCCGCGACCAGGTGCCTGCCGCTGCGGCCCTTGTCCAGCACCCGCGCGTCGACCTCGCTCGGGCGCGGCAAGCCGAAGCCGTGCTTGAGCGCGGTCGTTGCCGTGCCCACCAGCAGCAGCGCCAGCAGCAATGCCATCGTCGGCCGCAGCTTCACCCCGAACGCCAGCAGCAGGATCGCGGGCATGTAGAACCAGGACTGGCCTATCGTGCTCAGTGCGCCCATGATCCAGAAAAACCAGGCGGCAGTGAAACTCTGCAGCCAGACATTGGGATCAGTTTCGAACATCGTGTGCTTCCTGTCGTGGCGATGGTGTCGGGGGCCTGAGCTTCAGTCCGAACAGCGGTCGCAGCCAGCCGGTCCGGCGGATGATGCCGTATGCGGCCAGGCACAGGGCGAAGGTGGCCAGTACCAGCAGCGGGCCCTCGAGCCACGGCGGCAGGTCCAGCGGCCGCAGGTATACGGCCAGCATCACGATCACCGTCTGGTGGAGGATGTAGACCGGGAACACCGCCTCGGTCAGCCAGCGTCGCGCCGGACCGTCGCCGGGCGCATGGCGGCGGGCGAAGCCCAGGATCGCCACGATCGCGCCCCACTGCTGCACCGCCCACAGCAGCCGCTGCAGCTGGCGCAGCGCTTCGGGTGGCGTGGTGCCGTCGCTGTAGCGTCCGAAGTACCCGGCGATGAACAGCCAGCTGGCCAGCGCGGCCACCAGCGCCGGCCAGCGCGCCAGTTCGACTCGTTCCCACAGCGGCCCGGGGCGGGCCATGGCGAAGCCGAGCAGGAACAGCGGCAGGTACTGGGCGTGGTTGTACCAGTCGTCCACCAGCGCATGGGTCGATTCGAAGCGGGCGACCAGCACGAAGCGCGCCACGGCCAGCCACGCCAGCGGCAGCAGCAGGCCTGCCGGATGCGAGAGCGCGGCGCGCAGGCGTTCGACCACGCCATTGGTCGCGCGCGGTGCCAGGCGCAGCAGCACCCACAGCACCACCGTGTAGCACCACAGATAGGCCACGAACCACAGGTGGTTCCAGGTCGGCAGGTCCAGGCAGTCGTCCTCGCGGCAGAACGAGCTGTCGCCGGCCAGGTAGCGGCCCCAGAACGTCAGGTAGCCGTCGTGGTAGCCGCCGGGCAGCTTCTCCACGACCTCGAAATAGGATTGCGGCGGCACGATCACCAGCATGCCGAACAGCAGCGGCAGCAGCAGCCGCCACGAGCGCGGGCCGATGAACCGGCCACCGTCACGGCCGCAGCGGTCCCACAGGAACGCGGTGGCCGCGCCGGACACCAGGAACAGCAGCGACAGCCGCCACGGCGCGGACAGCAGCATGAACGGCTCCAGCGCGTGGCTGGCATGCGGGCTGTTCACGTGCCAGTCCCAGGTCACGTAATACATGCCCACGTGGTAGAGGATCAGCACGCCGAAGGCGCAGATCCGGATCCAGTCGAGGTCGTAGCGGCGTTCCATGGCGGCGTTGGGCAGGGTGGGAGGGCCAATCTGCGCGCGGGCGCATCGCTGCGGACCGCGCTGGTGACCGATGGCGGGGTGCCAGGGACCAGTGGCGGACCGTGGTGACGGGCCGGTTGGGATCATCGCAGCGGGCTCCGTAGAATGCGCGGCATGTCCGCGACCCGTCCCACGCCGTACGAACGCTACCTGCCCTGGCGCCGCTGGGTGGAGGTCGGATTCTGGGTCGGCCTGACGGTGGTCAACGCGGTCGCCAACAGCTACACGGTGGTCACCGACATCCGCAAGAACGACCTGGCGTACGCGACCTGGGAGCCGGTGGTCTGGGAGTGGTCCAGCGGGATCATGTGGCTGGCGCTGGCCTGGCCGGTGGTCTGGTTCAGCCGCCGCTTCCCGATCCACTGGGACAACTGGCAGCGGCAGCTGCCCTGGCACGTGCTGGCCAGCGTGGCGGTGTCGCTGATCCACGTGCTGGGCATGGTTGGCCTGCGCACCCTGGCCTATGCCAGCCAGGGCCAGCCGTACGAGTTCGGTGACTGGCCGCGCGAGCTGTTCTACGAGTACGTCAAGGACGCGCGTACCTATGTGGGCATGGTGGTCCTGATCAGCTTCTACCGGCTGCTGCTGCGGCGCCTGCAGGGCGAGGCCAGCCTGCTGGCCGAGCCGGACGAAGGCCAGCCAGTGGAACCGCTGGACCGCCCCGAACGCTTCCTGGTGCGCAAGCTGGGTCGCGATTTCCTGGTCGCTGCCGCCGACATCGAATGGCTGCAGGCCTCCGGCAATTACGTGAACCTGCGCGTGCGCGGCCACGACTACCCGCTGCGCAGCACGATCGTTGGCATCGAGTCGCGCCTGGACCCGCGCCTGTTCACCCGCGTCCACCGCAGCTATATCGTCAACCTGGGCCAGGTCGCCTCGATCGAGCCGCTGGACGCCGGCGAGGCCCGCCTGCACCTGCTCGACGGCACAATCATCCCCTGCAGCCGGCGCTACCGCCAGGCCCTGCGCGAGCGGATCGATGGCGCGGCTACCTCCGCCTGAGCCGGCCAAGCCCCGCGCTACGGACGTACGGAGTCCGGCATGCGGGCCAGGAGGCCGGGCTGGGCGGCAGGAGCGGCTGAACCCGCGACTTTCGCAGGGGAGGAGCTGGCTGCCCCGATAGCCTAAAATGGGCGGGTTTCCCGCCCGCCATGAGCCAGCCGTGACCTCCCACCCCGCCTCCAGCCCGTCCTCCGCCCCGGTCTCCATCAAGCAGGACGACCTGATCCAGTCCGTGGCCGATGCGCTGCAGTACATCAGCTACTACCACCCGGTCGACTACATCCGGAACCTGGCCGCGGCCTATGAGCGCGAGGAGTCGCCGGCGGCCAAGGACGCGATCGCCCAGATCCTGATCAACTCGCGCATGTGCGCCGAGGGCCACCGCCCGATCTGCCAGGACACCGGCATCGTCACGATCTTCCTGGAGATCGGCATGGGCGTGCGCTGGGACGACGCCACCATGGGCGTGGAGGACATGGTCAACGAGGGCGTGCGCCGCGCCTACGCCCATCCGGACAACAAGCTGCGCGCCTCGGTGCTGGCCGATCCGGCCGGCAAGCGCCAGAACACGAAGGACAACACTCCGGCGGTGGTCAACGTGAAGGTCGTCCCGGGCAACACCGTCGATGTGATCGTGGCGGCCAAGGGCGGCGGTTCGGAGGCCAAGAGCAAGTTCGCCATGCTCAACCCGTCCGACTCGATCGTGGACTGGGTGCTCAAGACGGTGCCGACCATGGGCGCGGGCTGGTGCCCGCCGGGCATGCTCGGCATCGGCATCGGCGGCACCGCCGAGAAGGCGATGCTGCTGGCCAAGGAGGCGCTGATGGAGCCGATCGACATCACCGACCTCAAGGCCCGTGGCGCCGCCAACCGCGCCGAGGAGCTGCGCCTGGAGCTGTACGACAAGGTCAACGCGCTGGGCATCGGCGCCCAGGGCCTGGGCGGGCTGACCACGGTGCTGGACATCAAGGTCAAGGATTACCCGACCCACGCGGCCAACCTGCCGGTGGCGATGATCCCCAACTGCGCGGCCACCCGCCACGCCCATTTCACCCTGGACGGCAGCGGCCCGGTGATGCTGGATCCGCCGTCGCTGGAAGACTGGCCCAAGCTGACCTACAACCCGGCCAACGCACGCCGCGTGGACCTGGACACCATCACCCGCGAAGAGGTGGCCACGTTCAGGCCCGGCGAGGTGCTGCTGCTCAACGGCAGGCTGCTGACCGGCCGCGATGCCGCGCACAAGCGCATGATCGACATGCTCAACCGCGGCGAGAAGCTGCCGGTGGATTTCAACAATCGCTTCATCTACTACGTCGGCCCGGTCGATCCGGTGCGCGACGAGGTGGTCGGTCCGGCCGGCCCGACCACGGCCACGCGCATGGACAAGTTCACCCGGCAAATGCTCGAACAGACCGGCCTGCTGGGCATGGTCGGCAAGTCCGAGCGCGGCGACGCGGCGATCGAGGCGATCGCCGACAACAAGGCCGTATACCTGATGGCCGTGGGCGGCTCGGCCTACCTGGTGTCCAAGGCGATCAAGGCATCGAAGGTGCTGGCGTTCGAGGACCTGGGCATGGAGGCGATCTACGAATTCACGGTCAAGGACATGCCGGTGACCGTGGCGGTGGATTCGGCCGGCGAATCGGTGCACAAGACCGGCCCGAAGGAATGGCAGTCGCGCATCGGCAAGATCCCGGTGGTGGTGGCCTGAGTGTAATCAAGCCGGTGCAGGCGACACCCAGCCTGCGCCGGTTCAGCGCACGTGGTCGTCGTAGTCCCGGGTGCGGCGGAACGGCATCAGGTGCTGGCGCAGGATCCCGCGCGGCACCGTTTCCAGCTTCATCACCCCGTATTCCTGCGGCCAACTGCCGTCGCGCGGCAGGCGGAAGGTGCCCATCAGCATGTCCACCAGCGGCAGGTGGATGGCGTAGTTCACGTCCAGGTAGTCGCGGTGCCGGGCGTGGTGCCAGTGGTGGTAGCGCGGCAGCACCAGCAGGTATTCCAGCCAGCCGAAGCCGATGCCGAGGTTGGCATGGGCCAGCACCGCCTGCAGGCCGACCAGGATCACGTAGGCGTTCACCGCCGGCTGCGAGAAGCCCAGCACCAGCAGCGGCAGCAGCACCACGCTGCGGGTGAGCACGATTTCCAGCAGGTGCATGCGTGAGCCGGCCAGCCAGTCCATTTCGCGGCTGGAGTGGTGCACGGCATGGAAGGGCCACAGCCAGCCGGTGTTGTGGTACGCGCGGTGCAGCAGGGCCTGGGCCAGGTCGGCGACGAACACCGCCAGCAGGAACTGCAACCACACCGGCAGCGACTGGATCGCCTCCTTCAGCGCCGGGAAGGCGGCCAGCGCGGCCACGGTCGAGGTCGAGGCGGTGACCAGGATCAGGATGAACTGGACCAGGACGTGGCCGACGAAGAAGTAGGC
>JAGOWL010000024.1:0-5658 GCA_018060215.1 Pseudoxanthomonas sp.
TTCCTGGCCGCGATCTGCGGCGACGTGTGCATCTGGAAGCCGTCCAACAAGACCCCGCTCACCGCGATCGCCTCGATGAAGATCTGCAACCAGGCGCTGGCCGAAGGCGGCTTCCCCGACATCTTCTTCCTGGTCAACGATGCCGGCACCGCGCTGGCCGAAAAGCTGGTCGAAGACACCCGCGTGCCGCTGATCAGCTTCACCGGCTCGACCCAGGTCGGCCGCCAGGTCGGCGTCAACGTCGCCCGCCGCCTGGGCCGCTGCCTGCTGGAACTGGGCGGCAACAACGCCATCATCCTGGACGAAACCGCCGACCTGAAGCTGGCCATCCCCGGCATCGTGTTCGGCGCGGTCGGCACCGCCGGCCAGCGCTGCACCACCACCCGCCGCCTGATCGTGCACGAGTCCATCTACGACAACGTGCTGGAGACCCTGGTCAAGGCCTACCAGCAGGTCGAGGGCAAGATCGGCGACCCGCTGGACACCGTCAACCTGATGGGTCCGCTCAACAGCGCCGGCGCCGTGCAGCAGTTCCTGGACAGCGTGGCCAGGGCCAGGGCCGCCGGCGGCACCGTGGTCAGCGGCGGCACCGCGCTGGACCGGCCCGGCCACTTCGTCCTGCCCACCATCATCACCGGGCTGAAGAACTCCGACGCGGTGGTCCAGCACGAGACCTTCGCCCCGATCCTGTACGTGATGAAGTACTCGACCCTGGACGAGGCGATCGCGATGCAGAACGGCGTGCCGCAGGGCCTGTCGTCCTCGATCTTCACCACCAACCTGAAGTCGGCGGAGAAGTTCCTGTCCGCGGCCGGCAGCGACTGCGGCATCGCCAACGTCAACATCGGCACCTCCGGCGCGGAGATCGGCGGCGCCTTCGGCGGCGAGAAGGACACCGGCGGTGGCCGCGAGTCCGGTTCGGACGCGTGGAAGGTGTACATGCGCCGCCAGACCAACACCATCAACTACTCCGACTCGCTGCCGCTGGCCCAGGGCATCCGGTTCGACCTGTAATCCCGGCACCGCGCCCCGAGCCCCGGCATGTATTCCCTGGCCCGCCCCTTCCTGTTCGGACTGGAACCCGAACGCGCCCACCGGCTCACCCTGGGCGCGCTGGACCTGGCCTGGAACAGCGGCTGCATCGGCCTGGTCGGCGGTCGCCGGCCGGCGCCGTTGCCGACCCGGGTGCTGGGACTGACCTTCCCCAACCCGGTCGGCCTGGCCGCCGGCCTGGACAAGAACGGCGACCACATCGACGCACTGCTGGGGCTGGGGTTCGGCTTCGTGGAGATCGGCACGGTGACCCCGCGCCCGCAGCCGGGCAATCCGCGGCCGCGGCTGTTCCGCCTGCCCGGGCACGAGGCGCTGATCAACCGGCTGGGCTTCAACAACGCCGGCATCCACACCCTGGTGCGCAACGTCGAGCGTGCGCGCCGCAAAGGCGATGGACTGCTGGGTATCAACATCGGCAAGAACAAGGACACCCCCAACGAGGACGCCGCCAGCGACTACCTGTTCTGCCTGGAACGGGCCTATCCGCTGGCCGACTACATCACCGTCAACATCTCCTCGCCCAACACCGCCGGCCTGCGCGAACTGCAGGAGGAACAGTCCCTGCGCCGCCTGGTGGGCTGCCTGCGCGAAGCCCAGGAGCGGCTGGCCTCCCAGCACGGCAAGCGCGTGCCGGTACTGGTGAAGATCGCCCCGGACCTGGCCGATGCCGACATCGACGCCGTCGCCCGGGTGCTGGCGGACATGGGCGTGGACGGCGTGGTGGCGACCAATACCACCGTGGCCCGCACCGCCGTGCAGGGTGATCGCCATGCCGGCGAAGTCGGTGGCCTGTCCGGCGCGCCACTGATGGGCCAGGCCACCCTGGTGCTGCGCCGGCTGCGCGCGCGCCTGCCCGAATCGATTCCCCTGGTCGGCGTGGGCGGCATCCTCTCCGGCGCCGATGCGGTGGCCAAGATGGCCGCCGGTGCCAACCTGGTGCAGTGCTACACCGGCCTGGTGTACCGCGGCCCGGAACTGATCGCCGAATGCGTCGATGCGATGCGCCGGCGCAAGGAATCGCCCAGCGGTGGCACGGCCATCCGCGGATGAACGACCGGCCCATGCAGCCACCGGCGCCCGCGGGGCGGGCGTGAGCGCGACCTTCCGCCTGCAGGCGGACGCCGACCTGGGCCGGCGCAACACCTTCGGAGTCCTGGCGCGTGCGCCCTGGCTGCTGGAGGTGGACGACAACGCCACCCTGGCGCAGGCGCTGGACCTGCCGCAACTGCGCGACCTGCCGTTGCTGGTGCTCGGCGGTGGCAGCAACCTGCTGTTCGCCGGCGATGCCCCCGGTGCGGTGCTGGTCCTGCACGCCGCCGCGATCTCCAGGCTCGATGCCGATGGCCCGCGCGTGCGGGTGCGCGCCCAGGCCGGCGCCAACTGGCACCAGCTGGTGCTGTGGAGCCTGGACCAGGGCCTGTGCGGGCTGGAGAACCTGGCCCTGATCCCCGGCAGCGTCGGCGCCGCGCCGATCCAGAACATCGGCGCCTACGGGGTCGAAGTCGGCGAGGCGGTGCTGGCGGTGGAGGCCTGGGACCGGCTGGCCGGCGCGGTGGTGCGGCTGGACCGCCAGGCCTGTGCCTTCGGCTATCGCGACAGCGTCTTCAAGCGCCAGCCCGAACGCTGGATCGTGCTGGCGGTGGAACTGGAACTGGGATCTGCGCACGGGCCGCAGCAGGCGCCGCTGCATCTGGGCTACGCCGGCATCGGCGAGGAACTGGCGGCGATGGGCAAGCAGGCCGCACCCAGCGCCGGCGACGTGGCCCAGGCGGTGATCGCCCTCCGCCGCCGCAAGCTGCCCGACCCGGCGCGCATCGGCAATGCCGGCAGCTTCTTCAAGAACCCGATCGTGCCCGCTGCACTGGCCCAGTCCCTGCAGGACCTGCACCCGCGCCTGCCGGTGTTCCCGGGCGATGCGGCCGGCACCCGCAAACTCTCGGCCGCCTGGCTGATCGATGCCTGCGGCTGGAAGGGCGCGCGCGAGGGCGATGCCGGGGTTTCGGCCGAACACGCCCTGGTGCTGGTCAACCATGGCCAGGCCAGCGGCGCGCAACTGCTGGCGCTGGCCCGGCGCATCGCCGCCTCGGTGCAGGAGCGGTTCGCGGTAGCGCTGGAACCGGAACCGCGCATCATCGGCGACCATTGGCAGATGCGGTGAACACGGGCGCGCCCGCCACTTCCAGCCATTGGCGCGCCGCCGGCCTGATGCTGGCCAGCACCGTGCTGTTCGGTTTCATGGTGGTGACCATCCGCCTGGCCGCCGCCAGCCTGCACACCTTCGAAATCGCCTTCTTCCGCAATTTCTTCGGCCTGCTGGCCGCGTTGCCGCTGTTGTTGATCCACGGCCCCGGCCTGCTGCGCACCACCCAGTTCCCGCGCTACCTGTTCCGCTGCCTGGTCGGCGTCACCTCGATGCTGTGCGGCTTCTGGGCCATCGGCCACCTGCCCCTGGCCCAGGCGGTGTCGCTGTCGTACTCCACGCCGCTGTTCGTGACCATCGCCGCGGCGGCCCTGCTGGGCGAACAGGTGCGCGCACGGCGCTGGGTGGCGGTGGCGCTGGGCTTCTGCGGGGTGCTGCTGATCGTGCGCCCGGGCTCGACGCAGTTCAGCACCGGCACCCTGGTGGCGCTGATGGCCGCGCTGCTGTCGAGCATCGTGGCCATCCAGATCAAGCAGCTGTCGGCCACCGAACCGGCTGACCGGATCGTGATCTGGACCACCCTGTTGTGGGTGCCGATGTCGCTGGTGCCGGCGCTTGGGGTGTGGGAATGGCCGCAGGGCATCACCTGGCTGTGGGTGGTGGCTGCCGGCGTGTTCGGCACCGGCGGGCACATGCTGTGGACGCGGGCGCTGAAGCTGGGCGAGGTCTCGGCACTGACGCCGATCAGCTTCATGCAGCTGCCGATCGTGGGCCTGTTCGGCTGGCTGCTGTTCGAGGAGATCCTCGATGCCTGGACCGTGGCCGGCACCCTGGTGATCCTGGGTTCGAACGCCTACATCGCCCATCGCGAGGCCACCCTGGCCCGCCGCGCCGCCTCCGGGGCCTCCAGCTCGGCGGCCAAGCCCGGCGAATAGCGCCGCGCCCGCCCCCTCGGCCCGCAGCGCAAAATCCGGCTGCGGATCTTGCCCATCGCCACAGCCATCCGGTATCATGGGCGGCCTTGTCGGGGTGTAGCTCAGGCTGGTAGAGCGCTACGTTCGGGACGTAGAGGTCGCAGGTTCGAATCCTGTCTCCCCGACCATTGATCCGATGCCGCGCGGCATCAAACGCAACAAGCCGGCCTTGCGCCGGCTTTTGCTTTTCACCGGTGCCCTTGCGCGGCCATGCACCGGCTTCCGGAGCCGATGGACATCCGCCACACCCACCCCCACGCCAACGCTGCCCGCCTGCCGGGACGGGCGCTGGTGCTGGCCGGCATCCTGCTGTCGGCGTTCAACCTGCGCACCGCGGTCACCTCGATCACGCCCCTGCTGGACGTGCTGGGCGCGCAGTTCGGTTTCGGCGCGACGGTGGCCGGGCTGCTGGGCATGGTGCCCACCGCCGCCTTCGCCCTGGCCGGCGTAGGCACGCCTTGGCTGGCGCACCGCAGCGGACTGGAGCGCACCGCGCTGCTGGCGATGGCGCTGGCCGCGACCGGCCTGCTGTGGCGCTCGCTGGCAGGCGGCACCGGCGGACTGCTGGGCGGTTCGGTGCTGGCGCTGGCCGGCATGGGCATCGGCAACGTGATCCTGCCACCGCTGGTGAAGCGCTACTTCCCCGAGCGGATCGGCCCGGTCAGCAGCCTGTACATCACCGTGCTGCAGTTCGGCACGATCCTGCCGGCGCTGCTGGCGGTACCGCTGGCCGACGCCGCCGGCTGGCGCGTGTCCATGGGCGTGTGGACCCTGATGGCGGTGGCGGCGATGCTGCCGTGGCTGGGCGTGCTGCGGATCGAACGCCAGGCCGGAAGCGCACTGGCGCGCCTGCACGACCAGGCCGTGGCACCCGGCGACGAGGCCCCCGAACTGGCCGCACCGCCGCCTCGCGGCCGGGTCGGCCGCACCGGGCTGGGCTGGGGCCTGGCGCTGATGTTCGGCATGACCTCGCTGGTCAGCTACGCGATGTTCACCTGGTTGCCGAAGCTGATGGTGGAAGCCGGCGCCAATCCGGCATTCGGTGGCAGCATGGTCGCGCTGTTCTCGGCACTGGGCCTGGTCTCCTCGCTGGGCATGCCGACCCTGGCCGCGCGCCTGCGCAATCCGTTTCCGCTGGTGTTGGCCTGCGCGGCCTCCCATCTGTGCGGCTTTGCCGGCCTGCTGTGGGCACCGATGGCCCTGCCGCTGCTGTGGGTGTCGCTGGTCGGCCTGGGGGCGAGCACGTTTCCGCTGGCCCTGACCCTGGTCAACCTGCGCACCCGCACGCCGGCCGGCTCGGCGGCGCTGTCGGGCTTCATGCAGGGCGTGGGCTATGGCCTGAGCTGCCTGGGTCCGGTGCTGTTTGGCTGGCTGCACGAGTACAGCCACGCCTGGGAACTGCCGTTCGTGTTCCTGGCGCTGTGCGTGGGCGTGATGCTGGCGGGCGCGTGGCGGGCGTGCCGGCCGGGGTTGCTGGAGGACCGCTGGTAG
>JAGOWL010000024.1:5758-20077 GCA_018060215.1 Pseudoxanthomonas sp.
TGGCTGGCTGCACGAGTACAGCCACGCCTGGGAACTGCCGTTCGTGTTCCTGGCGCTGTGCGTGGGCGTGATGCTGGCGGGCGCGTGGCGGGCGTGCCGGCCGGGGTTGCTGGAGGACCGCTGGTAGACCCGAGCCTGCTCCCGACTTCACGGGGCCAGGCAGGGTGTTCGTGGCACGGATGCCCTGGTCGCGGGCAGGCTCGGCTCCTACCGGGCGCCATGGCCTGCGTCGCGGGCCCGCGTTGCGCCTGGGCTCAGAGCAGATCGGGATGACGGACCTGGCCCTGGCCACGGACCACGAAGCGTTCGACGGTGAGCGCCTCCAGGCCCATCGGCCCGTAGGAATGCAGGCGCGTGGTGGAAATGCCGATCTCCGCGCCCAGGCCCAGTTCGCCGCCATCGGAAAAACGCGAGGAGGCGTTGACCATCACCACCGCCGAGCGCAGCGATTCGACGAAGCGGCGCGCGGCAGCCTCGTCGGCGGTGGCAATGACCTCGGTGTGGTCGGAGGTGTGGCGACGGATATGGGCGATGGCCTGCTCCAGGCTTTCGACCACGCGCACGGCGATCACCAGGTCCAGGAACTCGGCGGCATAGTCGTCCTCGCTGGCCGGCTTCGCATCGGGCACCAGGGCACAGGTCGCCGCGTCGCCACGGATCTCCACGCCGCGAACACCCAGCGCCTGCGCGGCCCGCGGCAGGAAATCCGCCGCCACCTCCGCATGCACCAGCAGGGTCTCCAACGCATTGCACACGCCCGGGCGCGAGGCCTTGCCGTCCAGCAGCAGGCGCAGGGCCAGGTCCAGGTCGGCGGCGCGGTCCACGTACAGGTGGCATACGCCCTTGTAGTGCTTGATCACCGGCACCCGCGCGTGTTCGGCCACGAAGCGGATCAGGCCTTCGCCGCCACGCGGGATCGCCAGGTCGACGATGTCGGTCAGCTGCAGCAGTTGAAGCATGGCCTCGCGCCGCAGGTCGGTGACCAGGGTCAGCACGGCCGGGTCCAGCCCGGCGTCGCCGATGGCGCGCTGCAGGGCGGCGGCAATGGCGGTATTGGAATGGATCGCCTCCGATCCGCCGCGCAGGATCACGCCGTTGCCGGCCTTGATGCACAGCGCCGCCGCGTCGGCGGTCACGTTCGGCCGCGCCTCGTAGATCATCGCGATCACGCCCAGCGGCACGCGTATCCGCTCGACCCGGATGCCGTTGGGGCGGACCTCGCTGCGGGTCACCTGGCCGACCGGGTCGGGCAAGGCGGCCACTTCGCGCAGGGCATTGGCGATGGAAGACAGGCGCGTGCCGTCCAGGGCCAGGCGATCGAGCATCGCCCCAGTGGTGCCGTTTGCGCGGGCCGCTTCCAGGTCGCGCGCGTTGGCGGCCAGGATCGCCCCGGCGTCCTGGTCCAGTGCGTCGGCCATGGCCCGCAGCAGCGCGTCCTTGGCCGCGGTGTCCAGCTGCGCCAGCGCCTGCGCGGCGGTGCGGCACTGCAGGGCCTGTTGCCTGATATCGCTCATCGTCGCCTCGTCAGTCCTGGAGCAGCACCAGGTCGTCGCGGTGGATCACGTTGCCGCCGTAGTTGTAGCCCAGGATCGCTTCGATGTCGCGCGAATGGCGGCGCGCGATGCGGCGCACGTCCAGTGCCGAATACTGGCTGATGCCGCGGGCGATGCGGCGTTCACCGTCGTCGCCGCGCAACAGCACCTGGACCATGTCGCCACGGCGGAAGTCACCCTCGGCGCCGACCACCCCGCCCGGCAGCAGCGAGGCACCCTTCCCCGCCAGTGCCGCCGCGGCGCCGGCATCGACCACGATCGCACCCGGCTCCAGCGGCGCGTGCCGCAGCCAGTGCTTGCGCGCGGCGATCCGGCTGCGGGCCGCGTGGATGCGGGTGCCGGACAGGCGGTCGTGGGCCAGCTCGCGCAGCGCCTCGGCGCGGCGGCCATTGAACAACACCGTATCGATCCCGGCCGCACCGGCCTTGGCCGCCGCTTCCAGCTTGGTGCGCATGCCGCCGGTACCGGCCATGCTGCCGCTGCCGCCGGCCATGGCCAGCACCGCCGGGGTCAGCTCGGGCACTTCAGCCAGCAGCCGCGCATCCGGATGCGTGCGCGGGTCGGCGTCGTACAGGCCGTCGACGTCGCTGGCGATGAACAGCACGTCGGCATCGATCAGTGCAGCGACGATCGCGGCCAGGTTGTCGTTGTCGCCGAGCTTGAGTTCGTCCACCGACACGGTGTCGTTCTCGTTGACCACCGGCAGCGCGCCCAGCGCCAGCAGTTCGTTGAGGGTGGCGCGGGCGTTGAGGTAGCGGCGGCGGTTGCGCAGGTCGTCATGGGTCAGCAGCACCTGTGCCACCGGCCGTTCGAAGAAGCGCTGCCACAGCCCGATCAACTGCGCCTGGCCCAATGCGGCCAGGGCCTGGCGCGCGGCCATCGCGGTCCCGGCCGCCGCAGCCGCCGGCACGATCGCGCGCCCCGCCGCCACCGCACCGGAGGAAACGATCACCACCTCGCGCCCGGCCGCCAGGCTGGCCGACACGAACTGGGCCAGGCCCAGGGCGTAACGCGGCGACAGGCCGCCGCCGTCGGCCGCCAGCAGGCTGGAGCCGACCTTGAGCACGGCCCGGCGCCAGCCCGGCAACGCGTGCGCGGAGGTGACGGCGGAAGGTTCGGCGTTCATCGGGCGTCCTCAGGCCAATGCGTCCCAGCGCGCCTGGAGTTGATCCAGGCGCAGGTCGGCGGCCGCACCGGGCGAGGTGCGCGCGGCCAGGCTCCCCTCCGGGGTACGGCCCTGCCCGGCCGAATCGGCCGCCGCGGCGGCGGCCTGGTAGGCCTGCCGGAACGGGACGCCGGCCAGCGCCGCTTCCACCGCCACGTCGGTGGCGTACATGCCCGAATCGATCGCCGCGCGCAGCCGGTCCTCGCGCCATTCCAGGTTGGCCAGCAGCGCCGGCAGCAGTTCCAGCGCGGCCAGCCCACGACCGAAGCCGTGGAAGATCGCGCCCTTGGACGCCTGCAGGTCACGGTGGTAGCCCGACGGCAGCGACAGCAGCTGTTCGATTTCGGTGCGCGCGGCGGCCACGCTGGCGTGGGTGGCGCGCATCAGCTCGATCACATCCGGGTTGCGCTTGTTGGGCATGATCGAACTGCCGGTGGTGTACTGCGCCGGCAGCGCCACGAAACCGAACTCGGCGCTGGTGAACAGCGACAGGTCCCAGGCGATCCGGCGCAGGTCCAGGGTCGCGCTGCCCAGCGCTTCCAGCGCGGCCAGTTCGAACTTGCCGCGTGACAGCTGGGCGTAGATCGGCGACACCTGCAGGCGGGCGAAGCCGAGCGCGGCGGTGGTGTGCTCGCGGTCCAGTTTGAGATTGACGCCATAGCCGGCGGCGGTACCCAGCGGGTTGGCGTCCACCAGCTTCAGCGTGTCGGCCGCGCGAACTGCATCGTCGATGTAGGCCTCGGCCCAGCCGGCCCACCACATGCCCGCCGAGGACACCACCGCGCGCTGGATGTGGGTGTAGCCGGGCAGCGGCAACGCCGCCTCGGCACGGGCGCGGTCCAGCGCCACCTTCGCCACCTCGCGTGAAAGCACCGCCAGTCGCGCCAGCTTCTCCTTCAACCACAGCCGGGTGGCGACCAGCACCTGGTCGTTGCGGCTGCGTCCGGTATGGATCTTGCGGCCGGCATCACCCAGGCGCGCGGTCAGCCGCGCCTCGATCGCAGAGTGGCCATCCTCGTATTGCTCGTCCAGCACGAAGGCACCGGAACGGAAGTCATCGGCCAGGATCGCCAACTCGCGCAGCAGCCCGTCCAGCTCGCCCTGGCTGAGGATGCCGATGCGCTGCAGGCCTTCGGCGTGGGCGCCGCTGGCGGCGATGTCATGCAGGAAGAACTCGCGGTCCAGGACCACGTCGTCGCCGGCCAGGAAGCGCTGGATCTGCGCGTCCACGGCCACGCCGGGCTTCTGCCACAGCAGTTCAGCCATTGCCCTGCCCTCCGTTGAGCGGAATCGATGTGAACTCGCCCAGTCCCAGGGCGATATTGATGTTCTGCATGGCCTGGGTGGCCGCGCCCTTGAGCAGATTGTCCTCGGTGGCCACCACCACCAGGCGCTTGCCGCCCGGGGCCACGGCGAAGCCACCGATCTCCACCCCGTGGCGGCCGGCGATGCGGCTGACCCACGGCGCCTGGTCGATCACGTCGACCAGCGGCTCGCCGGCATAGCGCTGCTCGTAGCGCGCCCGCACCTGGTCCACCGTCACCGGCTCGTGCAGCCACAGGTTGGCGGTCAGGGTGATGCCGCGGAAATGCGGCGCCACGTGCGGCATGAACTCCACCGGCACGCCCAGCCGGGTGGAGACTTCGCGCTCATGCAGGTGGTCGACCAGCGCATACGGCATCAGGTTGTCGCGCAGCAGCTCGGCGTTGTTCCTGTCCGAAGGGGTGGTGCCGGCACCGGAATAGCCGGACACGCCGAAGCACTGCGGCGGCCCGGCCAGCTGGTCGAGCATCGGCCAGATCGCCAGCTGCATCGCCGTGGCATAGCAACCCGGGTTGCTGATCCGCTTCTGCCCGGCATAGCGGCCGCGGGTGATTTCCGGCAGGCCGTAATACCAGCCCGGGTCGAAGCGGTAATCGGCCGACAGGTCCACCACCAGGGTGTCGGGGCCGGCCGCGTCGATGGCTTCGACGAATGGCGCGGCCTTGCCGTTGGGCAGGGCCAGCACCACCACGTCGGCGCCGCGCGCGGCCACCGCGGCCGGGTCCAGGCTCTGGTAGCGCAACGGGCCGTGGAAAGCATCGACGTGGTCGGCCACCGGCTGCCCGTCCAGCTCGCGCGAGGACACGAAGGCCAGTTCCAGTTGCGGGTGCGCGGCCACCAGCCGGATCAGCTCGGTACCGGTGTGGCCGCGGGCGCCGACGATGCCGATGGATTTTCTCGTGGTCATGATCGTTCCTCAGCCCAGCAGGGTCGGCTGGCGGGTGGCGCAATGGGCCAGGCAGCGGCCGATCCGCTCCAGGCCCTCGATGCCGTACCAGAACACCTTCCACTTCTCCTGCTTGATGCAGCCGTCGGATTCGGCGTAGTAGAAGATGTTGACCTGGTTGTTGTGGCGCGAACGCCAGTACAGCTCGGGCGTCTGTTCGCGCATCACGTTCCATACCGCCCGCCCCAGGCCTTCGCCCTGGGCCTCGTCGAGCACGGCGAACTTGTCCAGGTACACGCCCTCGGGCGTATCGACCAGGATCACCGCGGCGCGGTAGTTCTCGCTCACGTAGGCGCGCAGCAGCTTCGTGCGCTCGAAGTAATCCGGCACCAGGCTGCGCCCGAAACTGGATTCGATCAGCGACTTCAACGCCACCAGGTCCAGCTCGTCCCAGGCGGTGGCCCGCTGCACCTTCTCGCCACGCCGCACCAGGGTGCCCGAGCCCTTGTGGGTGAACAGCTCCTTGGCCAGGTCGGCCGGGCGGGTGATCGACACCGAGGAGGTCAGCGGCAGCCGGTCGAGCAGGTCCTTGATCTGCTGGATCTTCACCCGCATGCCGCCGTTGATCCACGGCTGCTGCATCAGGTGCTCGAACTCGGTGGACAGGTTGATCGAATCGATCACCCGGCCCTGCTCGTCGAGCAGGCCGCCGGTGCCGGTGAGGAAGATGATCTTGTACGGCTGCAGCACCTGGACCAGTTCGTTGGCGGCGAAATCGGCATTGACGTTGAGGATCTGGCCGCCGGCGGTCTCGCCCAGGCTGGCGATCACCGGGATCGAGCCGGCCTGCAGGCTGGCCTCGATCGGCGCCAGGTTGACCGCAGTCACCTCGCCGACCAGGCCGTAGGTGTCGCGGTCCAGATACTGCGCTTCGAGCACGCCGCCGGTGATCGAGGTCGCGCGCGCCCCGCCCTGCTGCAGCGCCTCGACCAGGCGCAGGTTGGAGGCCTGGAACACCTTGCGCACGATCGCCAGCGCTTCGGGCGTGGTCACCCGCAGGCCGTTGACGGTCTGCTTCTCGATCCCGGCCGCGGCCAGTTCCTGGTCCAGCTGCGGACCGGCACCGTGGATCACGATCGGGGTCAGGCCGACTTCCTGCAGGAAGGCCAGCGAGGAGGTCAGCGCCTCCAGGTCGTCGCGCAGCACCGCGCCGCCGACCTTGACCACGGCGAAGCGCTTGGCGTCCAGCTGCGAGAAGCGCTTGAGGTACTGGCTGATCTCCTTCGCACTGGCCATGCTCGAAAGCAGGCGCACGATGGTCTGGCGGGTCTGGGTCTGGGTGGCGGGAACGTTCACGTAGGTCGGGTCTGCCGGGGATGTCGTGGGAGATGGGGGAAGGCGCGGATCAACGCGCGCCGTTGATGATGGTGTCAACCGAGTCGGCGTAGCGCTGCAACTGCGCCAGGGTCACGAACTCATCGGCGGTATGGGCCTGGGCGATGTCGCCCGGGCCGTAGACCAATGCGGTGTACCCGCCCGCGGAGAACAGCGAGGCCTCGGTCCAGAAGTCGACCGCATTGCCGATCGACAGGCCCAGCGCATCGGCGACATCGCGCGCGGCCAGGCGGCGTTCCTCGGCGCGGGCGATGTCCCCGGAGGGCAGGCTCGGCCCGCGGAAGGTTTCCTCGAAGTGCGCGGCGGCCGGTTCGGCGAAGCCGGCGAAGGTCGCCAGCAGCGCGTCGATGTCCATCGACGGCAACGGCCGGAAGCCGAAACGCAGTTCGGCCTGCGGCGCGATCATGTTGGCCTTGATCCCGCCCTCGATCCGGCCGATGTTGAAACGCAGCCCGGTCAGCCCGCCAAAGCGCGCATGCGCCAGCGACTGCACGTGGTCCAGGGCACGGTCGCCCCAGCGCACGGCCTGGTGCAGCGCGCTGGCGGCGGCGTCCTGCTGGCCGGAAGCGTGGCCGGCGCGACCCTGGAACTTCATCAGCACCGAGGAGATGCCGCGATGGGCCAGCACCGCCTCACCCATCGTCGGCTCGGCCACCAGCACCGCCTCGTAGGGAATGCCGCGCGCCAGGAACGCGGCGATGCAACGCGGGTCGTTGGCTTCCTCGTCGGAGGAAAACAGGAAGGCGGCATCGCCGTCGCCGGCATTGGCCGCGGCCAGCAACGCGGCAGCCGCACCCTTGATGTCGCACACGCCCAGGCCGACCACGCGGTCGTCCAGGCGGCGCATCACGTGCGGATCGGCGCTCCAGTGCGGCGAGTCGGGCACCGTGTCCAGGTGCACGTTGAACAGGTACTCCGGCGTGCCGCGCACCGCGTACAGGCTGACCGCGCCGGCGCCGTGGTCGACCACCTCGACCCGGAAACCGGGCAGGTTCTGGCGCAGGTAGTCGAAGATGCCGCCCTGCGCGGCGATCGCGCGCGGCGGATTGCGGGTGTCGAACGACACGAGAACTTCGAGATGACGGAGGACTTCTGCAAGCATGATCGGTCTTCAAGCCCCTCTCCCCTCGGGAGAGGGGTTGGGGTGAGGGTTCGTGCGAAGCGGGAGGATGGGACAGGCCCGAACCCTCATCCGGCGCTTCGCGCCACCTTCTCCCGGCGGGAGAAGGAAGAACAACATCAGCGGTTGATCTCCGCCCACAGGGTGCTGCTCATGCCGAACAGCTTGATGAAGCCCTCGGCCTCGGCCACGCCCCAGTCGGCCGACTGCGCGTAGGTGGCGCCCTTGGCATTGAGGATGTGCGGGGAACGGATCGCCACCGCGTCGACGCGGCCGCCGCGGGTCTCCAGCACCACCTCGCCGTTGACCTGGGCCTGCGAGGAGGCCAGGAAGGCTTCCAGGTCGGTCTTGAGCGGGTCGTGGTAGAAGCCCTCGTACACCAGCTCCACCCACTTGCGCGCCACCTCCGGCTTGAAGCGGTTCTGCTGCTTGCTCAGCACCGCCTCCTCCAGCGCGCGGTGGGCAGCCAGCAGCGCGGTGATGCCCGGCGCCTCGTACACGATCCGGCCCTTCAACCCGATCACGGTGTCGCCGGTGTACATGCCGCGGCCCACCCCATACTGGGCGAACAGGGTGTTGAGCTTCGCCAGGATCTTCGCCCCTTCCAGCGGCTTGCCATCCAGTTCCACCGCCTCGCCCTGCACGAACTTCAGCGTCACCTGCAGCGGCTCGGCCGGCCAGGCCGCGCGCGGGGCGCACCAGCCGCGCGCACCCTCGCCCGGCGCCTCCCAGCTGTCGATCTCGCCACCGGACATGGTCACGCCCAGCAGGTTCTCGTTGATGGTGTAGTGCTTCTGCTTGGCGCGCACCTCGAAGCCGCGCTGCTCCAGGTACTGCTGTTCGTAGGCCCGGGTCTGGGTGTGCTGCTTCTGGATCTCGCGGATCGGGGCGACGATGCGGTAGTCGCCCTGCGACTTCACCGCCAGGTCGAAGCGGACCTGGTCGTTGCCCATGCCGGTGCAGCCATGTGCGATCGCATTGGTGCCCAGTTCGGCCGCGCGCGCCAGCGACGCGTCCACGATCAGGTAGCGGTCGGACACCAGCAGCGGATACTGGCCCTGGTAGCCCTCGCCGGCCTGCACGAACGGCTTGACGAAGCCGTTCCAGATCGCCTCGCCACCGTTGATGGTGACGTGGCTGGCCACGCCCAGCTCGGCGGCGCGCTGTTCGATCCAGGCCCGCTCCTCGGCATCCACGCCGCCGGTGTCGGCGAACACCGTGTGCACGGTCCAGCCCTGCTCCTGCAGGTAGGGGACGCAGAAGCTGGTATCCAGGCCGCCGGAGAAAGCCAGGACGATGTCGCGGGAAGTGTTGGGGCTGCTCATGTCGGTGTTTCCGTGGGGAATTGCGTGGGGGAGTGGCGGGAGCCGGGGTGCTCAACGCAGCAGCGCGGCCATCACCGCCTTCTGCACGTGCAGGCGGTTCTCGGCCTCTTCGATGGCGATGCAGTTGGGCGAATCCATCACCGCATCGGTGGCCTTGACGTTGCGGCGCAGCGGCAGGCAGTGGCTGAACACGCCGTTGTTGGTCAGCGCCATCTTGGCTTCGTCGACCATGAAGTGCTTGAAGCGATCGCGGATCGGCTGCTCCGGTTCCCAGTTGCCGAAGTACGGCAGCGCGCCCCAGCTCTTGGCGTAGACCACGTCGGCGCCCCGGTAAGCGGACTCGATGTCGTGGCTGACCTGGAACGAGCCGCCGCTTTCGGCCACGTTCTGCGCCGCCCAGCCCATGTAGCGCTCATCCAGGAGGTACTCAGGCGTCGGGCACAGCAGGGTCACGTCCATGCCCATGCGCGTGGCGATGGTCAGGGCCGAGTTGGCCACGGCGGTATTCAGCGGCCTGGGGTGGTAGGTCCAGGTCAGCACGTACTTCTTCCCGCGCAGGTCGGTGCTGCCGAAGTGCTCCTGCAGGGCCAGCGCATGGGCCAGCTCCTGGCACGGATGGGTGATGGTCTCCATGTTGATCACCGGCACCGTCGAGTATTTCGCGAAGGCCTTGAGCACATGGTCCTGGCGGTCGTAGCTCCAGTCCTTGAACTTCGGGAACGCGCGCACCCCGATCAGGTCCACGTAGCGGGCCAGCACCCGCGCCACCTCGGCGATGTGCTCTTCGGTGTCACCGTCCATCACCGTGCCCAGGTCGAACTCGATCGGCCAGGCGTCCTTGCCCGGCTGCAGCACGATGGCGTGGCCGCCGAGCTGGAACGCGCCCAGCTCGAAACTGGTGCGGGTGCGCATGGAGGGGTTGAAGAACACCAGCGCGATCGACCTGCCCTTGAGTTCATCGCCCAGCTTGTTGCGCTTGAACCGCGCAGCCTGGGCCAGCAGCGCGTCCAGCTCCGGGCGGCTCCAGTCCTGGGTGTTGAGGAAGTGCTTGGGCGACATCGACGGTTCCTTGGCGGTGGGAGTGATGCACGGGTGGCTGGGCGGACTTCCTTGCGACTGAAACCTTCGCCGGGCCGGAAACGAAAAAACCCAGCCTGGGGCTGGGTTTTCAGAACGGAAAGCACGACGCTCCGGTCACCCAGCGGAAAGGTGGGGTTCCGGTCGGCGCGCGCGCGAGGTCATCCCGGAGGCCATCCGGGCGGCACTGGCGGCGTGCGGCTGCAGGTCGGTGTTCATAAGTGTTCAATGGTCGCATGCACGTGCAGGCCACGCAAGCCAGGCGATCAAGGCGAGGCGGTCAGCGGCGCCGGGTCTTCCCACGGGGTCACCGCCACCCGCACCCGCAGCCGGTTGCCCGGATCCTCGGCCAGGCGCGAGCGGTACTTGGTGCCCTTGTAGACGTAGTCCACGTCCCAGGCGATCGGGCGCTGGAACTGGCGATCGACCTGGACCATGCGGCAGTTCTGACGGGTGGTTGCTGGCGGCGGCGCCGGCTCGTCGCGGGTGAACACGCCCTTGACCGAACCGAGCATGCGCGAGAACAGGCCCGCGTCTTCTTCGGCCGCCGGCGAGCGTGCCGGCGTGGCTGGCACCGGGTCGCAACGCTGCTCGGCACGGGTGGCACGCAGGGTCTGGTAGACCGGCTCGGCGCGCAACACCTGGGCGTAGTCGAACTTGACGTTCTCCACCGGCGCCACCTGGACCCAGCCCTCGGCCTGGGCCTGGGCGAACGCCGGCTGCAACGCGCAGCAGACCATGCCCAGCAGTGACAGTTCCAGCAGACGACGCATCGGCCTGGGCGAAGACGGGAAGGTGGTACAAGTTTAGGCGGGCTGGGCCTGCATCAAATGAACCGTACCCCAGCGACCGGTTCACTTTGGTCCCTGCCCCGCCGACCCGGCGCCGGTCGGCGTGGCACCGGGCCACGCTAGAATGACGGATTCGTCCTTCCAGCGCCCCGTGCCGATGTCCCTGCGCCTGTACAACAGCCTCACGCGCCGGGTCGAGCCGTTCGCCCCGCTCGACCCGGCCTGCCCGACCATGTATGTGTGCGGCCCGACCGTCTACAACTACGTGCACATCGGCAACGCGCGCGGGCCGGTGGTGTTCGGCGTGCTGGCCGCGTTGTTGCGCCGCCACTACGGCCAACTGAAGTACGCGCGCAACATCACCGACGTGGACGACAAGATCAATGCCGCCGCGGCCGAACAGGGGGTGCCGATCGCGGCCATCACCGGCCGTTTCGCCGCCGCCTACCGCCAGGACATGGCGGCCCTGGGGGTCGCCGCGCCCGACATCGAACCGGAGGCCACCGCCCACATCGCCCAGATCGTGGCCATGATCGAGCGCCTGGTCGCCAGCGGCCACGCCTATGCGGCGCAGGGCCACGTGCTGTTCGCGGTGGCCAGCTTCGCCGACTACGGCAAGCTCTCGCGCCGCGACACCGACGAGATGCTGGCCGGTGCGCGGGTGGAAGTGGCGCCGTACAAGCGCGATCCAGGCGACTTCGTGCTGTGGAAGCCCTCCACTGGCGACCTGCCCGGCTGGGACTCGCCCTGGGGCCGTGGCCGCCCGGGCTGGCACATCGAATGCTCGGCGATGGCCGCCGCCCACCTGGGGCCGACCATCGACATCCACGCCGGCGGCATCGACCTGCAGTTCCCGCACCACGAGAACGAGATCGCCCAGAGCCAGTGCGCCCACGGCGGCGCCATCTTCGCCCGCTACTGGCTGCACAACGGCATGCTCAACTTCGGCGGCGCCAAGATGAGCAAGTCGCTGGGCAACATCGAGAAGGTCCACGACCTGGTGGAGCGGCACCCGCCCGAGGCGCTGCGCCACGCCCTGCTCTCGGCCCACTACCGGCAGCCGCTGGACTGGTCCGACGCCCTGATCGAGCAGTCGGTGCGCACCCTGGACCGGCTGTACGGCACCTTGCGCGACCTGGACGAGGTCGAGGCGACCGCGGCGATCCCGCCAGCGGTGGAGGCTGCGCTGGAGGACGATCTCAACACCCCGCAGGCGCTGGCCGAACTGGCGCGCATCGCCGGCGAGGCGCGCAAGGCGACCACGCCGGACGAACGTGCACGCCTGAAGAGCGAACTGCTTGGCGCCGGCCTGGCCCTGGGTCTGTTGCAGCAGGCGCCGGAAGCCTGGTTCAACCGCGGCGCCGGCGACGCCGACGACGCGCGCATCCAGGCCCTGGTCGAGGAACGCGCCGCGGCCAAGCAGGCCCGCGACTTCGCCCGCGCCGATGCCATCCGCGACCAGCTCGCCGGCGAAGGCATCGCCCTGGAAGACACCCCGCAGGGCGTACGCTGGACGAGGAAGCGCACGTGAGCGCGGCCCTGTTCCCGCTCGAACCCACCGCTGCCGCCGCCCAGGCCGCGATCGGCGAGGAGTTCGCCTTCTTCGGCGACTGGTCCGAACGCTACCAGTACCTGATCGACCTGGGCCGCAAGCTGCCGCCGTTCCCGGAGGAATGGAAGACCGAGGAACACCGCCTGCACGGTTGCCAGTCGATGGTGTGGATCGTGCCCAATGGCGATGCCAGGCGACTGGATTTCCAGGCCATCAGCGACTCGGCCATCGTCTCCGGGCTGATCTTCCTGGCCCTGCGCGTGTATTCGGGCCGTTCGGCCGCCGAGATCCTGGCCACCGCGCCGGACTACATCGCCGACATCGGCCTGGCCCGTCATCTTTCGCCCACCCGCAGCAACGGCCTGGCCTCGCTGCTGGCCTTCATCGGCGACAGCGCGCGCGCGGCGGAGTCGGCAAGCGGACGCGCCCCGGGCAGCTAGTGCGGGACCGCCCGGTCGGCGCTGCGGCCCTCCGCGCTGCAACGACGGCAACCCGGAAACGACGAAGCCCGCCTTTCGGCGGGCTTCGCGGGTACTACGGGCCCGGGATGCCTGGAATCGGGCGCCCTACTCGCCCTGCTGCTTCTGCAGGTGTTCCCAGCGCTCCTGCGCATCGATGGTGCGCTCGGCGGTCAGGCGCGCCTCCAGCCGCTCCAGGCCGATCTCCTCGCCGGTGTCCACGCAGTAGCCGTAGTCACCGCCATCCAGGCGCTTGAGGGTGCTGTCGATCTTGCCGATCAGCTTGCGGTAGCGGTCGCGGGTGCGCAGCTCCAGCGAATTCTCGGTCTCGCGGGTGGCACGCTCGGCCTCGTCGCCGATATCGCGCACTTCGTCCTTGAGGTTCTCGATGGTCTGCTTGGATTCCTCGACCAGGTCGGCACGCCATTGCTGCAGGCGCTGGCGGAAATACTCCAGCTGCAGCGGGTTCATGTATTCCTCGCCGGCCGTGGGCCGGTAACCCTTGGGCAACAACGGCCGGCCGGTGCTGTCGTCCACCTTGTAATCGGACGGGCGACCGCTGGGGCGCTGCGGCAGCACATCGGCCTTCTTCGAAACCACCGCCACGGCCACCTTGCCCTTGGGCCTGGGTGGGGTGGGTGCCACGATCGTCGCGGGCTTGGCGGTCGCCTTCTGCGGAACAGGCTTGGCTACAGCCGGCTTGGCTACAGCCGGCTTGGCCGGCGCGGCCTTGGACGCAGGCTTGGCAGCGGCAACGGGCTTGGCCGGGGTCGGCTTGGCCGGCACCGGCTTGGCGGCAGCGGGCTTGGCGGCAGCCTTTGCCGGCGCGACCGGCTTCACGGCAACCTTCTTCGCCGGCACCTTGACCGGTGCAGCCTTCTTGGCGACCGGCTTCGCAGCCGGCTTGGCCACGGGCTTTGCGGCCGTCTTGACGGCCTTGGCCACGGGCTTTGCGGCCGTCTTGACCGCCTTGGCCACGGACTTCGCGGCCGGCTTGGCGGCCTTGGCGGGCGCTTTCACGGCCTTGCCGGCGGCCGGCTTGGCGGTCTTGGCCGGCGCCAGCTTCCTGGCGGCAGGCTTGGCGGCCACAGGCGTCCTGGCGACGGCCTTCTTGGCCGGTGCGGCCTTCTGGGCGGGCTTGGCGGTCTTCTTGACGGGTTTCTTGGCAGCCACGAACGCAGGTTCCTCTACTGGTATTTCCCGATCCCGGGAAAGCGGGCCTTTATAGCCCACCCCACCCCGGGGGGCAACCTCGCCGCGCGCGCGGGTATCATGGCCGGGTGATCCAGCAAATGCTCATCGCGCTGCTGCGCGGCTACAAGCGCTTCATCAGCCCGCTGCTCGGACCGCGCTGCCGCTTCGTGCCCAGCTGCTCGGAGTACGCGATGCAGGCGATCGAGCGCTTCGGCGTATTGCGTGGCGGCTGGCTGGCCCTGCGTCGCCTGGGCCGCTGCCATCCGCTGCATCCGGGCGGACTGGACCCGGTACCGGACAAGCCCGGCGCCACCCCACCCCACTCCTGCACAGGACACCACCGATGAGCACCCTGATCGTCAACGCCCGCCTGGTCAACGAAGGCCGCGAACGCGAGGGCGACCTGCGCATCGATGCGCAGGGCCGGATCGCGGCGATCGGCAGCGGCCTGCCGGCCCAGCCCGGCGAGAAGGTGGTCGA
>JAGOWL010000126.1:0-2251 GCA_018060215.1 Pseudoxanthomonas sp.
GCGCGCTTGGCCGCGGCGGCCTGCACCAGTTCACCCATGACCTGGTCCAGGCGCTCCTCGTAGTCCTCCGGGAAGGTCCAGAACTCCAGGTTGTCGGCGGTCTGGTTGCGCTGCAGGCCGCGCTCCTCGGGATCGAAGTGGAACAGCATCTTCAGCAGCACGTCGCTGCTGACCCGGGGATCTTCGTACCAGAAGATGTGCGAACGCCGGTCCATCCCGGGCAGGTCCTCGGCACGGGCCGAGATCAGGTCGAAATCCAGGCGCTTGGACGATTCCACCATCCAGCGCGCATCCTCCTCCGACAGCTCGGTCTTGTCCGGGCGGCCGGCACGCGAGCCACGCTGGTGCAGGCGCGACAGCACCAGCACCGAGTCGCGCATGTTCACCGTCACCGTGACCCGCTTCGGATAGCCGTGGTAGACCTGCAACTGGTCGACGAAGGTGCGGAAATCGGCGTCCGGGGCCGGGAAATAGACCTCGCCCAGGCGCACCGAGTGGGGGTCATAGCCGGGCGCCGGCGTGCCCAGCAGGGCCAGGCCGGGCGAGGCGACCATCGCCCCGGAGCTGTAGCCGATCACGTTGATGTGGCGGGCGCGGGTGTGCCGGGCCAGCAACTGCACCAGCCGGGCGAACACCGGTCCGGCCTGGCCGGACTTGGAGACATCATGGCCGAAGCGCATGAAGTTCTCCGCCGACGGCCACAGGTAGGACAGCACCACCGAGTTGCGCCCGGTGAAGTGCCGGTACTGCGCCGCCTGCGCGGTGGCGCGGCCGATGCTGGTGTTGGCGCCGTGCACGTAGACGGTCAGGTCCGGGTCGGCGCTGCTGGCCAGGGCCTGGTCGATCGACCTGAACCAGGCCATCGCGTCCTCGCCCGGCGCCTCCACCGCCACGTCGGTCGGCACCGAGGCCTGGCGGGTCATCGAATCGACCAGGATCTGCGGACGCCGTTCGCCGGTGGCCGTGGTGGACTGCTGGTACAGCCAGTCCCAGGTCTTGCCACCGCCGCCGATGTCCAGAGTGGCCGTGCCCAGGTTCAGCTGCCCACCGGGGAACACGGTGTACAGCGGTGCGCCGTCCGAGCCCAGCGCGGCGCGGTTGGTGGCGTAGAACACCTGGATCTGGGGATCCTGGTCCAGGTTGGGGTTGGCGCCGAACAGGTTGTGTTCGCTGTTGAGGAACGCCGCCGGCGGCGGCATCAGCCGCACCGGCGGCTGGCAGGCGGTCAGTGCGAACACGGCCAGCAGGGATGCAAGGAGTCGGATCATGGTGGCCTCGGATTCGGCACCGGGCGCGGATGCGGGTGCAGGCAGGCGGCATTGTTCCAGAAATCCGGGTGGGTGGCGCTGGCGGCCGCTGGTTGCCGGCAGGCGCGCCGGAGCCCGTAGAATTGCCGGCTGGGCTGGCGCGGGTTCGCCGCGACGCAGACTGCAAGGAACCCCTGATGCGCGTTTCCTCCCCCCTGGTCGAATCCCTCCGGCGTGCATCGCCGGCGCTGGTGCTGGCGGCGCTGCTGGCGTCGCTGGCGCCTGGCCTGGCCGGGGCGCAGTCGCTGCCGGGGGAGGTGGACGAACCGGTGCTGGCACCGGTCGAGGGGCAGTGCGTGGTCCTGCTGCATGGCCTGGGTCGCAGCCATCGTTCGATGGGGCGGATCGAGTCGGCGCTGCGCGGGGCCGGATTCGCCACCGCCAACATCGACTATCCGTCCCAGTCGCAGTCCATCGAGGTTTCGGCGCTGCAGGCGGTGCCGCAGGGCCTGGCCGACTGTCGCGCCGCCGGTGCGCACACCATCCACTTCACCACCCATTCGATGGGCGGGCTGGTGCTGCGCTATTACCTGTCCGGCCATGAAATACCGGAACTGGGCCGGGCGGTGATGCTCGGCCCGCCCAACCAGGGCAGCGAGGTGGCCGACGCGCTGGCCGGCACGACGATCTATGACCGGGTCAACGGCCCGGCCGGCGGCCAGCTGGTGACCGGGCCGGAGGGCATGCCCGCACGCCTGGGGCCGGTGGATTTCCCGCTGGGCATCATCGCCGGCACCGAGCAGACCGCGATCGACAGCGTGATGGCCACGCGCATCGACGGGGCCAACGACGGCAAGGTCGGGGTGGAACGGGCCAAGGTCCAGGGCATGGCCGACTTCCTGGTGCTGCCGGTCAACCACACCTTCATGGTCAACAACGACGTGGTGATCGGGCAGACGCTGCACTTCCTGCGCCACGGACTGTTCCTGCACGAAGTGCCGTAG
>JAGOWL010000126.1:2351-6511 GCA_018060215.1 Pseudoxanthomonas sp.
CCGGGTCAGCCGTTGCGTGCCAGTTCGGTGACCAGGTCTGCGAGGCCGGACGAGGCGGCGGCCACGTTGTCCAGTACTTCGGCCAGGGTGATTTCTTCGCCCGCATCGCCGCAGCCGGCCGCCCAGTTGGCCACGATCGCCAGGCAGGCGTAGTCCAGGCCCAGTTCGCGGGCCAGCCCGGCCTCGGGCATGCCGGTCATGCCGACCAGGTCGCAGCCGTCGCGGCGCAGGCGCGCGATTTCGGCATTGGTTTCCAGGCGCGGCCCCTGGGTGGCGCCGTAGCAGCCGCCGTCGACCAGCGCCACGCCGGTGGCGCGCGCGGCGGCCAGCACCTGCTCGCGCAGGCCCGGGCTGTAGGGCTGGCCGAAATCCACGTGCAGGGCCTGGCCCTCGCCATCCCAGTAGGTCGATTCGCGGCCCCAGGTGTAGTCGATCAGCTGGTCCGGGCAGGCCAGCACGCGCGGGCCACAGGCAGCGGTGATGCCGCCGACGGTGTTCAGCGCCAGCACACGGCGCACGCCGGCCTGCTGCAGCGCATGCAGGTTGGCGCGGTAATTGACCCGGTGCGGCGGCAACGCGTGGCCCTCGCCGTGGCGCGCCAGGAAGGCGACGCGGGCGTTGCCCAGATGGCCGATCCGCAGCGGCCCGGACGGCGCGCCGTAGGGGGTGTCACAGTGCAGGGCCTGTTCGTCTTCCAGCGCCGCCAGCCGGTAGACGCCGGTGCCGCCAATCACCGCCAGGGCGATGTCCATCGGATTCAGGCCTTGAGCGCGTAGATCGCCGGCAGGTTGCGGCCCTGCTCGTGGTAATCCATGCCGAAGCCGTAGACGTAGCGGTCGGGCAGGTGCAGGCCGACGTAGTCGGCGCGGATGCCGGCCACGCAGCGGTCGTGGTCCTTGACCGTCATCGCCGCGATGCGCACGTCGGTGGCGCCCTGTTCGATGCACCAGCGGCGCACTTCGGCCAGGGTGTGGCCTTCGTCGAGGATGTCGTCGGCGATCAGCACCCGGCGTCCGTACAGGGCGGTGGCCGGGCGGTGCTTCCACACCAGTTCGCCGCCCTGGTTGCTGCCGCGGTAGCGGGTGGCGTGCAGGTAGTCGAACTGCAGGTCCAGGCCGCGCGCGCCCAGTTCCAGCGCCAGCTGCCCGGCGAAGGGCAGGGCGCCATGCATCACGGTCAGGAACACCGGCACGAAGCTGTCGCCCATGCGGTTGGCCGGGACCTGGCCGATGTAGTCGGCGGCGATGGCATCGGCCATGCCGGCGATGGCCGCGTCGATGGCGGCGCGGTCGTAGATCAGGTCGGATTGTTCGAGGGCTTCGGCGATCAGCAGGTCGGGCATCGGATCAGACTACCGGAAAAGGAAGGTGGGGGGCGGGGCGGGTTCAGGCCAGGGACGCCGGTGGCAGGCGCGAGCGCGCGGCCTGGTAGCCGGCGTCGGCCAGCAGGCCGTCCCAGCCCAGCGCGCCACGCCCGATCAGGCCGGCCAGGGCGGCGGTGTTGAGTCGGCGGCCCTGGACGGCCTGCAAGGCGTCTTCGACCAGCTCGGGGTGGCACACCAGGACCACGTCGCAGCCGGCATCCAGGTGGGCGTGGATGCGTGCCTGCACGCCGCCGGCGGCGTGGGCGGCGGCCATGCCGATGTCGTCGGAGAACACCACGCCGCGGAAACCCAGTCCGCCGTTGGCCACATCGGCGCGCAGCAGGTCCTCGATCCAGAACCGCGAATAGCCCGCCGGTTCCGGCGCCACGGCCGGATAGGCCACGTGCGCCATCATCACCGCGTCGGCGCCGGCGTCGATGCCGGCGGCGAACGGCACCAGGTCGTTGGCGCGCAGTTCGTCCAGCGGTCGAGGATCGACGGCCGCATCGATGTGGGTGTCCTCCAGCACGCTGCCGTGGCCGGGGAAATGCTTGAGGGTGGCGCCCATGCCGGCGGCGTGCATGCCACGCACGTAGGCACGGGTGAAGGCCGCCACCACCTGCGGATCGGCGCTGAAGGCGCGATCGCCGATGGCGCGGTTGCCGCGGGCCAGGTCCACCACCGGGGCGAAACTCAGGTCCACGCCGCTGGCGCGGATCTCGCTGGCCATCAGCCAGGCGTGTTCTTCGGCCAGGGCCAGGGCCGCGTCCGGGTCAAGCCGGTGGATTTCATCGAAGTGCTGCAGCGGCGGCAGCGCGCTGTAGCCCTCGCGGAAGCGCTGCACCCGGCCGCCTTCCTGGTCCACGCAGACCAGGTGCGGGCGCGGGGTGGCCGCGCGGATGGCCGCCGCAAGCTCGGCCACCTGCTGGCGCGAGGCGAAGTTGCGCTTGAACAGGATGGTGCCGGCCACCGTGTCGTGCTGCAGCCAGTCGCGCTCCTGCGCGGTCAGTTCGGTGCCGGCCACGCCGATCACGAGCATGCGGGGGATTCCATGGGCGCGCGTTCCGCGCAGGCGCGTATTGTCGCAGAAGCGGCCGGGCTCCTACACGGCGCAACCGTCGGGACCGCAGGCGGCCTCGCCGGGGGAGGTCGCGGCGGGCGCGGCGTCGGCCATGGCCTGGCGCAGGGCCTGGGCAAACACCTCCGGTGCCTGTCCGCCCTGCACGGCGTAACGGCCGTCGATGACGAAGGTCGGTACCGCGCTGATGCCCATGGACCGTGCCTGGGCCAGCTGTGCGTGGACCTCGGCCAGGCCCTCGTCGGAGGCGAGCAGGGCGCGGATGCGTTCCGCTGGCAGCCCGCCGGTGGCGCCGGCATCGACCAGGGTCTGCGGGTCGGCCAGGTTGCGTCCTTCGGCGAAATGGGCCCGGAACAGGGCCTCGTTCACCGCCGCCGCATCGCCCTCGCGCGCGGCCAGCCACATCAGCCGGTGCGCGGGCAGGGTGGTGACCTTGACCTGGCCACGGTCGAAGTCCATCGGCAGGCCCTCGGCGCGGGCGGTGGCCTGGGTCCGGGACAGCATCTGCGTGGTCCGTTCGGCGCCGCCGAACCTGGCCGCATAGGCCTGGAGCAGTGGCACCGGCTCGGTACCCGCATCCGGATCGAGCTGGAACGGGTGCCAGTGCACTTCCAGTGCCGGCGCATCGGCGCCCAGCGACTGCACGCCACGTTCGAAGCGGTGCTTGCCGATCCAGCACCAGGGACAGACCATGTCGGACCAGATGTCGATTCTCATGCCGGCAGGATGGGGACGCGATGACGCCAGCGCAAGCCGGTGTCAGGCCGGATCGTGGCGCTGATCGGGCGGCCACTGCGCGTAGGGGTGGCTGGCCAGGGCCAGGTTGTAATAGCGCGTCTGGTCGGTGACCTCGGCGCCCAGCCACGCGGGCCGGGCAAAGACCTCGTCGACCGCGTCCAGTTCGATCTCGGCCACCACCAGGCCGGCGTTGTCGCCGAGAAATTCGTCCACCTCCCACAGGTGGCCCTGGTGGTGCAGGTAGTGGCGGTTCTTTTCGACCAGGCTGCCACTGCACAGCTGCAGCAGGGCGCGTGCGTCGACCAGCGGGATCGGGTACTCGAACTCCTGGCGCATCGGGCCGGACTGGCGGGACTTGAGGTTGAGGAAGGCGCGGTCACCCTCGATCCGGACCCGCACCGAGGCCTTGCCCTGGCCCGGGCCGTGGGTGCGGGCGGTGGTAGCCGTGCCGTCCAGGTAGCCCTGTACCATCGGCTGCACCCGTTCGGCCGCCGCCCGCCAGGCCTGTCCCAGGACCTGGAACTTGCGCTCGATCTCGATACCCATGCCACCTGCCTGCCGGCTGCCCGCCCGTGTCCATGCTAGCGCGCCGGCGCGGTCCGGGACCGGCCGGACCCCGGTTTCGCGCAGTGGGTCATGGACGCTGCGGCGCCCATCGTGTATTAAAACCGCACCCCCGATCCCCCGACCGGCCCCCCTGCATGCAGAAAGACAGCGCGATGCGCCTGCTCATCGTCGACGACCGCGTCGAGGACGCCGAAGCGATCGTCAGCGCCCTGCGCAACGGCGGCATCGCGGTGCGCCCGCTGCGCCCGCAGAACACCGCCGAGCTGGAACACATGGTCGCCAGCCAACCGGTGGACCTGGTGCTGGCCGCCGCCTCGGTGGCCATGCCGCTGGAGCAGGTGCAGGCGCGGGTGGCGGCCAGCGGCAAGGACCTGCCGCTGCTGCTGCTGGTGGACCGGATCGAGGAGGCCGCAG
>JAGOWL010000025.1:0-14708 GCA_018060215.1 Pseudoxanthomonas sp.
GGCCGGATACGTGTGGGTGGACGACAACCTGCTGGTCGAAAGCTCGATGGTCGGCAACGTCGGCGGCCAGTTCCAGTTCACGCCGGTGTGGGGGCTGGTGGGGGAGGCGGAGTTCTACGAGGACCTGACGTTCTTCCGTCTGGGTATTCGCGCCCAATTCTGATACACCCTGCAATTCCTCGTTGAACGCCGGTCCGGTCAGTCGCCGCGACCGGCCTGTTCCAGGTATTGCTGCAGCAATGCCAGTTGCTCCTGCGCTTCCGGATGACCGGCCTGGGCCGCCGCGCGGACCTGCTCCAGGTCCGGATGGCGCACCACCAGTACGATGTCTTCGCAGTGCGGGCACAGGTACTCGCTCAGGTCCTCGTGCGGCTGCAGCGTCATCGCGCGGCTGTCGCCCTGCCAATCGCAGGCGGCACACACGAAAGGGTCGGTGCGCCAACCGGGCTGGTAGTAGTGGGCGATCAGGTGGGGCATGGTGGCTTGCGCAGGGGGTGCTTCAAGGCAGGTGCCGGGCGAACAGCCAGTCCCACATCGCCGCATCGGCATAGGTGGCATCCCAGGCGTTGTGCGTGCCGTCCGGGTATTCGGTGTAGCGGAAATCGGCGCCCACGGCCTGCGCGGCGCGATGGAGCTTGCGGTCTTCCTCGGCAGGGACCAGTTCGTCGCGGGCACCATGGAACAGCCAGGCCGGCACGTGCTTCAGGCGGGTGGCCAGAGCGGTATAGGGATCGGCTTCGCCGGCCACGGCGGTCACCTGCAGGGTCGGGCGCTCCGCGCGCGGTGGCCGCACGCCGCCGCACACCGGTACCAGCGCGGCGAAGCGGTCCGGAGCGGCCAGCGCCACCTCCCAGGTGCCATAGCCGCCCATCGACATGCCGGTGGCATAGGTGCGCGCCGGATCGCCGCCGAACTCGGCACTGGCCGCGTCGAGGGTGGCCAGCGCCATGCGCGCGTTGTCGCCCATCCATTCCTCGTCATCGGGCGCTTGCGGGAAGACCACCAGCGCGGGGAAGCGATCGGCATTGGCGCGCAGCCAGTTGCCCAGGCCGGCGGTGGTCTGGGCCTGGCCGTCGCTGCCGCGCTCGCCCGAGCCGTGCAGGAACAGCACCACCGGCAGTGGCCGTGGCTGTGCGGCGGCCGGCACGAACACCGCGTAACGGAACCTGCGTCCGTCGTGGACCAGTTCGTGCTGGACGAAGTGGCCGTCACTCGATGTCGCTGGCGTGGCGTTGGCAGGTGGGAGCGAGATCAGGATCGACACCGCGACGGTGAGCAGCAGGGCGGGATTCAGGCGCATCGGAGGGTGTGTCGGTCGCCGCTGGAACGGCATCATAGCGTCCGGCGCAGCCGGTGGCGGTGCAACCGCCGCGCCGATCGGGGGCCTGCTGCTGGGGCAGGGGCAGGGCAGCCGACGGTCAGTCCCCAAGCTCCCCTGGCACGCCCGGCTCACTGCAGCAGGATCAGGGTAGCCAGGCCGAGGAAGCAGAAGAAGCCCATCACGTCGGTGACCGCCGTGACCACCACGGTACCGGCCACGGCCGGGTCGATGTTCATGCGCTTGAGGGTCAGGGGCAGCAGCACGCCGGCGGCGGCGGCGGCGCAGAAGTTGAGCACCAGCGCCAACGCGATGACCACGGAGAGCAGGGGGTTGCCGAACCACAGGAAGGCGATCACGCCGACGATGCCGCCGATCAGCAGGCCGTTGATCAGCGCCACGCGGATCTCCTTCCACAGCAGGATCTTCGCGTTGCTGGCGCCGACCTGGCCCAGCGCCAGGCCGCGCACCATCAAGGTCAGCACCTGCACGGCGGCGTTGCCACCGATGCCGGCCACGATCGGCATCAGCACCGCCAGGGCGACGATCTTCTGCAAGGTCACCTCGAACTGGCCGATCACGGTGGCGGCCAGGAAGGCGGTGAACAGGTTGATGCCCAGCCAGACCACGCGTCCGCGCACGGCGCGCTTGACCGGCGAGAACAGGTCCTCGTCCTCGTCCAGGCCAGCCGCGCCCAGGGCCTGGTGCTCGGCCTGCTCGCGGATGATGTCGACCACGTCGTCGATGGTGATGCGGCCGAGCAGGATGTTGCTGTCATCCACCACCGGGGCCGAGACCCAGTCGTGGTCGGAGAACTGGCGCGCCACTTCCTGGGCGCTCTCGCCCACGTCGATGGCCGGCTGCTGGTCGTCGACCAGGCGGTTGATCGGGGTGGAATCCTCGTGGGTCACCAGGGCCGCCAGCGACACCCGTCCCAGGTACTGGTGGCGGCGGCTGACCACGTACAGGTGGTCGGTGTGGTCGGGCAGTTCGCCGCGCAGGCGCAGGTAGCGCAGCACCACGTCGACGTTGACGTCGGCGCGCACGGTGACCACGTCCGGGTTCATCAGGCGGCCGGCGGTGTCCTCGGCATGGGACAGGACCTGCTCCAGGCGCTCGCGGTTCTCGCGGTCCATCGACTTGAGGACCTCGTCGATGACCGTGTCGGGCAGGTCCTCGACCAGGTCGGCCAGATCGTCGATGTCCAGGTCCTCGACCGCCGCGACCAGTTCGTCCGGGTCCATGTCGGCGATCAGGCTTTCGCGCACCTCGTCGCCGACGTGCAGCAGCACCTCGCCGTCGTCCTCGGCATCGACCAGGCCCCAGACCACTTCGCGCTTGCCCGGAGGCAGCGATTCGAGCAGGTTGCCGATCTCGGCCGGGGCCAGGGTGTTGACCAGCCGCCGCACCGGGCCGAGCCGGCCACTGTCCAGGGCGTCGGACAGCAGGCGCAGCTGGCGCGCGGTCTTGTCGTGGCGGACGGCTTCGGCCATGCGCGTCTCCGGGGCGGTCGTGGCCGCGTGGGAGGCGCGCGGCGGGTCAGGCGTTCATGGCATGCATTATCGCCGGTCCATGTGACATTGGATAGGCACCGGGCTCGCCCGCGGCGCGACCCTGTCGACGCGGGCCGCGCGCGGGTGGCTCGGATGGCCCGGTCGCGGGCGCTTTTCCACGGACGCATGTCCGGTTTTCCCGGCTCCTACGCGGGGGTGGCTTTGGACAGCCAGCGTTCGATCGCGTTGCGGTCGCGGGACTGGAGCAGGGTGTCGGCGCGGGCGCGCAGGTCGTGCAGGTTGCAGTCGCGGATGGCCCGGCGCAGCTCCAGCAGGTTGGACGGGTGCAGGCTGAACTCCTTCAGCCCCAGCGCCAGCAGCAGCGGCGCCAGGCGGGCATCGCCGGCGATCTCGCCGCATACGGCCACCGGCACGCCGTGCCGTTCGCCGGCACCGATCACGTGTGCCAGCAGGCGCAGCACGCCCGGGTGCAGTGGCGAGTAGAGATCACCCAGGGCATCGTTGTTGCGGTCCACGGCCAGCAGGTACTGGACCAGGTCGTTGGTGCCGATGGACATGAAATCGACGGCGTCGAGCAGGCCGTACACGCCGATCGCCGCCGCCGGGACCTCGATCATCGCCCCCAGCGGCGGCATCCGCGCCTGCCCGCCGTCGCGCTCCACCGCCGCCACCGCGCGGCGCAGGCGGCGGCGCACCAGCAGCATCTCCTCGCGGCAACTGACCATGGGCACCAGCACCCGCACCGGCCCGTAGGCACCGGCACGCACGATCGCGCGCAGCTGGATGTCGAACACCTGGTCGTACAGCAGCGACAGCCGTACCCCGCGCACGCCCAGGGCCGGGTTGTCCTCGTTGGCCAGGGCCAGGCCGGCGCGGTCGGCCTTGTCCGCGCCCAGGTCCAGGGTGCGGAAGGTGACCGGGCGGCCGCTCATGCCCAGCACCGCATCGCGGTAGACCCGGAACTGCTGCTCCTCGTCGGGCAGTTCGATGCTGCGCAGGAACAGGAACTCGGTGCGGAACAGGCCCAGGCCGGCGGCGCCGAGTGCGTGTGCGCGGGCCACGTCCTCATGCGATTCGGCGTTGGCGTACAGGGCCACGTCGACCCCGTCCAGGGTGCGGGTGGGCTTGCGGCGCAGGCGCTCCAGGTCGCGTCGCTCGCGTGCGTCCTGCTGCTCGCGCTGCTGGTAGCGGCGCAGGTCGGCAGCACCGGGCTCGACCACGATCTGGCCGGTCTCGCCGTCGACCATCACCACGTCGCCGTCATTGATCCGCTGCAGCACTTCGCTGGCGCCCACCACCAACGGCATATGCAGGCTGCGGGCCAGGATTGCGCTGTGCGAGAGCGGGCTGCCGGCGGCCGAGACGATGGCCACCACGCCCTGGGCCTGCAGTTGCGCCAGCTCGGAGGGGGCGACGTTCTCGCACACCAGCACCTCGCCGGCGGTGCCCTTGGGCACCGGCGCGTGCCGGTGCAGGTGGGCGTTGATCCGGCCGATGATGTGGTCCAGGTCGTCCAGCCGGCTCTTCAGGTAGGGGTCGTCCATCGCGGCGAACACCGCGGCCAGGCGGTCACGCTGGGTGCGCAGGGCGTGGCCGGCCGAGAAGCGTTCCTGGCGGATCAGGGCATCGAGGGCGTCGATCAGCTCGGGGTCGTCCAGCAGCAGCGCGTGCAGGTCGATGAACTCGACCGCCTCGCGCGACAGGGCGCCCTGCAGCTTCTCGCGCAGCGCGCGCATTTCGGCGCGTGCGGCGTCGATGGCCTCGTGCAGGCGCGCCACCTCGGCCTTGACCCGGGTGGCCGGGACGTGGTGCTCGCCCACCTCCAGCGCATGCGGCAGCCGCACCCGGGCCCGGCCCAGGGCCAGTCCGCGCGAGGCGCCGTGCCCGGTGCACGACAACCTCATCGATCACTCCTGCCGGAACGGGTGGGGGCCAAGCCGACGCCGGTGCGGCCGAGCAGCTGCCTCACGGCCTGGCCGGGCACGACCGAAGCGGGCGTCCGAGCGTGGCCACGGCCCGGCGCGCCCATGTTCAGGCGTCCTCGTCGAAACGTCGCTCGAACAGCGAGGCGATCGCGTCCATCGCCGCCGCCTCGTCCTCGCCGTCGGTGCGCACGGTGACCGGGGTGCCCTGGCCGGCGGCCAGCAGCATCACGCCCATGATGCTCTTGGCGTTCACCTCGCGACCCTTCGCCTGCAAGGTCACCCCGCAGCGGAACGGTGCCAGTTCCTGCACCAGCTTGGCAGTGGCGCGGGCGTGCAGGCCCAGGCGGTTGGACACGGTGAGTTCACGTTCAAGCATCGTCGATGATCGCTCCATTGCGGGTGCCCGCCGCCGCGGTGGCGGGCAGTTCGTCCAGTCCCTGTTCCGGATAATTCATCACCCGCAGCAGCATCGGCAGGCTCAACGCCGCCACCCGGCGCACCGGCGTGCCCAGGCGGGCCACCCGTGCGGCCAGGTTGCTGGGGCTGGCGCCGTACAGGTCGGTCAGCACCAGCACCCCTTCACCACTGTCGACCCTGCGCAGCGCCGCCGACGCGGCCGGCAGCAGTTGCTCCAGGTCGGCGTCGAAGGGCACCTCGAAGGCGTCCGCCTGCAGCGGCAGGTTGCGCAGCAGGGTGGTCGCCACCGCCAGCAATGAGCTGCCGACGCCGGGATGGGTGATCAGGAGGATGCCACAGGCCATGGAGGAAAGTTAACAGAGGGACCTGTCCGGCGTAAGCGCTGGGGTCACCGGGTGGCTCTGAACGCCCGGGTGAGGTCAGTCCTGCTCGCGGTGGAAGCTGGCGACCTCGTCCCAGCCCTGGGCGCGGGCGTGGCCGGCCAGGCGTTCGGCCAGGTACACCGAACGGTGCTTGCCGCCGCTGCAGCCGAAGGCCACGGTCACGTAGGCACGGGTCTCGTTGCGCAGCCGGGGCAGCCAGGTGTCGAGGAAGCCGGCCACCTGGGACACGTACAGGTCCACTTCCGGTTGTGCGTCCAGGTAGTCGCGCACCCGCGCGTCCTTGCCGGTCAGCGGCCGCAGCTCCGGGTCCCAGTGCGGGTTGGGCAGGACCCGGGCGTCGAACACGAAATCGGCCTCGGCCGGCACGCCGTGGCGGTAGGCGAAGGACTCGAACAGCAGGGACAGGCCCGGGCTGTGTTCCAGGGCGAAGTCGGTGATGACCACGCGCCGCAACTGGTGCACGTTGAGGGCGCTGGTGTCGATCACCGCGTCGGCCTCGCTGCGCAGCGGCAGGGTCAGGGCGCGTTCGTGCGCCAGCGCCTCGGGCAGGGACAGCCCCAGCCGGGTCAGTGGATGGCGGCGCCGGGTGTCGGCGAAGCGGCGCAGCAGGACCTCGTCGCTGGCCTCGAAATACAGCAGGCGCGCGTCCACGCCCAGCGCCTCGGCCGTGGCCCGCCACTGGGCCAGTTGCCCCAGGTCGCTGTTGCGGCTGCGCACGTCGATCCCCACCGCCATCCTCGCCGGCAGCCCGTCCTCGCCGACCAGGCCGCGCACGAAGGCCGGCAGCAGGCCCACCGGCAGGTTGTCGGCGCAGTAGTAGTCCAGGTCCTCGAAGGTCTTCAGCGCCACCGACTTGCCCGAGCCGGACAGGCCGCTGACGATGACCAGGGTCGGTCTGGTGCCGGTCATGTCAGCCTCCGCGCCGTTCGAGCAGGTTGCTGTGGCGGGCGATGAACATCGCCGCCGGGTCGATGCCCTTGGTGCGCAGGATGTGCAGGCGGGTGGCGGCCTCGGTGAGCACGGCCAGGTTGCGGCCGGGCATCACCGGCAGGGTGATCAGCGGCACGTCCAGGTCCAGTACGTGGCGGGTGCCCGAGTCACCGGTCAGGCGCTCGTAGCCGTGCGGGCTGGGTTCGGTCATCGGCTTGGTCAGGTGCACGATCAGGCGCAGGTACTTGTTCTTCTTCACCGCGGTGTCGCCGAACATCTCGCGCACGTTGAGCACGCCCAGGCCGCGCACTTCCAGCAGGTCCTGCAGCAGTTCCGGGCAGGTGCCGTCGAGCACGTCCGGGGCGATCTGGGTGAATTCCGGGGCGTCGTCGGCCACCAGGCGGTGGCCGCGGCTGAGCAGTTCCAGCGCCAGCTCGCTCTTGCCCGACCCGGCCTCGCCGGTGATCAGCACGCCGATGGAGTAGATCTCCATGAACACCCCGTGCAGGGTCACGCGCGGGGCCAGGGTGCGGGCCAGGTGGTAGGACAGGTGGTTGAGCAGCTCGTGGCCGCGCTTGGGTGCCACCCACAGCGGGGTGGCGCTTTCCTCGGCGGCGTTGCGCAGGTCCTCCGGGCAGGACTGGTTCTTGCTGATCACCAGCGCCAGCGGGCGGAACTGCACGATCTTCTCGATCGTCTCCCAGCGCAGGCGCGCGTCCAGCGAGTCCAGCCAGGCCAGCTCCTCGCTGCCCAGGATCTGCACCTTGTTGGGATAGACCGCGTTGAGGTAGCCGGCCAGCGAGGGCCGGCGGGCGATGGTGTCGCCCGATTCGATGCTGCGGTTGCCGCCGGCCTGGCCGGCCAGCCAGCGCAGGCCCAGCTTCTCCTGCAGCTGGTCGAACAGCTCGCGCGCGGTGATGCTGGCATTCCTCATGCGGCCCTGGCCTGTGCTGGGGAGTGGGTCGCATTGTGCCCGGATCGGTGGCGCTGCGGCCACCGGTCCGGTGCGGGCGCCGGCTCAGGAGGCGTCGGATACCACGCGCGGGGCATGGTGGTCCTGCTGCTTCTCCTTGTGCTTGAGGATCAGCCGGTCGAGCTTGTCGGCCAGCACGTCGATGGCCGCGTACATGTTCTCGCCGGTGGCATCGGCATGCAGGGTGCGGCCGGGGACGGTGAGGGTGGCTTCGGCATGGTGATCGGGCTTGCGCAGGCCCAGCTGCACGCGGATCTCGATGGGCTGGTCGAAGTGGCGGTCGATGCGTTGCAGCTTGTTGTCGACGTACTCGCGCAGGGCGGGGGTCACCTCGAGCTGCTGGCCATGGGTTTCGATGCGCATCACTACCTCCTTGGGTCTTGCCGCGTGGTCGGCCCCGCTCGGGGCGGCGCGTCCGTCGATGCCTGCCTTCAGGCGATCCGGACGCGCTCGTGCGAAGCCGGGAAATTCATGGCTTCACGATACTTCGCCACGGTCCTGCGCGCCACCGGGACGCCGGATTGTTTGAGCAGCTCGGCCAGCTTGGCGTCAGACAAGGGCTTGCGCGGGTTCTCCGCGTCGATGAGACGTCGGATCATGGACTGGATGGCGGTGCTGGAGGCCTCGCCGCCGCCCTCGGTGTCGATGCCGGAGGCGAAGAACGCCTTCAGCGGCAGGGTGCCACGCGGGGTGCGTGCGTACTTGCGGGCGATCGCGCGCGATACGGTGGATTCGTGCAGGCCGACCTCGCCGGCGATCTCGCGCAGGGTCAACGGGCGCAGTGCCTGTTCGCCGAATTCCAGGAAGCCGGACTGTACCTTGAGCAGGCAGCGCATCACCTTGAGCAGGGTCTCGCCGCGGGCCTCCAGGCTCTTGAGCAGCCAGCGTGCCTCCTGCAGCTGGTGGCGCAGGTAGCCGGCATCGCTCTCGCCGCAATGGCGGATCATCTGTTCGTAGCCGCGGTGGATCGACACCCGTGGCATGGCCTGCTGGGACAGGGCCACCTTCCACACCCCGCGCTGGCGCCAGACGATGCAGTCGGGGATCACGTAGTTGTCCGGGTCGACCTCACCGACCTGCTTGCCCGGGCGCGGGTCCAGAGAGCGCACCAGTTGCACGGCCTGTTCGACCGCGTCCAGCGGCGCGCGCAGTTCCTGGGCGATGCCGGCGATGCCACTGCGCGGCAGGCGCTCCAGCGGGCCGTCGACGATGCGCAGGGCCAGGGCGCGGCCTGGCGTGTCTGCGGCCAGTGCCGCCAGCTGCAGCCGCAGGCATTCGCCCAGGCTGCACGCGGCCACGCCCACCGGGTCCATGCGCTGCACCTGGTGCAGCACGGTCAGGATCTCGTCCACCCCGGCGGCTGTTTCCGGCAGCAGGGCCTGGGCGATGGCCTCCAGTGGCTCGCGCAGGTAGCCGTCCTCGTCCAGGGCATCGATCAGCGCCGCGCCGATGCGGCGGTCGCGTGGGGACAGATGCGACAGGTGCAGCTGCCAGAGCAGGTGGTCGGCCAGGGTTTCCGGCTCGGCCATGCGCTCGGCCGCGTCTTCGCGGTCATCGGCGTGGCCGCCACCGCCGCCGGTGCCGTCCCAGCCGCCTTCGTCCGGTGCCCAGTCCTCACCGTCCTCGCGCCGGCTATCGCCGACCTCCTCGTTGCCGGCGGTGCTGGCCGTCTCGCCAGCGCCGGCCTCGGCCGGGGTGTCGTAGGCGACTTCCTCGGTCCACTCCAGCAGCGGGTTGGTCTCGACCTGCTCGGTGATCTCGGCCTGCAGTTCCAGGCTGGACATCTGCAACAGGCGGATGGCCTGGCGCAGTTGCGGCGTCATGGCCAGGTGCTGTCCCTGCGATGTCTGCAGCCTTGCCTTCATGTCCCTGCCAGGTGTGGGGCCAATGGAAGCTGCCGGGCCGGGACCGGGGGTGGGTTACAGGCGGAACGCATCCCCGAGGTAGACCCGTCTCACGTCCGGGTCGGCCAGCAGCGCGTCCGGCGCCCCCTGCGCCAGCACGCTTCCTTCGGCGAGGATATACGCCCGGTCGCAGATTCCCAAGGTCTCGCGCACGTTGTGGTCGGTGATCAGCACGCCGATGCCGCGGTTCTTGAGGTGGGTGACGATGCGCTGGATCTCGTTGACCGAGATCGGATCGACGCCGGCGAAGGGCTCGTCCAGCAGCATCAGGCGCGGGTTGGCGGCCAGGGCGCGGGCGATCTCGCAGCGGCGGCGCTCGCCACCGGACAGGCTGGCACCGAGCTGGTCGGCGACATGGCCGATCTGCAGTTCGTCCAGCAGCGAGGACAGCTCGCGCTCGACGCCGTCGCCGTCCAGGTCGTCGCGCAGTTCCAGCACCAGGCGCAGGTTGTCGGCCACGCTGAGCTTGCGGAACACCGAGGCTTCCTGCGGCAGGTAGCCCACCCCGAGGCGGGCACGGGTGTACATCGGCTCGGCGGTGATGTCGCGGCCGTCCAGCACGATGCGTCCGGCGTCGGCGGCGACCAGGCCCACGATCATGTAGAAGCAGGTGGTCTTGCCGGCGCCATTGGGGCCGAGCAGGCCGACCACTTCGCCGGCGTCCAGGCTCAGCCCGAACTCGCGCACCACCTCGCGCTGCTTGTACTTCTTGCGCAGGCCCTCGGCGACCAGCATCACTTGCCCCCGGTCGTCTTGGTGGCGGTGGCGCTGCGCGGCTGGATCACGGTGCGCACGCGGGTGCCGTCACCGCCGCTCTGCATCTGCCCGGTGCCCATGTTGTAGACCATCTTCTGGCCGCTGTTGCTGCCCTGTGGCGATTCGATCTTGAAGTTGCCGGTCAGGGTCAGGATTTCCCTGTGCGGCTCGTAGACGATGCGGTCGGCACGCGCGTTCATCATGGTGCCGTCGTCCATCTGCTGCTTCATCGTGGCCTGGCTGCCGGTGAGGACCACCTGGTCGATGTCGCCGTTGCGGCGCACGACCTCGGCGCGGCTGGCGCGTACTTCCAGGGTGCCCTGGACGATGACCACGTTGCCGGTGAACACGCATTTGCTGTTGGCATCGGCGACGTTGCAGTCCTGGCCGTCGGCATCCAGCTGCATGGGCTGGTTGCGGTCGGTCGAACGCGCGCTGGCCAGCACCGGGGCCAGCAGGCCGGCGAGCAGCAGGAGGGTCGTGCTAGCGCTTCTGGGTGTCATAGCGGACTTTGACTTGGGATTTGATGCGGTAGGTGCGGTTCTTCAGGTCGGCATCCATGCCCACGCCGGTCTGGATGATACCGGGCTGGGTCAGGGTGACGCGGGCATCGGTGCGGGCCTGGTCCTGCGCCGGCAGCAATTCCAGCCGGTCGGTGCGCAGGGAGGCCTGGGAGGGGTTGTCGCCCTGGCTGTCGGCGGCCACGTTGCCCTCCAGCCGGACCAGGTCGCCGTCGGCGGCGATCCAGCCGGTGTCGGCGTCCAGGCGCCAGCTGCCCTGGCTGGCCGGCATCACGAACACCGGCTGGACGATGTCGGCGCTCTCGTCCTCGCGCCGGCGCTTCAGCTCCGGGGCGGTCAGACGCAGCGATTCGCTGCCATCCCTGGCCAGCATCACCAGTTCGAAATCGCGCAGCACGTAGTCCGAGCGCTGCTCCGGCGCCGGCGGCGCCTGGTCGCGGTCGCGGTTGCGCCAGGCCGTCCAGCTGGTGACGACCGCCGCCGCCAGCAGGGCCAGGCCCAGGAGGGTGCGCCGGCTCACGCGCGGCGTCCGTCGCGGCTGGCCGGATCACGCCCGGCGAGGATCGCGGGCAGGTGGCCCTGGGCGGCCAGCAGCAGGTCGCACAGTTCGCGCACCGCGCCTTCGCCGGCGCGGGCATGGGTGCGCCAGTGCACGATCTCGGCGATCCAGGGGTGGGCGTTGGCAGGGGCCACCGCCAGCCCGGCCACGCGCAGGCAGTCCAGGTCCGGCAGGTCGTCGCCGACGAAGCAGGCCTGGTCCCGCGCCAGGCCATGGCGGGCGAGCAGTTCGTCCATGCAGGCCAGCTTGTCGAGCACGCCGATGTGGGTGTCCAGGCCCAGGTCGGCGCCCCGCTTCTGCGCCACCAGGCTGGGGCGGGCGGTGATCAGGGCGACCTGGAAGCCGAAGCGACGCAGCAGGGTCAGGCCCTGGCCGTCGTGCACGTTGAAGGACTTGTACTCGTTGCCGGCGGCATCGAAGTACAGGCGGCCGTCGGTCAGGGTGCCGTCGACGTCCAGGCACACCAGGCCGATGCGGCTCGCACGCTGGTGGATTTCCGGGGCGACGCTGGCGAGGGGATCGTAGGGCACGGGGCTTTCCGCAAGGGACGGGGCAGGTTAAACCACGCGTGCGCGCAACAGGTCGTGAATGTTGAGGGCGCCGACCGCGCGGCCTGCCTCGTCGACCACGATCAGGCCGTTGATCCGGTGCTGTTCCATCAACCGGGCGGCCTCGGTGGCCATCCTGCCGGCCAGCACGGTGCGCGGGTTGCGGGACATGATCGCGGCGATCGGTGCCTGGCGCACGTCCAGCCCCTGGTCCAGCGCCCGGCGCAGGTCGCCATCGGTGAAGATGCCCAGCAGGCGGCCGTCGTCGTCGACCACGGCGGTCATGCCCAGGCGCTTGCGGCTCATTTCCACCAGGGCCTGGGCCACGGTGGCGTCGGCGCCGACGCTGGGCAGGGCTTCCCCGGCATGCATCACGTCGTCGATGCGCAGCAGCAGGCGCCGGCCCAGGCTGCCGGCCGGGTGCGAGCGGGCGAAGTCGTCGGCGGTGAAGCCGCGGGCTTCGAGCAGGGCCACGGCCAGCGCATCGCCCAGGGCCAGGGTGGCGGTGGTGCTGGAGGTCGGGGCCAGGTGCAGCGGGCAGGCCTCGGCCGGCACCGAGACGTCCAGGTGCACGTCCGCTTCCAGCGCCAGGGTCGACTGCGGCCGGCCGGTCATGGCGATCACCGCATTGCCCTGGCGGCGCAAGGCCGGCAGCAGCATCAGGATCTCGTCGGATTCGCCTGAGTAGGAGATCGCCAGCACCACGTCGGCGTCGGTGATCATGCCCAGGTCGCCGTGCCCGGCCTCGCCGGGATGGACGAAGAAGGCCGGGGTGCCGGTGGAGGCCAGGGTCGCGGCGATCTTGCGCCCGATGTGCCCGGACTTGCCCATGCCGGTGGCCACCACCCGCCCGCGGCAGGCAAGCGCCAGCTGGCAGGCGCGGGCAAACTGGCCATCGATCCGGGCAGCGACCGCCGCCAGGGCCTGGCCCTCGATTTCCAGCACGCGGCGGCCACTGGCCACCAGGCCGGCCGGCTGGGCGTGCTCGGGGGCCAGGACGGTGGCGGCGGTCGGGGGCTGGTCCATGCGGGTTCAGTCCGGGCGGGCCGGATTGGCTAGAATACGGGGCTTCATTCTAGGCCAAGCGCTCCATGGACGCCGATACCATCGCCCGCATGATCGAGGACGGCCTGCCCGGTGCCAGCGCGCAGGTGCAGGGCGAGGACGGCGTGCACTTCGAAGCGACGGTGGTGGCTTCGGCGTTCGCCGGCAAGCTGCCGCTGGCGCGCCACCGCATGGTCTACGCCACCCTGGGCGAGCTGATGGGCGGGGCGATCCATGCCCTGTCCCTGAAGACCCTCACTCCCGACGAAGCGGCCTGAGCCCCTGCGCCGGCCCTGGACGCGGCCGGTGCAACCACCACGGACACAGCAGGACCCGATGCAGAAGATCACAGTCAGCGGCGGCGTGCCGCTCCACGGCGAGGTGGCCATTTCCGGCGCCAAGAACGCCGTGCTCCCCATCCTGTGCGCGACCCTGCTGGCCGACGCGCCGGTGGAGATCCTCAACGTCCCGCACCTGCACGACGTGGTCACCACGATCAAGCTGCTGGGCGAACTGGGCGCGACGGTCGAGTTCGACCAGGGCACGCTGGCGCGCGGCAGTTCGCTGGTGGTGGACCCGCGCAGCGTCAACCAGCACGTGGCGCCCTATGAACTGGTCAAGACCATGCGCGCCTCGATCCTGGTGCTCGGCCCGCTGCTGGCCCGCCATGGCGCGGCCGAGGTGTCGCTGCCGGGTGGCTGCGCGATCGGTTCGCGTCCTGTGGACCAGCACATCAAGGGCCTGCAGGCGCTGGGCGCCGAGATCACGGTGGAGAATGGCTTCATCAAGGCCCGCGCCGACCGGCTCAAGGGTGGCCGCTTCGTGTTCGACATGGTCACCGTCACCGGCACCGAGAACGTGATGGCCGCCGCCACCCTGGCCGACGGCACCACCGTGCTGGAGAACGCGGCGATGGAGCCGGAGGTCACCGACCTGGCCGACTGCCTCAACGCGCTGGGTGCGCGGATCGAGGGCGCGGGCACCTCGCGGATCACCATCCACGGCGTTGAGCGCCTGTCCGGCGGCCGCCATCGGGTGCTGCCGGACCGGATCGAGACCGGTACTTTCCTGGTGGCCGCGGCGATGACCGGCGGCCGCGTCACCGCGCGCAACGCGCGCCCGGACACGCTCGACGCGGTGCTGCTCAAGCTGGCCGAGGCCGGTGCCGAGGTCACCACCACCGCCGACAGCATCACCGTGGACATGGGTGGCCGCAGGCCGCGCGCGGTGAGCCTGACCACTGCGCCGTACCCGGCCTTCCCGACCGACATGCAGGCCCAGTTCATGGCCCTCAACTGCGTGGCCGACGGCGTGGGCGTGATCAGCGAGACGATCTTCGAGAACCGCTTCATGCACGTCAACGAGCTGCTGCGCCTGGGTGCAGACATCCAGGTCGACGGGCATACGGCGATCGTGCGCGGGGTGGAGCGGCTCAGCGGTGCGCCGGTGATGGCCACCGACCTGCGCGCCTCGGCCTCGCTGATCCTGGCCGGCCTGGTCGCGCAGGGCGACACCACCATCGACCGCATCTACCACCTGGACCGCGGCTACGAGAACATCGAGCAGAAGCTCGGCGCGCTCGGTGCGCGGATCCGCAGGATCCCGGGCTGATGTTGCTGCGTGGCCGGCTGACGACGCGCAGGAAGGTGCTGCTGGTGCTGCTGGCGGTGGCGTTGCTGGCGGTCGGCTGGATGGGCTGGGCCGGGATGGCGGCGGTGCGCGGCGTCGCGTTCGAGGACATGGACTGGGACGGCGACGGTACCGTCACCCGCAGCGAGATCGCGCAGTCCTTCTACGCGGTGACCGTGAGCCGGCAGCGCGAAGGCAACCGCGAATGCACCAGCTTCCGCTGGCGCAATGGCGAGGCGATCCGGGTTGATTGCAGGACGGTGTTCGCCACGCCGTAGGTCGGGGCT
>JAGOWL010000025.1:14808-19882 GCA_018060215.1 Pseudoxanthomonas sp.
GTCGGCCGCGTGGGGCCGACCTACGGGGAGATCGAGCGCACCAGCAGGTTGATGGTCTCGCGGCCGTCCTCCTTCTGCAGGATCCGCGCCGGCACCGGCATGCCCGGCACGATCCACACGTACATCTCGCGCTTGTCGGTGCGGCGCACCACCTTGGTCGCTTCCCTGGGCGTGCCGTTGACGGTCACCTGCTCCTTGCCGACCACTTCCCAGTTCAGCGGCCGCACCCGGCCCTCGTCGACCAGCCGGTACTTCAGCGGCTTGCCGTCGGCCAGGTCGCGGACCACGGCCAGGTTGACCAGCAGGGCGTCCATGTCGCCCTGCTTGAGCTGGACCGGGCCTCGGCGCTCGGGCTTGAGGTCGCCAGTCCAGGTGGCCTGGCCGCTGTTCCAGTCATAGACCGCATCCACGTTGCGCTTCTTGATCAGGGCGGTGGCCCGGTCATTGCCGCTGAGCGGTCGCAGCCGGCCCTGGTGTTCGTCGAACACGGTGCTCTGGCTGATGTCGGCCAACTGGTTGCGGATGCTCAGGCTGTATTTCCAGCGGTCATCGCCCTGGGCGGCCAGGGTCATCTTGCCTTCGGCCTGCATGCCCATGTAGCTGGCCTGGTAGTCGGCGCTGAACGGGGCCAGCACATTGGCGGCATCGGCGTGGCCGGCGCCCAGCGCCAGCAGCAGGGCCAGGGCGGGAACGAGCGGGCGCTTGGGTCCGGTCATGGAATTACACTCCTCGGTATTCGGTCAGGCGCAGGTCGATGTCGTCCTGTCCATCCTTGCGCTGCAGGATGCGGATCGGCGTGGGCACGCCCGAGGCCACCCACAGGATGGTCTCGTCGCCGGGCTTGTCGGTGCGCTCCACGCGCAGTGCGTCGTAGCTCATGTCACCGACGGCCATGGTTTCCGGGTGCGACGCCACCTGGTAGCCATGTTCACGGGCGCGGCCGGCATCGACCAGTCGATAGTGCAGCACCGCGCCGGGCTGGGCGTCGCGCATGATCGCCAGGTTCAACAGCAGCGCACTCATGTCGCCGGACTGCAGGGCCAGCGGCTGGCGCCACTTCTTCTTGATCGAGCCGGTCCATTGCGCCTGCATCTTCGACCAGTCGTAGGTGCCGGTGGCGCGCTGGTCCAGCAGCAGCGCCTTGCGCACGGTGGCCTGGCTCAGCGGGCGGTAGTGGCCATCGGCTTCGTCGAACACGGTGCTCTGCTCGATCCGCAGCCGGGTGGCGCCGGCAATGCCGCGCTCGCCCACCAGCGACAGGTCCATCCGCCAGCGGCCATCGTCGCCGTGGACCAGTTGCATGCTGGCGTTGCCGGCCGGCTTGCCCTGGTAGTGGGCCTCGTAGGTGGCGAAGAACGGCTCCAGCACGCGCGGCGCGGCGATGGCCTCGGCGGTCTCCGCAGCCGGCTGCAGCGCAGGCACGGCCACTTCGGCGGCCTGCTGCGCGCGGGCCGGCCCGGCGGCGCCCAGCGCCAGTGCCAGCACAGCCAGGCCACCGGCGAGGGCCGGCAGGCGGAAGCGTGGCAAGGCAGACAGGGGCATGGGGTGTGGCCGGTCGAGGGATGGGCGCTGCAGCCGGTCCGGGCGCTATCGTTGCTGCAGGTCCGGGGACAGCTGGCCGCTGGAATCTAGACGCAGGGGATTTAACAGGGGGTGACCGTCCAGCCAGACCTGACCGTTGCGTTCAGCCAGGCGGTCGGCGCCGGCCAGGGCCAGGGTCGCCACCACCAGCTGGTGTTCCAGCGGGAGCAGGCGCTCGGCCAGCGCCTGGGGGGTGTCGCCGGCGTCGACCGGGATCGTGGCCTGGGCCACTACCGCGCCGGCGTCCAGTTCCGGCACCACGAAGTGCACGCTGGCACCGTGTTCGGCATCGCCGGCCTCCAGGGCGCGGACATGGGTCTGCAGGCCCTTGTGCCGCGGCAGCAGGGAGGGATGGACGTTGAGCAGGCGGCCCTCGAAGCGGCGGACGAAGTCGCTGCCGAGGATGCGCATGTAGCCGGCACACAACACCCAGTCCGGCGTCGTGGCGGCCACCGCGTCGGCCAGTTCCCGGTCGAAGCCGGCGCGGTCGGGATAGGTGCGTGCCGGCCGGCTCCAGCGCAGGGCCGGGGCGACCCGCTGCAGCGCCGGTGCGGCGGGGCGGTCGGAGAACACGCCCGCCAGGTCCATGGCAAGCCGGCCATCGGCGATCGCATCCAGCACCGCCTGCAGGTTGCTGCCACGACCCGACACCAGCACCGCCAGGCGCGGCTTGCGCAGGTTCGCGGACATCGGAGCCGGACCGGTCAGCCGATGCGCACGCGGTCGCCGCTGCCGGCCCAGGGCACGACCTGGCCGATCGGGCGGTGGGCCAGACCCAGCGCCTCCAGGTCGGTGGCCACGGCGGCCAGCGCGTGCTGCGGCACCACCAGCACGAAGCCCACCCCGCAATTGAAGGTGCGCCACATCTCGGCGTCGGCAACGGCGCCCTCGCGCTGCAGCCAGTCGAACACCGGCGGCAGCACGATGGACGTGGCGTCGATGTCCAGGCCCAGGCCCTCGGGGATGACCCGGACGATGTTCTCGGTCAGGCCGCCGCCGGTGATGTGGGCCATGGCATGGATCGATTGGCCGTGCACGCGCAGCAGCGACAGCACCGGCTTCACGTACAGCCGGGTCGGCGCCATCAGCGCGTCGGCCAGGGCCACGCCGCCGACCTGCACCTCGGCCGGGCGGCCGGCGCGGTCGTAGATCCGGCGGATCAGCGAATAGCCGTTGGAGTGCGGGCCGGAGGAGGCGATGCCCAGCAGCACGTCGCCTTCGCGCACGCGGGCGCCGTCCAGCAGCTGGGATTTTTCCACCGCGCCGACGGCGAAGCCGGCCAGGTCGTATTCGCCCGGCGGGTACATGTCCGGCATTTCGGCCGTTTCGCCGCCGATCAGGGCGCAGCCCGATTCCTCGCAGCCGCGGGCGATGCCGCCGACCACGGCCACGGTGGTGTCCACGTCCAGCTTGCCGGTGGCGAAGTAGTCCAGGAAGAACAGCGGCTCGGCGCCCTGGACCAGGATGTCGTTGACGCACATGCCGACCAGGTCGATGCCGATGGTGTCGTGGCGGCCCAGTTGCTGGGCCAGCTTGAGCTTGGTGCCGACCCCGTCGGTGCCCGAGACCAGTACCGGCTCGCGGTACTTGCCCGACAGATCGAACAGGGCGCCGAAGCCGCCCAGCCCGCCCATCACCTCGGGGCGGAAGCTGCGCTTGACCAGCGGCTTGATCCGTTCCACCACCTGGTTGCCGGCGTCGATGTCCACGCCCGCGTCGCGGTAGGTCAGGGGGGCGGGCGTCGGGGTCTGGCTCACGTGGGGGCCTGCGGCAGTGTTGCGGGGAGGGGGCGTATTCTAGCAGCCGCCCCGGTGGCCGCCGGTCGCTGGCGCAGCGGTGCCCGGATTGGCGCGGCGCTGGCATTCGGGCAACAATCCACCGCCTACACCACGTTCCGTGGCACCAGGACACCGCATGCCCGCCCTCCGCGCCTCCGTCGGACTGATTTTCCTGCTGTGCCTGGTGCTCGGCCTGGCCAGCGCCGCCGCCCGCGCCCAGGACGGCGGCCTGCGCACCGAGGGCGACGTGGCCAGTGCGCAGGGCCTGTATGCGACCGAAGTGGCGGTCAACAGCCAGACCGAACAGGCGCGCGAGGCCGGCTATGCACGCGCCCTGGCGCGGGTGCTGGAAAAACTGTCGGGCGATGCGGCGGTGGTCAACCGGCCGGGCGTGGCCCAGGAGCTGCGCAACGCCAAGGCCTACGTGGACAGCTACGATTTCCGCCAGGACCAGGGCGTGGGTCCGACCGGCGCGCCGACCTTCCGCACCATGCTGGTGGTGCGCTTCGTGCCCGAATCGGTCGACACCCTGGCCGCCGCGCTGGGCTTGCCGGTGTGGCCGCAGCCGCGACCCAAGCCGGTGATGTGGCTGGCCATCGATGACGGCAGTGGCCCGCGGTTGCTGGGTACCGGCCAGGTCAACGCCGCCCGCAGCGTGCTCGACCGCGCCCAGGAGCGCGGTTACCGGCTGGGCCTGCCGGCCGGCGGTGCGGCCGAACAGGCCGCGGTGGGGGCGATCTGGCGCAACGATGCGGCCGCCGTGGCGCGGGCCTCGGCCCGTTACAGCCCGCCGATGCAGCTGATCGGCAAGCTCTACCGCAGCGGCGCCGGCTGGACCGCGGACTGGACCTTCGTCGATTCGGGCAAGGTGCTGGCGACCCGTTCGGTCAGCGATGGCGATGCCCGCCGGGCCATGGCCAGCGGTGCCGACGTGGCCGCCGATGCCCTGATCGGGCGCTATGCCAAGCGGCTGCCGTCCGAGCCGGCCGGCACCTACCGGGTCGCATTCAGTGGCCTGCGCAGCGCCGAGGACTATCTGCGGGTGTCGGCGATGCTGCAGAAGATGCCGGTGGTGCGGCGGATCGCCCCGGCGCACGCCGACGGCGGGCGGGTCGAGTTCGACCTGGACCTGCTCACCGGCATGTCCGGGTTCGAGCGCATGCTGGGGACCGATGCGCCGGTGGTGGCGGTCGAGGGCCAGGCCGGGGAGTACCGGATCCGATGAACGCACGGCACCAGGAACGTCCCGAGCACGAGATCGCACGGTTCCTGCGCCAGGTCCGCTGGCTGGCGGTGGCCGCGGGGGTGACATGGCTGGTGTGGATGCTGGCACCGATCCTGACCCCGTTCGTGCTCGGCGCGCTGCTGGGCTGGCTGGGTGATCCGCTGGTGGACCGGCTGCAGCGCCGCGGTCATTCGCGCAACCTCGCCGTGGCCGTGGTGTTCGGCCTGATGGTGCTGGTGCTGGTGCTGGCCTTGCTGATCCTGGTGCCGATGCTCGAGCGCCAGGTGAGCACCCTGGTCCAGGCCGGGCCGCAATACCGGGACTGGTTCCTGCAGACGGCGCTGCCCTGGCTGGAGGCCAGGAGTGGACTGGACCTGCTGGGCTGGCTGGATTCCGGGCGTCTGGCCGAATGGATCCGCACCCACTGGCAGCAGGCCGGTGGCGTGGCCTCGGCGGTGTTCGGCTACCTGTCGCGCTCGGGCATGGCACT
>JAGOWL010000026.1:0-2587 GCA_018060215.1 Pseudoxanthomonas sp.
CCGCTTCATTACGCGCGGGCGAAGAACGCCTGCACCTCCTGCAGGCTCCGGGTCACGGTGAAGTCCGGCAGCGAGTCCATGAACACCCGGCCGTAGGACTTGCCGGTCAGGCGCGGATCGCACAGCACCAGCACGCCGCGGTCCGATTCGGTCCGGATCAGCCGGCCCACCGCCTGCTTGAGCGCGATCACCGCCTGCGGCAGCTGCTCGTCACGGAACGGATTGCCGCCGCTGCGCCGCACCGCCTCCAGCCGCGCCTCGAACACCGGATCGTCCGGCGCGGCGAACGGCAGCTTGTCCACCACCACCACGCTCAAGGCGTCGCCGGCCACGTCCACCCCTTCGCGGAAGCTGGCCGAACCCAGCAGCACGCCATTGCCCGATTCGCGGAAGCGCTGCAGCAGTTCGGCCTTGGGCGCCTCGCCCTGCACGAACAGCGGCCACGGCGCGCCGCGCAGCGCCTGCGCCGCCTCGCGCAAGGCGCGGTGCGAGGCGAACAACAGGAAGGCACGGCCGCCGGAGGCCTCCAGCACCGGCCGCACCGCAGCGAGCATGGCCGCGCCGAATTCGCGCGTGTTCGGCTCCGGCAGGTCGCGCGGCAGGTAGCACAGCGCCTGCCGCGGCCAGTCGAACGGGCTCGGCTCCAGCAGGGTGTCCGGATCGAACAGGCCCAGCTTGCGCCCCAGGTGCTGGAAGCCGCCGCCCACCGCCAGGGTGGCCGAGGTGAACACCCAGGCCGCGCGCGACTGCTCGCGGTGCTGGCGCAGCGGCGCCGATACGTCCAGCGGGGTGCGCTGGCAGCGGAACCCGCGCGGGCTCAGCTCGTACCAGTAGACCTCGCCGCCGCGGGCGGCCGTGCGCGCCAGCGCGGCCTCATCGGTCAGTTCATCGGCGAACGCATCCGACGCCATGCCGCCATCGCGCCAGCGTCCCAGCCGCTCGCCCAGCTCGCGCACGCGTGCCAGGCAGGCCTCGAAACCCGGCGAGGCTCCGGCCAGCGGTTCCAGCGCCGGCTCCAGCGCAGCCAGGCTGTCGGCCAGCACGTCGAAGCCGTCGGCCACCGCCGGCAGGGTCAGCGCGCGGTAGCGGGTGCCGCGCGGCGGCAACGCCTCCATCGCCGCGCGCAGTTCGCGCAGCGCCTGTTCCAGCACGCGCACCGGTGCCTGCAGCACCGCCAGCGCACCGGTGGTCTGCTTGCACTCGGCCAGGCAGTCGCGCGCCAGTTCCTGGATCTGGCGCATGCCGAAGCCCTCGCCGAAGAAACTCGCCGCCAGCTCCGGCAACTGGTGCGCCTCGTCGATCACGAAGGCCTGGGCGCCGGGCAGGATCTCGCCGAAGCCCTCCTGCTTGAGCGCCAGGTCGGCCAGCAGCAGGTGGTGGTTGACCACCACCAGGTCGGCAGCCTGCGCGCGCTGCCGGGCCTGGACCACGAAGCACTCTTCCCAGAACGGGCAGTCGCTGCCCAGGCAGTTGTCGACCGTGGAGGTGACCAGCGGCAGCAGTGGCGAATCGTCGGCCAGGCCTTCCAGTTCGGCCATGTCACCGGCGCGGGTGCGCCCGGACCAGGCGACGATGCGCTGGAACTGGCTGGCCTGCGCGGGACTGGTGAACTGCGCATCGCCCTTGGCCTGGTTCATCCGGTACAGGCACAGGTAGTTGGCGCGGCCCTTGAGCAAGGCCGAACGCAGGCCCGTGCCCAGCGCCTCGCGCACCCGCGGCAGGTCGCGGTGGTAGAGCTGGTCCTGCAGGGCGCGGGTGCCGGTACTGATGATGGTCTTCAAGCCCGAACGCAGCGCCGGCACCAGGTAGGCGTAGGTCTTGCCGGTGCCGGTGCCGGCCTCGGCCAGCAGCACCTCGCGTGCGTCGAAGGCCTCGGCCACTGCCGCGGTCAGGCGCAGCTGCGCCGGGCGCACCACGAAACCGTCCAGGCGCGCGGCGAGCGCGCCGCCTTCGCTGAGTGCTTCGACGCTGGCGTGGGCAAGGGCGGACATGGGCGTGGCGGTTGCGGCCTGCGGGCGTCGGGCACCATCGAAGGCGCCCGCCCGGCCTCACATCCGTTCCAACCCCGGCACCGTGCACTGGCCGACCTGCTCGCGGGCCGAGGCGGCATCGGCCGCCTGGCCGGTCGCCAGCGCGGCCTGTTCGATCGTGGCCCAGTGCCGCCGGCACAGCGGCCCGACCCGCGACCCCAGTTCCCAGGCGCGCCGCGCCCGCACACCGGCCTGGACATAGTCGCCCTGCAGCAGGGCCGCCTCGGCGCGTTCCTGCAGCACCGCCGGGTCCTCAGGGGCGATCGTCAGGGCATGGTCCAGCGCGGCCACCGCGCCGGCCAGGTCGCCGCCGGCGCGCGCGCGCGCGGCCTGTTCGCGCAGGTCGGTGACCTGGGGATCGCGCAGCGGCTGCACGTCCAGTTCGGTGTCGGCCACTGCGGCCGCCGCCTCGATCGCGGCCAGGCGCTCGTGCGGGCTGGGACCGGGCGGGGGTGGCGGCACCTGGGCCACCGGCGTGCACGCCGACAGCCACAGGCCGGTCGCGGCCAGGGCCGCGCAACGGAAGAACAGAGTCATGCCGCCATTATGGCCCAGGC
>JAGOWL010000026.1:2687-5549 GCA_018060215.1 Pseudoxanthomonas sp.
CCGGCGCGCAGGACTCCCAGGCCGGTGCGCTGCCGGTGGCGAACGGCAGCCGCCGCGCCCCCGGGCAGTCGGCGTCGGTGGCATAGGTGCCCTGCGGCTGGATCCATTGCCAGTCCAGGCCGTGGTCCGGCACCCGCAGGGCCGCGCTGGGCAGGCGCGAGAACAGTCCCGACCACACCCGCATCGCTCCGGTGGCTCCGTACAGGCCGGTCTGCTCGTTCTGGTCGTTGCCCATCCACACCACCGCCAGATGGTCACCGGTATAGCCGGCAAACCAGCTGTCGCGGCCATCGTTGCTGGTGCCGGTCTTGCCCGCCGCCGCCAGCCGGCCCAGGCCATCGGCCAGCAGCCGGCGGCCGGTGCCTTCACTGACCGCCTGCTGCAGGGCCACGGTGACCAGGTTGGCGGCGATCGAATCGCCTTCCTGGGCCGGTGCCGGCGCATCGTCGTAGCGCTTGAGCAGGCGCCCGTCCGGATCGAGCACCCCGCGCACCGCGCGCAGCGGCTGCACCTGCCCGCCGGAGGCCAGGAACTGGTACAGCTGGGCCATCGCGTACGGGCTCTGGTCGGTGGCGCCCAGGATCAGCGAGGGATTGGGCTCGGCCTGGATGCCGGCCAGCACCTTGAGCAGGTGCGCCAGCTTGTCCGGTCCGACCTGCATGCCCACCCGCACGGTGGCCTGGTTGTAGGACCGGGCCAGCGCGTCGATCGCGCGCACGCTGCCGTGGCTGGTGTTGTCCGAGTTGTCCGGGCTCCAGGTCCTGCCGCGCGCCAGCTGCACCGTCACCGGCGCATCCTGGACGAAGCTGGCCAGCGAGAACCGCTGCGGCTGGGTCAACGCCAGCAGGTACACGTAGGGCTTGAGCAGCGAGCCGACCGGTCGCCGCGCTTCCACGGCGCGGTTGAACCCGTGTGCGGCCACCTCGCGCCCGCCAACCACGGCCAGCACGTCGCCGCCGTGCACGTCGGTGACCACCACCCCGGCCTGCAACGGCGGTCGTTTGCCGGTCTGCAGGGCCTCCACCGCGCGCGTCACCGCGCCCTCGGCATAGGCCTGGGCGGCCGGCGACATGCCGGTGAACACGGTCAGGCCGGCGCCCTGCAGCGCACTTTCCGGATAGTCGGCGGCCAGTTGCCGGCGCACCAGGTCGATGTAGGCCGGGAACCGGTTGGCCGCGGCCACGCCCGGCTGCGCGGTCACGCCCAGCGGCGCCTGGCGCGCACGCTGGTATTCGGCGGCGTCGATCAGGCCGGTGTCGTGCAGCATCGACAGGGCGATGTTGCGCCGTTCCAGCGCGCGCTGCGGATGCTTGCGCGGGTCGTAGTAGGACGGCCCCTTCACCAGCCCGATCAGCAGCGCCATCTGCCCGGTGTCCAGCTCCGACAGGTCGCGACCGAACCAGAATTCGGCGCCCGAGGCCATGCCGTGGATCGCCTGGCCGCCGCGCTGGCCCAGGTAGACCTGGTTGAGGTAGGTCTCCAGGATCGTGCGCTTGTCGTAGCGCGCCTCCAGCACGATCGCGTACAGGATCTCGTTGAACTTGCGGACCCAGGTCTGCTCCTTGCCGATGCCCAGCAGGCCGCTGCGCGCCAGCTGCTGGGTCAGGGTGCTGGCACCCTGGCGCTTTTCCCCCGCCCGCAGGTTGACCCAGGCCGCACGCGCCATGCCCGACACGTCGATGCCGTGGTGGTGGGCGAAGTCGCGGTCCTCCACCGCCTGCAGACCGGTCACCAGCAGCTCGGGCACCTCCTCGATCCGGACCAGGCGCCGCTCCTCCTGGCGCTGGCCGTACAGGGTGGCGATGCGGGCCGGATCCAGGCGCGCGGCCTTGATCGCCTTGCCGGTCTCGGCGTCGCGCAGGCGCGCCACGCGGCCCGACGCCAGCGACACCTCCACCCGCCGCGCCGGCACTTCGCCGTCCAGGTCCGTGTAGCCGCGGCTGGCGACGGTGAAGCGCCCCTCGCCGGCGTGGTAGCTGCCGGGCCGCTGGCCGGCCTCGTCTTCCAGGTAGCCGGCCGCGTCCAGCTCGGTGCGCAGGGTGCGCGCATCCATGGCCAGCTGCGGGACCAGCTGCAGTGGCCGCGCGTACACGCGGGTGGGAATCTGCCACTGCAGGGCAGCGAAGCGCTGCTCGACCTGGCGGTTCAGGTAGGCCAGGTAGGGCAGCAGGAATCCGGCCGCCAGCGCCGCGCCGGCCAGTACCGCCGTCAGCAGGTGGCGCCGCCAGGCCGGCGCGGCGTGGTCGTCTTCCTGGTCCTGGATGTCGTCCGGTTCGTGGCGTCGGGGCACGGGGATGCGAGAATGCGGCAGTCGGCCGAGTCTAGCGCAGGGATCGGCCCGCACCGCGCCCGCACCGAACCCCCCTTCAGTCGGAGTTGCCCCCCGGATGCAGTCCCCGCCGCGCAGCCGCGACTGGCTGTCCATGCCCCGCTACTGGCTGGCGCACCTGCGCGGCCTGCTGCGCCGCGGGCTGTCGAGCCTGCGCAGCCGCGGCTGGCGCGCCACCTGGCAACGGGCCTGGCTGCAACTGCGCCCGGCGCCACCGCCACCGGTCACGCTGTACCGGCCGGCCCCGCTGCCGTTCGCGCCGTTGGCGCTGCCGCCGACGGTGGCCAGCCCTACCCCGCGGGCCAGCATCGTCATCCCGGTCTACAACCACTGCCAGGCCACCCTGGCCTGCCTGCGGGCCCTGGCCGCGCATCCTCCGGCGACGGCCTGCGAGGTGATCGTGGTCGACGATGGCAGCAGCGACGACACCGCCGCCTGGATGGCGCAGGTGGACGGCCTGCGCTATCACCGCCGCGCCGCCAACGGCGGCTTCATCGCCGCCTGCAACGACGGTGCCGCGCAGGCCCGGGGCC
>JAGOWL010000026.1:5649-19862 GCA_018060215.1 Pseudoxanthomonas sp.
ACCCCGGATCGGGATTCGGCCTCGCTGCGCCAGTTCAACCTGCTGCGGATGCTGCGCGGGCACGGCGCACACGTGGCCTTCCTGCCGACCGGGCTGGCGCATGCAGGCGCCGACACCCTGGCCTTGCAGCAACTGGGCGTGGAAACCTGGTACGCGCCATTCGCCGGCACGGTGGCGACCTGGCTGCGCGCCAACGCCGCCCGCTTCCAGGTCATCGTGGTCAGCCGCCACCATCTGGCCACCCCGCTGCTGCCGCTGCTGCGCCGGCATGCGCCACTGGCGCGGCTGGTGCTGGACACGGTGGACCTGCACTACCTGCGCGAACACCGCGGAGCCCTGCTGTCCGGCGATCCGGCGGCGCTGCGTGCGGCCGAAGCCACCCGCAGGCGCGAACTGGCGGCGATGGCCGACGCCGACCTGGTGCTGGTGGTCAGCGCCGACGAGCGTACCCAGCTGCAGCACGATGCACCCGGCGTCCAGGTGGAGGTGCTGTCCAACCTGCACCAGGTCGCCGGCCCCGGCGCCGGCTTCGATGCGCGCCAGGACCTGGTCTTCGTGGGCGGCTTCCGCCATCCGCCCAACGTCGATGCGGTGCTGTGGTTCGTGCAGGACGTGTTCCCGGCCATCCGCCAGCACCTGCCTCAGCTGCGATTCCATTGCATCGGCGCCGATCCGCCCGAGGCGATCCGCGCGCTGTCGGCGCAGCCGGGGGTCCAGGTGCACGGCCACGTGCCCGACATCGGCCCCTACATGGATGGCGCGCGGCTGGCGGTGGCGCCGCTGCGCTTCGGCGCCGGGGTCAAGGGCAAGGTCAACCTGAGCATGGCCCACGGCCAGCCGGTGGTGGCCACGCCCTGCGCGGTGGAAGGCATGCATCTGCGCGACGGGGTGGACGTGGCGGTGGCCGGGGATGCGGCCACCTTCGCCGAGGCGGTGGTGGCGCTGTACGGCGACCGCGAACGCTGGCGGCGGCAGGCCCGCGCCGGGCTGGAGAACGTCGCCCGGCACTTCTCGCTCGAAGCGGCCGACGCCGCCGTGCAACGGATATTCCTGGCACCACGGTAAACGCGAACGGCCCGCGCAAGGCGGGCCGTCCGGACAGGTATGCAGGCCGCGTGCGGCCGGGCGATCAGTCCTCGCCCTTGGACATGTCCTCGTCGGCGACCACCTCGGCGGCGGCCCATTCCAGCGCCTCGCGCTCGATGCGCTCGCGCTCGGACTTGTCGACCGCGTCGATCAGGGCATGGTCGATGGTGCGCGCGGCGATCTCGCGCAGGGCCAGCACGGTCGGCTTGTCGGCATGCTCGCTGTTGTCCAGGGTGGCCGGCACGTTGTTGGCCAGCTGGCGGGCGCGCCTGGAGGCCATCATGACCAGTTCGAAGCGGTTGTCGACCACTTCCAGGCAATCTTCGACGGTGATACGGGCCATAGGGGTTCCAGGCGACTGCGGTCGCCACTCGCGGATGGGATACGGCCGCCCAGTCTAGCGACCGGTTCTTCCGCTGGCAAGCTGCTGGCCCGGGCAGCCCTTTTAAATCAACCAGTTGCAGGAGCCGGGCCTGCCAATGCACCGGCGGACTCAGGAATCGGCGGCCAGCAGGGCCTCGATCAACGGCGCGTGGCGCTGCTGCTGCTGCTGCCGGCGCAGGCGGCTGGCGGTGAACACCGCGCACATCTCATCCACCGCGGTGTCGAACACCTCGTTGACGATCACGTAGTCGAATTCGGCGTAATGCGACATCTCCTCGCGCGCGGCGGCCAGGCGCCGGGCGATGACCTCCTCGCTGTCCTGCCCGCGCGAACGCATGCGCTGCTCCAGCGCCTGCCGCGACGGCGGCAGGATGAACACCCCGACCGCGTCAGGCACCTGGGCGCGCACCTGCAGCGCGCCCTGCCAGTCGATTTCCAGCAGCACGTCGTGGCCGGCGGCCAGTTGCGGTTCCACCGACTGCCGCGCCGTGCCCTTCCAGTCGCCGTGCACGCGTGCGTGCTCGAAGAAGTCGCCCGCATCGATCATCGCCTGGAACTCGTCTGCGGAGACGAAGTGGTAATGCTGGGCGTGGCGCTCGCCCGGGCGCGCGGCGCGCGAGGTGAACGAGATCGACAGGCGCAGCTGTGGATCACGGGCCAGCACCGCGTTGACGATGCTGCTCTTGCCGGCCCCGGAGGGCGCGGCGACGACGAACAGGGTTCCGCGCATGCTCATTCGATGTTCTGCACCTGTTCGCGGACCTGGTCGATCAGCACCTTCAGTTCCACCGCCGCGGCCGAGGTGCGCGCATCCACCGACTTGGAGCCCAGGGTGTTGGCCTCGCGGTTGAACTCCTGCAGCAGGAAGTCCAGGCGCCGGCCCACCGGTTCGCGCTGGCCCAGGATGCGGCGGATCTCGGTGATGTGGCTGTCCAGCCGGTCCAGTTCCTCGTCCACGTCGAGCTTTTGCAGCCACAGCACCAGCTCCTGCTCGGTGCGGCCCGGGTCGACCGGATGGGCCAGGTCGGCCAGGCGCGCGGCCAGCTTGGCGCGCTGGCCCTGGCGGATGGCCGGAACCAGTTCGCGCACTTGGCCGGCGATGGCCTCGATCGCATCCACCCGTTCGGCAATGACCGCCGCCAGCTTGGCACCCTCGCGCTCGCGCGCGGCGACGAAATCGTCCAGCACCCGGTCCAGCAGCTCCAGCGCCTGGGCCTGCAGCGCCTCGCCGTCGGCGGCCGGGGCCTGCAGCACCCCGGGCACCGCGAGCAGGCTGGTGAAATCCACCTGCAGACGCGGAAACCGCCCGTCCAGCCGCGTGGCCAGCTCGCCCAGCCGTTCCAGCAGCGGTTCGTTGACCGCCAGCGACACCGCCGCCTCCGGTGCGCGCAGGCGCATCACCAGGTCCAGCTTGCCGCGCTGGATCCGCGCCGCGACCCGCTCGCGCAGCACCGGTTCCAGCGCGCGCAGCTCGTCGGCCAGGCGCAGCCCGGTCTCCAGGAAGCGGTGGTTGACCGAGCGCAGTTCGCAGCCCAGCAGGCCCCAGGGGGTAGCGCGTTCGCCGCTGGCGAAGGCGGTCATGCTGCGGATCATGCTTGGTCCTCGTGGTGCGCCAGACCCGTGGTCGCCACGGGCGGCAGGGGGCGAATGTTAATCTAGCCGGCCTTCGGCGGCATCCCGCCGCCCTGCGCCGCGATCGCCCCGCCGGTTGCCTGGCCCGCCCCGACCACACGGAACTCCCTCATGACCAACCTCCGTCCCAGCGGCCGCGCGCCGGACCAGTTGCGCGACGTGCGCATCGAACGCGGCTACACCCGCCATGCCGAAGGCTCGGTGCTGGTCAGCTTCGGCCAGACCCGGGTGCTGTGCACGGCCAGCGTCGAGAACAAGGTGCCAGCCTTCCTGCGCGGCAAGGGCGAGGGCTGGGTCACGGCCGAATACGGCATGCTGCCGCGCGCCACCCACACCCGCTCCGACCGCGAGGCCGCGCGCGGCAAGCAGGGTGGGCGCACGCTGGAAATCCAGCGCCTGGTCGGTCGCGCCCTGCGCGCCTGCATCGACCGCACCGCACTGGGCGAGCGCACCGTGGTACTGGACTGCGACGTGCTGCAGGCCGATGGCGGCACCCGCACCGCGGCGATCACCGGCGCCTACGTGGCCCTGGTCGACGCCATGCGCTGGCTGCAGGGCCGGCGCGAGATCAACCGCGATCCGGTGTTCGGCGCGGTGGCAGCGGTCTCGGTCGGCGTCTACCGCGGGGTGCCGGTGCTGGACCTGGACTACGCCGAGGACAGCGCCTGCGACACCGACATGAACGTGGTGATGAACGACGGCGGCGGCTTCATCGAACTGCAGGGCACCGCCGAAGGCCACGCCTTCCGCCGCGACGAACTCGATGCGCTGCTGGCGCTGGCCGAACAGGGCATCGGCGAACTGCTGGCCGCCCAGCAGGCGGCCCTGGCGCAGGCCAGGCCTGCGTGATGAACCGCCTGGTGCTGGCCAGCGGCAATGCCGGCAAGCTGGCCGAACTGCGCGCACTGCTCGCCGGTACCGGCGTGGAACTGGTCGCGCAGTCGCAGCTGGGGGTGGAGGAAGTCGAGGAAACCGGCCTGAGCTTCGTCGAGAACGCCCTGCTCAAGGCCCGCCACGCCGCCGCGGCCACTGGCCTGCCGGCGCTGGCCGACGACTCGGGCCTGTGCGTGGACGCGCTGGGCGGCGCGCCGGGCCTGTATTCGGCCCGCTACGCCGGCAGCCACGGCGACAGCCAGGCCAACAATGCCCGGCTGCTGCGCGAGCTCGACGGGCTGCCGGCGGCGCGCCGCGGCGCGCACTTCCATGCCGTGATCGTGCTGCTGCGCCACCCCGCCGATCCGCAACCGCTGATCGCCGAAGGCAGCTGGGCCGGGCGCATCCTCGAGGCCCCGCGTGGCGACGGCGGCTTCGGCTACGACCCGCTGTTCCTGGATCCGCAACAGAGCCTGTCGGCCGCCGAGCTGGACCCGGCGCTGAAGAACCGCATCAGCCACCGCGGCCGCGCATTGGCGCAGCTGCGTGAACGCCTGCCAGCGACGCTGGCGGCCTGGCATGGACCGGCCCCCTCCCGCCTGCAGCCATGAGCCCCGCCCTGATCCCGCCGCCGCTGTCGCTCTACGTGCACCTGCCCTGGTGCGTGCGCAAATGCCCGTACTGCGACTTCAACTCGCACGCGGCCAAGGGCGAGCTGCCGTTCGAGGCCTACGTCGATGCCCTGGTGCGCGACCTGGAGCACGACCTGCCGCTGGCCTGGGGCCGCAGCGTGCACAGCGTGTTCTTCGGCGGCGGCACCCCGAGCCTGTTCCCGCCACAGGCCATCGACCGCTTCCTGCAGGCGGCCAGCGCCCGGCTGCGCTTCACCCCCGGCCTGGAGATCACCCTGGAAGCCAATCCCGGCACCGCCGAACACGGCCGCTTCGATGGTTACCGCGCCGCCGGGGTGAACCGTGTCAGCTTCGGCATCCAGAGCTTCGATGACGGCTGCCTGCAGCGCCTGGGCCGCATCCACGACAGCGCCGAGGCCGAAGCGGCGGTGAAACTGGCCCAGGACGCAGGTTTCGACAACCTCAACCTGGACCTGATGTACGCCCTGCCCGGCCAGGATCTGGCGATGGCCGAACGCGACCTCGAGCGCGCCTTCGCCCTGCAGCCGGCCCACATCAGCCACTACCAGCTGACCCTGGAGCCGAACACGGTGTTCTTCGCCCGGCCGCCGCAGGGGATTCCCGACGACGACGACGCCTGGGACATCCAGGAGCACTGCCAGGACCTGCTGGCCCAGGCGGGCTACGGCCACTACGAGACCAGCGCCTACGCCCGGCCAGGGCGCCAGTGCGCGCACAACCTCAACTACTGGCGCTACGGCGATTACCTGGGCATCGGTGCCGGCGCCCACGGCAAGCTCACCCTGGGCGCCGAGCAGACCCTCGTGCGGCGCTGGAAGCACAAGCATCCGGCCACCTGGATGGCCGCGGCCGGCAGCGCGACGGCCGTCGGTGGCGAGGAGCGGATCGAAGCGCAACGTCGCCCGTTCGAGTTCATGCTCAACGCCCTGCGCCTGCACGAGGGTTTCGACCTGGACGACTTCCAGGCCCGCACTGGCCTGCCACCCGAAGCGGTGATGCCGCAGCTGCTCCAGGCCCGGCAACGGCAATGGCTGGAACTGCAGGACAGGCAGGTGCGGCCGACGGCACTGGGCCGGCGCTTTGCCAATGACGTGATCGCCCTGTTCCTGTAGCCCGCCCGGGCCCGCCCCGGCCCGGCCGCGCAAACGCTGTGGCCGGCCTGTGGCAAACGTGCTAAATACGTGGGTTGCAGAGGGGGGAGCCGGGACACCGGATGGCAGGCAGTATCCGATCGACATCGACCGCCACCGGCGGGTCGCCGACGCTGGCGGCCGCGTCGCTGCCGGCGCGCGTGCGACACGTGCTGCAGGCGGTCAACACCCTGGCCGGGCAGACGCTGACCACTTCGATCAACCTGGCCCTGAACGAGCTGGAACGGCAGCTGTTCAACCAGGCCGAACGCGCCCGCAGCAGCCAGCACCAGTCCGACAACCTGGCCGAACTGCAGCGCCTGCGCCAGCACCGCGCCGACCTGGTGCCGCAGTACCTGGCCGGCCTGGAAGCGGCGCTGGCCCGCCTGCGCGAACCGCCCGCGGCCGAGCCCGAAGAGGATGCGCGCCCCGATCCGATGCAGTTCCAGCGCCTGACCCTGGTCGAGGACACCGACCTGGACCGCGACATCGTCCTGCGCGAGATCGCCCGCCGCGAGACCCAGCGCGGCGGCACCCCGCTGCTGCTGCTGGGCCAGCGCTTCGGGGTGCTGGCCGGTGCCCCGGCGCTGGACCCGGAGCGGCTGCCGATCGGCCCGCACGCACTGTGCCGGGTGCTGCGCGAGGCCGGCGATTGCCTGAACCTGACCCTGGATTCGCAGCTGCTGCTGTACCGCTGCTTCGAGCGCCAGGTGATCGAGCGCTACGGCGAACTGGTCGAACGCCTGAACGTGCTGCTGACCCATGAAGGCGTGCTGCCGGGCCTGGTCTACCTGCCCTACCGCCCGCGCACCCAGGGCCAGAGCCGCGGCCACGGGCCGGCCCCGGGCTCGTCCGGGGCGGTCAGCCAGCGTCCGCTCACCGGCTGGCATGGGCAGGCCCAGCCCTCGGCCTGGAGCGGCGCACTGATGGCCGAGCTGGCCGACCGCAAGCCCAGCGCCGATGCCGGCGGCGAGGCCGCCGCCGCTGGCGAGGCGGCCACCGGCGACGCCGGCTCGCGCCTGCCCGAACAGGCGGTGTTCAACGCACTGCAGCACATGCTCAGCGATTTCCGCGCGCGCGACCCCAACGCCGCGCCGCTGCCACAGCCCGGCCTGATCCTGCCGCTGGAGGCGGTGGTCAACGTGCTCGGATCGATGCAGGCCGCGCCGCCGCCCACGCGCGCGCCCGGCCGGCCCAGGCGCACGCTGGACGACCTGCGCCAGGCGATGCTGGCGCGCATGCGCGAATCGCACGGCCCCGATGCCGGCCTGTCGCAGGAGCAGCACGACACCTTCGACCTGCTGGGCATGCTCTATCACGAGATCGGCCGCGAAGTGCACGAGGACGCACCGGCCCAGGACCTGCTGGAGAAGCTGCAGGTGCCCGTGGTGCGGGCGGCGGTGCAGGACCGCAGCTTCTTCGTGCGCGACCAGCACCCGGCGCGTGAACTGCTCAACTCGGTGGCCGAATCCGGCGCCACCTGGCTGTCGGAAGAAGACAACGACCCGCAACTGGTCCTGCGCCTGGAACAGACCGTGGACCGGGTGATCGAGGAATACGAAGGCGACGAGGCGGTATTTGAACGCGCCAATCGCGAGGTCCAGGAGCACTACCGGGCCCAGGCCCACAAGGCCGAGGTCAGCGAGCGCCGCCAGGTCGAGGCCGCACGTGGCCGCGACCGGCTGGAAACGGCCAAGCGCAGCGCCGCCGACACCATCGCCATGCGCCTGGACGGGCGCAAGCCGCCGCAATTCGTGCAGGCGCTGCTCAACCAGGCCTGGGCCGACGTGCTGACCCTGACCGCGCTGCGCCACGGCGAGGATTCGCCGGAATGGCGCGAGCGCGAGCAGATCACCGGGCAGATCCTGGACATCACCTGCAGCGCCGACGCCGCGCCCGATCCGGACCTGACCACCCAGATCGATACCGCCCTGCGCCAGGTCGGCTACCACGAGGACGAGGCCGGCGCGATCGCCCGCAGGCTCTCGCGCAGCGACGAGGACGAAGGCACCTCGCGCACCGAACTGACCGCCAAGCTCAAGGCGCGCGCGCGCCTGGGCCAGGACGGCCAGGCCGAGGCGAAGAAGGCCAAGCCGCCACCGCGCAGCACCGCCGAGCAGGCCTGCTACGAGCACCTGCGCACGCTGCCGTTCGGCACCTGGTTCGAATTCGTGCACAACCAGCAGGGCGACGTGCGCCGCCAGCGCCTGTCCTGGTACAGCCCGATCACCGACAACGCGCTGTTCGTCAACGCACGCGGCCAGCGCGTGGGCGAGCAGTCGCTGGACAGCCTGGCCCGGCTGATGGCGCGCAACCAGGCACGGGTGGTGACCGAGGAGCGCGGCCGCCTGATCGACCGCGCCTGGCATGCCACCCTGCGCGCGCTGCGCGGCCTGACCGGGCGCGCCAACGACGATGACGCCGGCAACCTGGGGACGGCACCCGCATGATCCACGATTCGCGCCGGGCACCACGCCGCCACGTCACCGAAGTCGTTCCGGTGATCGACACCATGACCGACGAGGTGGTCGGCCAGCTGGGCAACCTGTCCGAGTCCGGGATGCTGCTGATCGCCTCGGCGCCGCTGCTGGAGGATGCGCTGTACCAGCTGCGCTTCCACCTGCCCGGCCGGGTCCAGCCCCTCAACGTCGGCGTGCACCTGCTGTGGTTGGTACAGGCCCACACCCCCGGCCAGAGCTGGTGCGGCTTCCGCTTCCTGACCATCAGCGAGGACCAGCGCACCTTCATCCGCGAATGGGTCCACCAGGGCGAGGACGTCGCGGCCGGTTGAGCGGGCATGCCGGCCCCGGGCGGCCGGATCGGGCAAAATGGCGGTTCTTCCCCGCCATGCCACGCCGATGAACGCCCCCGAACCCGCCGCGCTCTATCCGCAGCACCTGGCCACCCTGCAGGCACGCGCCGAAGAAGCGCTGGCGCGCAGCGGCCACGACCACCTGCTCATCCCCAGCGGCCGCCGCCATTACCAGCTGTTCGACGACCGCGACTACCCGTTCGCGGTCAACCCGCACTTCAAGCACTGGCTGCCGCTGACCACGGTCACCGACAGCTGGCTGGCCTACAGCCCCGGGCAGCGGCCACGGGTGATCTACCTGCAGCCGTTCGACTACTGGCACGTGGTGCCCGAGGCGCCCAACGGCTGGTGGGTCGAGCACGTGGACGTGCACGTGGTCCGCACCCCCGAGCAGGCCCTGCCGCTGCTGCCCGGCCCGGCCGCGCGCTGCGCGATCCTGGGCGAGGCCAACAGCGCCCTGGGCGACTACCTGCCCAACAACCCGGCCGCCGCGCTGGACTACCTGCACTACCAGCGCTCGTACAAGACCCCCTACGAGATCGCGCTGATGCGCCTGGCCCAGCGCAAGGCCGCCCGCGCGCACCGGGCCGCCGAAGCCGCCTTCCGCGCCGGCGCCAGCGAGTTCGACATCCACCTGGCCTATTGCCAGGCCGCGCGCCAGGACGCCACCGAACTGCCCTACCAGAACATCGTCTGCCTCAACGAGCACGCCGCCGTGCTGCACTACACCGAACTGGAACGCGATCCGCCGGCGCAGTCGCTGAGCTTCCTGATCGATGCCGGCGCCAGCCACTGCGGCTATGCCGCCGACATCACCCGCACCTGGGCGGCCGATCGCGGCAGCGAGTTCCAGGCCATGGTCGATGCCGTCGACGCGGCCCAGCAGGCGATGTGCGCCGGCGTGCGCGCCGGGGCGGACTACAGGCAACTGCACGTGGACGCGCACCTGTCGCTGATGGGCATCCTCAGGGACTTCGGCGTGCTCAAGGCCTCGCCGGAAGCGGCCCTGGCCAGCGGGGTGAGCGCGGCGTTCTTCCCGCACGGGCTGGGTCACCCGATCGGCCTGCAGGTGCACGACGTGGCCGGCTTCGCCGCCAGCGACCGCGGCGGCACCATCGCCCGGCCCGAAGGCCATCCCTACCTGCGCATGACCCGGATGCTGGAACCGGGCATGGTGGTGACCATCGAACCGGGCGTGTATTTCATCGACATGCTGCTGGACGAAGTGAAGCGCAACGGACATGCCGACAGCATCGACTGGGCGCGGCTGGAAGCCTTCCGGCCCTATGGCGGCATCCGCATCGAGGACGAGGTGCTGTGCACCGCCGAGGCGCCCGACAACCTGACCCGGCCGGCCTTCGCCGCCTGACCCGTCGCCTACGCCGCCCCGTGGCTGATGGCCACGGGCCGGCGGTGCGCGGCCAGGCAGCCCAGCACGCCCAGCACCACCAGCGCCAGCGCCACCAGCTCCAGTACCGCCGGCAGCCGCCGCTCCCACAGCCATCCGTAGACCAGGGCGAACACGGTCTCGAACAGGATCATCTGCCCGACCAGGGTCAGCGGCAGCAGCCGGCTCATCCGGTTCCACAGCGCATTGCCGGCGATCGAGGCCAGCACCGCCACCCCGAGCGAGACGGCGCCCAACCGCACCCAGGCGTCCGCACCGTGGTCGCCGACCCCCGAAGCCAGCGCCAGCGGCAGCAGCAGCAGGCTCTGCGCTCCGGTGACCAGGCCCAGCAGCAGGTTCCAGTCGTGCGCCGATACATGCGCCATCCGCACCAGGCAGCGTGCGTTGCCGACGGCGAAAGCCGTCCACGACGCCAGCGCGCCGATGGCGCACGCCAGGCCGAACAACGGGCGCCCGGCCGCACCGCTGGCTGAACCCGCCAACGCATGCCAGCCGATGCAGGCCACCCCGGCCACGCACAGCAGCAGCGACAGCCACAGACGGCGCAGCGGCACCGCCCCCTGCTCCAGGCTGCCGACCACGGTCACCGTCACCGGGACCAGGCCCACCACCAGCGAGGCCATCGCGATACCGCCCGACTGCACCGCGCTGGACAACAACAGGTAGTAAACGGTGTTGCCGGCCAGCGCCAGCCAGGCCAGGTTCCACCACTGGCGCCGGGGGATGCCGGCAAACAGCGGGCGCCAGCGCGGTGCCACCAGCACCGCGGCGATCAGTCCGTAGCACAGGTAGCGGCCGATGGTCATCTGCAGCGGGGTGAACTCGCGCACCAGTTCCGGGGCCAGGAACACCAGGCCCCACAACGCGCCGGCGCCGATGCCGCAGGCAATCCCGGCCCAGGTCCGGGACCGGGCCTGCGCCGGGTCCGGCCCTGCGCCCACGGACGCACTCACAACGGGATCAGGGTGTTGATCACGTGCTCGAGGTACTCCTCGAACTCTTCGTGGGTCATCTTCGGCTGGTGCGGGCGCAGCTGCAGGAAGCCGACGTAGGCCGCATAGGTCAGCCGCGCGCGGTTCTGCGCCTCGTTGCGGCCCAGGCCGGCCTGGCGGAACGAGGCGGTCAGGTACTCCAGGCGGCGCTGCGACACCCGCTGGATCACCGGTGCCACCGCCGGATGTTCCAGCGCCTTGAGCAGTTCACTGTAGATCGCGTGCGGCCGGGTCTCGTGGCCGACCAGCTGGAACAGCCGGCGCAGCCGCTCGCGCGGATCCGGCTCCTCCTCCAGGCTGCCGAACACCTGCTGCTGTTCCACTTCCTCCCAGCGTTCCAGCGCCGCCTGCAGCAGCGCATCGCGCGAGGGGAAGTGCCAGTAGAAGCTGCCCTTGGTCACCCCCAGCCGGCGCGCCAGCGGCTCCACCGCCACCGCGGCCACCCCCTGTTCGGCGATCACGTCCAAGGCCACCTGGGCCCAGTCGGCGGCACTCAGGCGTGGCGCGCGCGCGGGCGCGGGAGGGAGCGTGGCCGGTGAGGTGTTCATGCAGGTGATTTAACCATACGCCGGAGTCCGTTGCAGTATGCGGTTTCGGCCGAAACCTGCCTGGCATGTCCCTGGCCGCCGTCCATCGCGGCCAGCCCACCGGCCATACGCATTCGTATTGACTTTCCGGCCGCGCCACCCATACTACCTCGTATGGATATGGTCGCCGACCCTGCCCCGCTGGTTTCCGAGCTGCGCCTGACCGGCGCCGGCCTGGCGCTGGCCGGCAGCCGCCACCACGGCCGCCCGGCTGCCGATGCCAGTCCCTCGGTGCTGTACGCGCACGGCTTCGGCCAGACCCGCCGCGCCTGGGCGGCCACCGCCTCGACCCTGGCCGCGCACGGCCACGCCGGCGTGGCCTATGACGCCCGCGGCCACGGCGACTCGGATTTCAACGCCGACGACGATCCCTACACTGGCCACCAGTTCACCGACGACCTGATCGTGCTGGCCGGCGAGTTGCCGCGTCCGCCGGTGCTGGTGGCCGCCTCGATGGGCGGCCTGTTCGGCCTGCTGGCCGAGGCACGCTGGCCGGGCCTGTTCCGGGCGATGGTGCTGGTGGACATCACCCCACGCTGGGAGTCGGCCGGGCTGGAACGCATCCTGGCGTTCATGACCGCCTTCCCCGAGGGCTTCGCCTCGCTGGAACAGGCCGCCGAATCGATCGCCGCCTACCTGCCGCACCGGCGCGCACGCGGCGCCGGCGGCGGCGCGCTGCGCGGGCTGCTGCGGCAGGCCGCCGATGGCCGCTGGCGCTGGCACTGGGACCGGCGCCTGGTGGACGAACTGGCCCGCGACAGCCACCGCCACCAGGACGACATCGCCGCGGCCACCCGCGCGGTGCGCTGCCCGCTGCTGCTGGTCAGCGGCGGCCGCAGCGACCTGGTTTCGGCGCGCACGGTGGCCGATTTCCTGGAACTGGCCCCGCACGCGCGCCACGTGCAGCTGCCAGACGCCACGCATATGCTCGCTGGCGACGACAACGACCTGTTTACCACCACCGTGCTGGACTATCTGGCGGAACTGGAACCGGGCGCCGCCCCGGCCGGTTCGGCCATGCACAGGGCGCCCGCGCCCGCTACCGGAGCTGAGCCATGAGTCATGCCCTGTTGCCCATCCTGGCCTTCGTGCTGATCGGCGCGTTTGCCGCCTACCACCGCCTGCGCCTGGCCACCTGGGCCGCGCTGCTGGCAGTGGCCCTGGTCGCCTGCTGGCTGCTGGGCGCGCACCGCACCACCACCGCGGTGGTCGCCATCGTCTCGGCCCTGGTCGCCGTGCCGCTGCTGATTCCGGCCATCCGCAAGCCGCTGCTGGTGGCGCCGCTGCTCAATGTGTTCCGCAGGATCCTGCCGCCGCTGTCGCAGACCGAGCGCATCGCCCTGGAAACCGGCTCGGTCGGCTTCGAAGGTGAGCTGTTCACCGGCGACCCGGACTGGAACATGCTGCTCGACTACCCGAAGCCGCAGCTCACCGCCGAGGAGCAGGCCTTCCTGGACGGCCCGGTGGAAGAGCTGTGCCGGATGACCAACGACTGGGAGATCACCCACGTCCACGCCGACCTGCCGCCGGAGCTGTGGGACTTCATCAAGAAGAACAGGTTCTTCGGCATGATCATCCCGAAGGAGTACGGCGGCCTGGGCTTCTCGGCGCTGGCCCACCACAAGGTGATCCAGAAGCTGGCCTCGGTTTCCAGCGTGGTCAGTTCGACCGTGGGCGTGCCCAACTCGCTGGGCCCGGGCGAACTGCTCAACCACTACGGCACCCCGGAGCAGAAGGACTACTACCTGCCGCGCCTGGCGGCGGGCCTGGAAGTGCCCTGCTTCGGCCTGACCGGGCCGTTCGCCGGCTCCGACGCCACCTCGATCCCGGACTACGGCATCGTCTGCAAGGGCGAGTGGAACGGCGCCAACGTGCTCGGCGTGCGGCTCACCTTCGACAAGCGCTACATCACCCTGGCGCCGGTGGCCACCCTGATCGGCCTGGCCTTCCGCATGTACGACCCGGACGGCCTGCTCGGCGACACCCGCGACATCGGCATCACCCTGGCCCTGCTGCCGCGCGACACCGCCGGGGTGGAAGTGGGCCGTCGCCACTTTCCGCTCAACTCGCCGTTCCAGAACGGCCCGGTGCGCGGCAAGGACGTGTTCATCCCGCTGAGCCAGCTGGTCGGCGGCGCCGACCGCGCCGGCACCGGCTGGAACATGCTCAACGAATGCCTGGCGGTGGGCCGCTCGATCACCCTGCCCTCCACCGCCTCGGGCGGGGCCAAGTCCGGCGCCCGGGTGACCGGCGCCTACGCCCGCATCCGCAAGCAGTTCGGGCTGTCGGTCGGTCGCTTCGAAGGTGTGGAGGAAGCCCTGGCGCGGATCGGCGGCAAGGCCTACACCATCAGCGCACTGTCACAGGCCACCGCCGCGGCCGTGGACCGCGGCGACGTGCCGTCGGTGCCTTCGGCCATCGCCAAGTACCACTGCACCACCATGGGCCGCGAAGTGGCTGCCGACGTGATGGACGTGATCGGCGGCAAGGGCATCATCCTGGGCCCGCGCAACTTCGCCGGGCGCGCCTGGCAGGCCTCGCCGATCGCCATCACGGTGGAAGGCGCCAACATCATGACCCGCAGCCTGCTGATCTTCGGCCAGGGCGCGATCCTGTGCCATCCGTGGGTGATGAAGGAAATGAAGGCCGCCCAGGA
>JAGOWL010000127.1 GCA_018060215.1 Pseudoxanthomonas sp.
ACAGCGTCGCCACAAGCTTGATCGCGATCGACTGCCGTCGCAGCCACGGCGACCGGCTGTGTTGACCGGGGACTCGATCCGGAAGCGTGCTCATGCGGGTTCCTGGCGGTGCGGGCGCAGGGCGGGCTTGGCCATGCGGGCCACGAAGGGATCGGGAGGGGCAGCCGGGACGCTAGGCCGCCACCAGATGCTCGACGATCAACTGGATCGCCTGGCCGCCGCGGTAATCATCTGGGGCCAGCCGGTAGGCCAGGTGCAGGTGGGTGGCCGGCGCGCTGCCGTGCCAGCCGCCGAACTGGATCGCAGCCAGCGGTTCGCGTCGATCCGGGTGACGCAGGTTGAGCTTGAGGTGGCGTTCACCGACCACGCGCCAGTCCAGCACCTCGAAACAGCCGTCGAACAGCGGCTCGGGGAAGCCCTGCCCCCAGGGGCCGCCGTCGCGCAGGGCTTCGGCGTGGAAACGGTCCAGCTCCTGCGGGCGCAATTCACCGTCGCTGTGCAGTTCGGCCTGGAGCAGGCCCGCATCCAGCGTCTGCGCGGCGTGTGCCTGCCAGGCCTGCTCGAATGCGGGCAGCTGCGCCTGGGCCAGGGTCAGGCCGGCGGCCATGGCGTGGCCGCCGAAGCGCTCGATCAGGCCCGGATGGGTGGCATCCACCGCCGCCAGCGCATCGCGGATGTGGAAGCCGGGGATCGATCGCGCCGAGCCGCGCAGGACGCTGCTGCCCGGCTCGGACGGAGCGAAGGCCAGCACCGGGCGGTGCAGCCGTTCCTTCATCTTCGAGGCCACCAGGCCGACCACGCCCGGGTGCCAGTCCGGGTCGAACAGGCACGGCGCCAGCGGCGGTGCGCCTGCGTCCAGGTGGGTGCGCGACAGCGCCGCTTCGGCCGCGTCGGTCATGTCCTGCTGCACGTTGCGGCGCTGCGCGTTGATCCGCTCCAGGGTGGCCGCCAGTTCGGCCGCTCGCTGCGGATCGTCGCTGAGCAGGCATTCGATGCCCAGCGCCATGTCCTCCAGACGGCCAGCGGCATTGATCCGCGGGCCGATGGCGAAGCCGATGTCGGCGGCGGTCAGACGCGCTTCGTCGCGGCCGCAGGCGTTGATCAGTGCACGCAGGCCGGCGCAGCCCTGGCCGGCACGCAGGCGGCGCAGGCCGGCAGCAACCAGGGCGCGGTTGTTCGCATCCAGCGGCACCAGGTCGGCGACGGTGCCGACGGCGACCAGGTCCAGCAGGCTCACGAGATCAGGGGACTGGCGCTGTTCCTGGGAAGTGCGGCCATGGAGGGCCGCTGTCTGATCTTTGCGATCAGGATGATCGCCAAAAAGCTTTCGCCGAAGCGCCAGCAGCAGGTAGAACACCACCCCTACCCCGGCCAGCGCCTTGCTCGGGAAGGCGTCACCGGGCAGGTTCGGATTGACGATCGCATCGGCGGCCGGCAACCGCGGGCCGGGCAGGTGATGATCGGTGACCACGACCTGCCAGCCGCGTGCGCGCGCCGCCTCGATGCCGGCATGGCAGGCGATGCCGTGGTCCACGGTCAGCAGCAGGTCCGGCTGCAGCGCTGCCAGCTCCTCCACCAGCGCCGGCGACAGGCCATAGCCGTGGACCATGCGATTGGGCACCGCATGCGAGACCCGTCGCGCGCCGAGCATGCGCAGGCCGCGCACGCCGACCGCGCAGGCGGTGGCGCCATCGCAGTCGAAGTCGCCCACCACCACGATGTGGCGGTGGTCGGCGATCGCATCGGCGAGCAGCGCGGTGGCCGCCTCCAGGCCCTGCAGGGCGTCGGGCGGCAGCAGGCTGGCCAGGCGCGGGCGCGCCAGGTCCGGGGTGGTCGCGCCGCGCGCCGCATAGACCCGGCGCAGCAGCGGCGGGATGGAATCGGGCCAGGCCGTGCCGGCTTCCACGCCGGGCCGGCGGATGATCCGCGGCTGTGCCATCTCAGTCCGCGCCGCCGACCAGCGTGGCCAAGGGCCGCCGCCAGAACTGCCAGCCACGCTGGCCCGGACGCAGGGCCAGGCAGGTGCCATCCTCGAAATCCAGCTGCAGGGTGTCGTATTCGCGCCGGGTCATGGCCTGCAGCAGCGGCGGCAGCACCTGGCTGCCGAGCAGTTCGACGCTGCGCAGGCGCCGCATGTCCACCAGGCTGTCCCCGGCCGGACCGTCGGCCGACGCCTCCGGCGCGGCCACCGCGGCACCGGCCATCCGTGCCAGTCCGTGCAACAGAGGGTCCGGGCTGCGCACATGCAGGTAGCGCGACTGCACCGCATCGGGCAGGCGGCCGGCCCCCCAGAACCACAGCGCGTTGATCGCCGCCTTGCCCTGCGCGGCGCGCTCGCGGTTGCGGGGGTGCTGGTGCAACACGATCTGGGCCTCGGTGATCAGCGACCGCCAACGCCTTGCCACAGCGTCGTCGCCCTGCGGCAAGGCGGCGAACAAGTCCTCGCCCAGGGCCTCGTCCGGCCCGGGCAGCGCTGGCAGGCGCGCACCTTCGGGCAGGCGCAGGTACCAGCGCGCCGGATGCGGTGCATCAAGCTGGAAGCCGGCGTCGCCGAACAGCGGGCGCAGCGCCGGCAACAGCGCCTGCACGTCGTCCTGGTCCATCCCCAGGGTCTCACCCCAGCCCAGCAGGCGCGCACCGTTCATGTCCGGAGCCACGTGCGCCGGATCGGCGCGCAGCCAGGTGTCGGCCAGGTTGCCGCCAGGGCCGCCGGCCGTGTCGCCGGCATCGACCAGGCGGGTCAGTGACGCCACCGGCCAGTGGTCCGGAACCAGGCGGAAGTGCCGCCGCAACTGCGCCGGCGAACCGGCCTGGCCCGCCTGCCAGTCGGCGCGGGCCAGGCGCTTGCCGACAGCCGCCGGCAGCGGGCCGGGCAAGCGCGCCCGCTCCGGCAGCAACAGGGTGATGATGGCCATCTCAGCCCTGGTAGGCCACGCCGACGATTTCGAACTCGCGGGTGCCGCCGGGTGCCTCGATCGTGATCGCGTCGCCTTCCTCCTTGCCGATCAGCGCACGCGCCACCGGCGAGGAAATGGCGATCATGCCGCGCTTGATGTCCGCCTCCAGGTCGCCGACGATCTGGTAGCGCACCTCCTCGTCGGTGTCCACGTCGGCCAGGGTCACGGTGGCACCGAACACGATCCGGCTGCCGGCGTGCAGGGCGGCCACGTCGATCACGTTGGCGTGGGACAGTTCGCTTTCCAGCTGCTTGATCCGGCCCTCGATGAAGCCCTGCTGCTCGCGCGCGGCGTGGTACTCGGCGTTCTCCTTGAGGTCGCCGTGGCCACGCGCCTCGGCGATGGCGGCAATGATCTCCGGCCGCCTGACCGACTTGAGATGGTCCAGCTCCTCGCGCAGGCGCTGCGATCCCTTCAGCGTCATCGGCGCCCTCACGACGGCAACTCCGCGTGCAGCTCCTGCAACGACCACACCGGGCCGGTGCCGCGGTACTCGAGCGAATGCACCAGCGCACGGGCGCCGGCGATGGTGGTCGAATAGGTCACGCGCTGCTGCAGCGCTTCGCGCCGGATCGAGAACGAATCGGAGATCGCCGCACGCCCCTCGGTGGTGTTGACGATGTAGGAAATCTCGCCGTTCTTGATCGAATCGACGATGTGCGGACGGCCCTCGGCCACCTTGTTCACCACCTCGCACTCCACCCCATGCTCCTGCAGCCAGGCCGCGGTGCCACGGGTGGCCACGATGCTGAAGCCGCGCTCGACCAGGGCCTGGGCCACCGGCAGCACGCGCTTCTTGTCCGGGTCGCGCACCGAGACGAAGGCCTTGCCGGGGGCTGGAGCCTTGATGCCACCGGCTTCCTGCGCGCGCGCCATCGCCGCGCCGAAGTTGCGACCCACCCCCATCACCTCGCCGGTGGAGCGCATTTCCGGGCCCAGGATCGGATCGACGCCCTGGAACTTGGCGAACGGGAAGATCGCCTCCTTGACCGAGTAGTAGTCCGGCACGATCTCGGTGGTGGCGCCCTGCCCGGCCAGGCTGCTGCCGGCCATGCAGCGGGCGGCGATCTTGGCCAGCGGCATCCCGGTGGCCTTGGACACGAACGGCACGGTGCGCGAGGCGCGCGGGTTCACTTCCAGCAGGTAAACGGTATCGCTGCCGTCCTCGTTGGCCTGGATCGCGAACTGGGTGTTCATCAGGCCCACGACCTTGAGCGCCCTGGCCAGCTCGACGACCTGGCGACGCAGCTCGTCCTGGGTGGCGGCCGACAGCGAATACGGCGGAAGCGAACAGGACGAATCGCCCGAATGCACGCCGGCCTCCTCGATGTGCTCCATCACCCCGCCGATCAGCGCCGCACCGGTCGAATCGGCGATCAGGTCGACGTCGACCTCCACCGCGTTGTCCAGGAACCGGTCCAGCAGCACCGGCGAGTCGTTGGACACCTTGACCGCGTCGCGCACGTAGCGGGCCAGGTCCGATTCGCCGTGCACCACTTCCATCGCGCGGCCACCGAGCACGTAGCTCGGGCGCACCACCAGCGGGTAGCCGATCTCCCGCGCCAGCACCAGCGCCTCTTCCGGATTGCGGGCGATGCGGTTGGGCGGCTGCTTCAAGCCCAGCGCGTCGACCAGCTGCTGGAAGCGCTCGCGGTCCTCGGCCAGGTCGATCGAATCGGGGCTGGTGCCGATCACCGGCACGCCGTTGGCCTCCAGCGCCCGCGCCAGCTTCAGCGGGGTCTGGCCGCCGTACTGCACGATCACGCCCCTGGGCTGCTCGAGTTCGACGATCTCCAGCACGTCTTCCAGCGTGAGCGGCTCGAAGTACAGGCGGTCGGAGGTGTCGTAGTCGGTGGAGACCGTCTCCGGATTGCAGTTGACCATGATGGTCTCGTAGCCGTCCTCGCGCAGGGCCAGGGCGGCATGCACGCAGCAGTAGTCGAACTCGATGCCCTGGCCGATGCGGTTGGGGCCGCCACCCAGGATCATGATCTTGTCGCGACTGGTCGGCGCAGCCTCGCACTCGTCCTCGTAGGTCGAATACAGGTAGGCGGTGGAGGTGGCGAACTCGGCCGCGCACGAATCCACCCGCTTGTACACCGGCCTGACCTTGTGCGCCCGGCGCAGGGCGCGGATGGCCGCCTCGTTGGTGCCGGTCAGCTGCGCCAGGCGCGCATCGGAGAACCCGTTGCGCTTGAGCTTGCGCAGGCGCCCGGCGTCCAGCGCGTCCAGGCCATCGGCCGCGACCGCCTGCTCGTCCTGGATGATCTCCTCGATCTGGTCCAGGAACCACGGGTCGATGAACGAAAGCGCATGGATGTCCTCCACGCCCATGCCGGCGCGGAAGGCGTCGGCCACGTAGAACAGGCGCTCCGGGCCCGGCGCCTTCAGTTCGCGGCGCAGCGTGGCCAGGTCGTCGGCGTCGGCCAGGTCAAGGCCGGTGGGATCGAAGCCGACCTTGCCCGTCTCCAGCCCGCGCAACGCCTTCTGCACCGACTCGCGGAAGGTGCGGCCCATCGCCATCACCTCGCCCACCGACTTCATCTGGGTGGTCAGGCGTGCATCGGCCTGCGGGAACTTCTCGAAGGCGAATCGCGGGATCTTGGTGACCACGTAGTCGATCGCCGGCTCGAACGAGGCCGGGGTGAGGCCGCCAGTGATCTCGTTCTTCAACTCGTCAAGCGTATAGCCCACCGCCAGCTTGGCGGCGACCTTGGCGATCGGGAAGCCGGTGGCCTTGGAGGCCAGCGCCGAGGAGCGCGACACCCGCGGGTTCATCTCGATCACCACCACCCGGCCGGTGTCGGCGTTGATGCCGAACTGCACGTTGGAGCCACCGGTATCGACGCCGATCTTGCGCAGCACCGCGATGGAGGCATCGCGCAGGCGCTGGTACTCCTTGTCGGTCAGGGTCTGGGCCGGGGCGACGGTGATCGAGTCGCCGGTGTGCACGCCCATCGGGTCCAGGTTCTCGATCGAGCAGACGATGATGCAGTTGTCCGCGGTGTCGCGGACCACCTCCATCTCGAACTCCTTCCAGCCCAGCACCGACTCTTCCACCAGCACCTCGGTGGTCGGCGACAACTCCAGCCCGCGGGTGACGATCTCCACCAGCTCCTCGCGGTTGTAGGCGATGCCGCCGCCACTGCCGCCCAGGGTGAAGCTGGGGCGGATGATGGTCGGGTAGCCGACCCGGGTCTGGATGTCGAGCGCTTCCTCCAGCGTGTGCGCCACTTCGGCCTTCGGGCATTCCAGCCCGATTTCGCCCATCGCCACGCGGAACAGCTCGCGGTCCTCGGCCATGCGGATGGCTTCGCGTCTGGCGCCGATCAGCTCCACCCCGTACTTCTCCAGCACCCCGTTGTCGGCCAGGTCCAGGGCGCAGTTGAGCGCGGTCTGCCCGCCCATCGTCGGCAACAGCGCGTCCGGCTTCTCCTTGGCGATGATCTTCTCGACCGTCTGCCAGTTGATCGGCTCGATGTACACCG
>JAGOWL010000128.1 GCA_018060215.1 Pseudoxanthomonas sp.
CCAGGGCCAGGGCCGCGGCCACCCCCAGCCCACGCCAGGCCCCGGCATCGTGCTGCGGAAGCCGCCGCCACGATTCGGACAGGCGGCCGCTGCTGCGCTCCAGCGCATGCCATACCGGCCAGGTCCGCCACAGGCCCAGCAGCACCGCACTGGCCATCGCACTCACCGCCACCGCCGCGCCCAGGCTGCCACCGTCCAGCAGGGCGACCAGCGGCCAGGCCAGCAACAGCGCCGCCGCCGCCGCAGCCGCCGCCCACAGGGCCAGCAGCGGCAGGCCCTCACGCCCGGCCGCGGCCAGCCCCGCCACCGGCATGCGCGTCTGCCGCCACCAGGACACCGCCAGGGCCACGGCCGGCTGCGCCAGCAGCCCGCTCAGCACCGCGACCCAGCCGCCGAAACCGGCCAGTACCGCCAGCCCCAGGCCGACGACCAGCGCCAGCACGGCCGCACGCGGGGGCCGGGGCCGGGACTCAGTCATCGATTTCCCCAGCCTGTACGGCCGCCGCGCGCAGCACGTCGGTCGGCGGCAATTGCAGGTGGAAGCCGCACTGGGTCAGGTTGGCGCGAACCACCTCCGGATCCGACAGCGCCAGCCGCCGCCCGGGCACCAGGTCCACCGCCAGCACGAAGGACAACTCGCCCAGCCCGCTGCGCAGCGCGTCGGGCAAGCAGGCGAAATCGTCGCGGGCGGCGAGGAAGATGTAGGTGTCCGCTCGGCGTCGGCTCTTGTAAACGTAGGCTTGCATCCGCGCGTGCCGCGCCCGTGTTTGCTGGGAGAACCCCGGGGATTGTGTCGGAAATGCGCCAGTGGCGGAAGCGCGGCGCATCCTGCGGCGTTCATGGAAAACGTGGGCCTGGCGGCACTCGCCTATAATCGGCGCCCCGCCGCACTGCCGCCGATCCGCTTGCACGCCGCCTTGCACCCCCTGTTCCCGGCCGCGCCGGAAGCCTGCCCGTGAACCGGCCGCTGTCTTCTCCCGGCATGCCCGGGGCGCGACTGCAGGTGGCCTATGCGGCGGCCGACTCGCTGCCGGCGCAGTTGACCGACCCGCAGGTGCTGGCCGTATTCGGCTTCGGCCAGGGGGCGGCGCAGTGCGATGACCCGCGTTGGCTGCCGGTGGCGCTGGAGCCGCTGCAGGAAACCGGCGCCCGCATCGAGGTGTGGCGCAGCACCGGGCCGGTGACCTGCGGCCGCGATGGCCCGGTGGCCTGGGCCAGCGACGGCTCCCTGCTGTTCGCTGCCATGGAAATCGACGAGCCCCAGGCCGACGGCAGCGGGCTGGAAGCGGCCACCGCCCTGGCCTACGCCAACCTGGCCACCTTCATGGCCGAGCGCGGCCGCCACACCCCCCACCTGCTGCGCATCTGGAACTACATGGATGCCATCACCGCCGGCGAGGGCGACGCCGAGCGCTATCGGCGCTTCTGCGTGGGCCGGGTGGCCGGCATGGGCGGCGTGGCCGAAACCTCGACCCTTCCGGCCGCCACCGCGATCGGCAGCAGTGACGGCCGGCGCCGCCTGCAGGTGTACTGGCTGGCCTCCAGCGAGCCCGGAACGCCGGTGGAAAACCCGCGCCAGGTCAGCGCCTGGCGTTATCCGCGCCAGTACGGCCCGCAATCACCCAGCTTCGCCCGGGCGATGCTGCCGCCGGCCGGCGCGGCCATGCCGCTGCTGCTGTCGGGCACCGCGGCGGTGGTCGGCCACGCCTCCCAGCATTCCGATTCGGTGGCCGCGCAACTGGACGAGACCCTGGCCAACCTGGACAGCCTGGTCGGTGCCGCGCGCGGGCTGGACCCGTCCCTGCCGCCGGCCTTCGGTGCCGGCAGCGCGCTCAAGGTCTATGTGCGCGACCGCGGCGATGCGGCCGCCATCGCCGCGCAGCTGGACGCCCGCCTGGATCCGGCCGTGCCCAGGATGCTGCTGCACGCGCAGGTGTGCCGGCGCGAACTGCGGGTGGAGATCGACGGCGTGCACGGCGCCATGATCACGGTCTGAACGGCAACGCCCGAATCCGGGCCGCGGCGGCGACACCGCGCAATCGCACGCGAAATTCCTGCGTCGGCATCAATCCGAGGACACGCATCCCGGATCCTTCTTCCGCAGCCGATTCCAGCGCGAGCCGGTATCGGCGCACGCGGACCTGGGCGCCGACACGGCCTTGTCCTGCACGGCGGCATTGCCCTGCACTTGCTGCGCCTGCCGCTCGCGCGCCTGCTGCTCGCGTGCCTGCGCCAGCCGCTGTGCCTGCAACTGCGCCAGCGCCGTGCGGATCTGCGGCAGCGCCGCCAGCGCGGCCTTCTCGCCTTCCAGGATGGCCTGGTTGCGGCGGCTGAAATCGGCCGAACCGTAGTCGAGCACGTTCGGCCGGATCACCACCTCGGCGCGGGCCAGCTCCTGTTCGCCCAGCCGCTGGCCCATGATCGCGATCGACTGGTTGACGATGCCGAGCATGCCGTCCGGGCGCTTGCCACCGGCCTTGCTGGAGATGTCCACGGCGATCACCAGGTCGGCGCCGAGCTGGCGCGCCGCATCCACCGGCACCGGGCTGACGACGCCACCATCGACATAGCGGTAGCCGCCGATGGCCACCGGCTCGAACACCCCCGGCACGCTGCTGGAGGCGCGCACCGCCTGGCCGGTGTTGCCGCGCACGAACACCGTGCGCTCGCCGGTCTCCAGGCGCGTGGCCACCGCCGCGAAGGGCTTCTTCATCCGCTCCAGCGGACGCTTGCCGACCTGTTCGTTGACGTAGTCCTGCAGCGCCAGGCCCTGCACCAGGCCACCGGAGAACAGGCGCACGTCGCGGATGCTGGCTTCGTCCAGCGCCACCGCCTTCTCCTGCAGCTGGAACGGATCCAGCCCGCTGGCGTAGAGCGCGCCGACCACGCTGCCGGCGCTGGTGCCGGCCACCACCTCGGGCTTGAAACCGTTGGCCTCCAGCATCTTGATCACGCCGATGTGGGCGAAGCCCTTGGCCGCGCCGCCGCCCAGGGCCAGGCCGATGCGCAGCGGCGGCAGTACCGGATCGGGCAGTTTGGCGGGTGCGGGCGCGGGCGCCACCACCACCGGTGCCGGCGGCTGCGGCCGCGTGCCGCCACAGGCCGCCACCAGCACGGCCAACACGGCGGGCAGCCACCAGGACGGGAACAGGCGTGCGGAGCGGCGGGGATTCATGGGCAGGCGGAGTGCGACGGGCACCGCGGCAGGCGGCGGCGTGATTCTAGGCCGCGCCAGCGACCGCTTCCCCGATGGCGGATGAATGCGCCGCCATGACCTTCCGCAGTGGTCCGGGTCGGTCGGGCTGCTACGCTGCTGCGCTTCCCGCATCGCCGATCCCGCCTTCCGATGAGCCGACCCCTGTTCCGCGCCCTGCCCCTGCTGTTGGCCACCCTGCCCGCCGCCCCGGCGCTGGCCCAGGCACCCTCGGCCGCGCCGGCCACCGCCGCGTTGACGATCGAACAGGCCATGGCCGACCCGGACTGGATCGGCCCGCCGGTCGAACGCGCCTGGTGGAGCTGGGACGGGCGCCAGGCGCAACTGCTGCTCAAGCGCGAGGGCAGCCCGGTCCGCGACACCTGGCGCCAGCCGATCGAAGGCGGTGCGCTGCACAAGGTCGCCGACGCCGAACGCGCCGACCTGGACGCGCCCGAACCGGTGTACGACCCGCAGCGCCGACGCACGGTCTTCGTCCGCAATGGCGACGTCTTCCTGCGCGACCTGGCCACGGGCACCCTGGTCCAGCTCACCCGCACCGCCGCGGCCGAATCGCGGCCGCTCTTTGCCGCCGACGGCGGGGTGCTCTGGCGCGCCGGCAACGACTGGTTCAAGTGGAACGCCGGGGGCGGCACGGTGCAGGTCGCCTCGCTCAAGGCGGAAAAGGACCCGGCCGCACCGCCCAGGCCCGACGCCCTGCGCGAGCAGCAACTGCGCACCCTCGACACCCTGCGCACCGATCGCGAACGGCGAGAGGCGCAGCGCAGCCAGGAGGACCGCTGGCGCAAGGCCGACCCGACCCGTGCACCCGGCCCGGCCTGGCTGGGCGAAGAGGTGGAGATCGTCGACAGCAGCCTGTCGCCGGATGCGCGCCACCTGCTGGTGGTGACCAAGAAGAAGGGTGCCGACGCCGGCCGCGCCGGCAAGATGCCGACCTACGTCACCGAATCCGGTTACGAGGAATTCGAGGACGTGCGCACCCGCGTCGGCCGCAACGATCCGCTGCCGCAGGCACTGTGGCTGGTGGATGCGGCCGACGGCAGCGTGCGCGAACTCAAGCTGGACCCCCTGCCCGGCATCGCCGCCGACCCGCTCGCCGCGCTGCGCAAGGCCGCCGACAAGGAACCACTGAAGGGCAACCGCGCCGTCCAGATCGCCACCAGCGGCGACAACGGCGACGGCTCGCGGATGCAGTGGAGCACCGACGGCCGCAATGCGGCGGTGATGCTGCGCGCGGTGGACAACAAGGACCGCTGGATCGCCAGCGTCGATCTGGACAACGCAAAGCTGCAGCCGCGCCACCGCCTTACCGACCCGGCCTGGATCAACTGGAACTTCAACGATTTCGGCTGGCTGCCGGACAACCGCACCCTGTGGTTCCTGTCCGAGGAATCGGGCTTCTCGCACCTGTACACCCAGGCTGGCAACGAGCGCGCGCGCCAGCGCAGCTCCGGCCGCTGGGAGGCGTCGGCGCCGGTGGTGAACGCGGCAGGCGACGGCTTCCTGTTCCTGTGCAACCGCGCCTGGCCGGGCGACTACGAGGTCTGCGCCCTGGACCTGGCCGACAACCAGGTGCGCGAAGTGACCGCGCTCGATGGCGTGGAGGATTTCAGCCTCTCGCCCGACGGCCGCCAGCTGCTGCTGCGCCACTCCAGCAGCTACCTGCCGGCGCAGCTGGCGGTGGTGCCGGTAGCCGGCGGCGAAGCGCGCAAGCTCACCGACACCCGCAGTGCCGCCTTCAAGGCGCGCCAGTGGATCCAGCCGCAGTACGTGCAGGTGCCCAGCCAGCACGGTGCCGGCACGGTCTGGGGCAAGTTCTACGGCCCGAAGGACTACGCGCCGGGCCGCAAATACCCGGTGGCGATGTTCGTGCACGGCGCCGGCTACCTGCAGAACGTGCATGCGAAGTACCCCAACTACTTCCGCGAGCAGATGTTCCACCAGCTGCTGGTCGAACGCGGCTACGTGGTGCTGGACCTGGACTACCGCGGCAGCGAAGGCTACGGCCGCGACTGGCGCACCGCGATCTACCGGCAGATGGGCCACCCGGAACTGGAAGACTACCTGGACGGGCTGGACTGGGTGGTCGCCCAGCACCAGGGCGACCGCGACCGCGCCGGCATCTACGGCGGCAGCTACGGCGGCTTCATGACCTTCATGGCCCTGTTCCGGTCACCGGGTACGTTCAAGGCCGGCGCCGCCCTGCGCCCGGTGGTGGACTGGACCCAGTACAACCACGAATACACCTCCAACATCCTCAACACGCCGGAGCTCGATCCGGAGGCCTACCGCAAGTCCTCGCCGATCGAATACGCGCAGGGCCTGCAGGACCACCTGCTGATCGCCCACGGCATGATCGATGACAACGTGTTCTTCCGCGATTCGGTGGTGCTGACCCAGCGCCTGATCGAACTGCACAAGGACGACTGGGAACTGGCGGCCTACCCGCTGGAACGGCACGGCTACACCCGCGCCGACTCCTGGCTGGACCAGTACAAGCGGATTTTGAAGTTGTTCGAGAAGACGTTGAAGTGAGCGGCGAACCGATCAGGATCGTGGCTGCGGTCATCGCTGACGGCAGCGGCCATGTGCTGCTGGTGCGCAAGCACGGCTCGTCGACCTTCATCCAGCCCGGCGGCAAGCGCGAACCGGGCGAGGACGCGCTGGCCACCCTGGCGCGCGAACTGGACGAGGAACTGGGCGTGCGCCTGTGCGTCGGCAGCGCGGTGCGGCTGGGCGAGTTCGAGGACAACGCGGTCAACGAGCCGGGTCGACGGGTCTGCGCCGAGGCCTTCCTGGTCAGGATCGAAGGCGAGCCGGCCGCACGGGCGGAGATCGCCGAGCTGGCATGGGTCGATCCGCGGGCGCCGCTCACCGTCGAAGTCGCCCCACTCAGCGCCAACCACATCCTCCCCGCTCTCCCCCGGTAGCGCTGGCTGCCAGTCGGCTCTTATCTCTTGGCTTTCTGGCAGTTTAGGTGTCGAGAGCCGGCGTGGGGCGACCGATCGGCTCTAGGTCTCGCGACCGTCTTGTAGCAAGGTCCCCCACGCCGGAATCTTCCTGACACGCCCGAACAGTTGCTCGAGTACGCGCTCGAATTGATAAGGCAGGGCTATCCAGGGAGGACTCTCGACCCTTCCAGCCTACCGGAGATCGAGCATGTACGGGATCGGGATCGACATCAGC
>JAGOWL010000129.1 GCA_018060215.1 Pseudoxanthomonas sp.
CACGAGGACCTGGACCGGGAGCGGGTGCCGGCCAGCGACGACCCGGCCGTGCAGGTGCACCGCAAGCTCGACCCCGGCCCGCGCTTCCCCTGGACCCGGGTGCTGTCCGAAGTGCCGCTGCAGCGCGTCCTCCCCCTGTAGCAACCGGGGGGACCGGGCATGCGTCCGTGGAAGGCGCGCGCGACCGGACCTTCAGGCGCCGCCGGTATAATCGCCCCCCTTCCCCACCCGCTGGTCACGCCCTTGCCTCCCGCCCTCGGCCCCGTGGTTTCCGAACTGATCGACCTGCTCGCCCTGGAACGGCTGGAAGACAACCTGTTCCGCGGCCAGAGCCGCGACATCGGCACCAAATACGTGTTCGGCGGACAGGTGCTGGGCCAGGCCCTGGCCGCCGCCCAGGCCACCATCGGCAGTGACCGCCATGCCCATTCCCTGCACGCCCACTTCCTGCGCGCCGGCGACATCGAACACCCGATCGTCTACGACGTGGACCGCACCCGCGACGGCGGCAGCTTTTCGGTGCGCCGGGTCACCGCGATCCAGCACGGCAAGGTGATCTTTTTCTGCGCGGCCTCGTTCCAGGACGACGAGCCGGGCGCCGAGCACCAGCTGGGCATGCCCGAAGTGCCCCGGCCCGAAGACATCGCGCCGGCCCCGCCGGTGCCGCCGGAGGTGATGGCAACCCTGTCCACCAAGATCCAGCGCTGGCTCTCGCGCGGGGGACCGTTCGAGTTCCGCCACGTCTATCCACGCGACGAACTCAACCCGCCCAAGCGGCCGCCCTACCAGCAGGTCTGGTTCCGCCTGCGTGAAAGCACGGGGCCGATCCCCACTGCGCTGCACCAGGCCCTGCTCGCCTACGCCTCCGATTTCCACCTGCTGGGCACGGCGACCTTTCCGCACGGCATCAGCTACTACCAGCCGAACGTGCAGATGGCCTCGCTCGACCACGCGCTGTGGTTCCACCGTCCGTTCCGCGCCGACGAATGGCTGCTGTACTCGATCGACAGCCCCAGCAGCCAGGGCTCGCGCGGCCTGGCCCGCGGCCAGATCTTCGACCGCAACGGCCGGCTGGTGGCCAGCACCGCCCAGGAAGGCCTGATCCGGGTCATGCCCGACCCGGCCACGACGCGCACGGCGGCAACGAAGGAATAAGTGCCATGCGCCAGGTATTCACCAGCCAACGGCTGGAAACCGTGGAAGGCGTGGCGCGACTGCTGGAAGACGCCGGCATCGCCGTGTACATCAGCCAGCCGCGTTCCTACCACAGCCGTCGCAGCGGGCAGTTCAGCTATTCCGATCCGACCCCGGCACGGCAGCAGCCGGCGGTCTGGGTGCGCGTGGCCGAAGACCAGCCACGGGCGCGTGAACTGCTGCGCCAGTCCGGGCTGATGGAAACCACCCGCAGCCAGCCTGGGCAGCCCCAGCTCGGCCAGGCCTTCCCGACGGCACCGGCGCAAACCGGTGGCGGACGTTGGGCCTGGCGCCTGCGCATCGGCCTGATGCTGGTGATCGCGGCGGTGGCGATGCTGGTGTGGCTGGGCCGGCGGCAACCGCCGGCCGATGCGCCGGGCGCCCTGCCGCCCACTGCGGGCGCGCCAGCGGCCGCGCATCCACCCCAGGCAGCGGACGAAGCCGCCACCGAGGAAGAGTTCCGGGTGCGCATCACCCCGGTGCCCGCCAACCCGCCGCCGCGCTGAAGCTGGCCGGGCGCCTGCAGGGGAAGAGCCTTACTTCGTCGGTGCCGGTGCCGGCGCGGGCATCCGGCCCGGACCGCGTCCGTGTTCGCCGGCCATGCGCCTGGTCTGGGCGGCATCGAACTCGGCCCGGCTCAGGCTGCCGTCCTTGTTGCTGTCGGCGGCGTCGAACCACTGGTCACGCTGCTGCCTGGCCATCGCCTCGCGGTCGGCCTGGTCGATGTATCCGTCCTTGTTGGCATCCATCTGCGCGAAGCGCTGCGCGAACTTCGGCTCGGCATCGGCTTCGGCCTTGCTCACGCGGCCGTCCTTGTCGGTGTCCAGTGCCGCCATCGGCTGGCCGTGGCCGCCCGGGCCACGGTGGCCCTTGCGATCCATGGGGGCACGCGGCTGTTCGCTGGCATCCAGCTTGCCGTCGCCATTCTTGTCCAGTTCGTCGAAGCGGGCGGCCAGGCGCGGATGGGCGGCCGCTTCGCTGCGGTCGATCACGCCATCCTGGTTGGCATCCAGCGGCTTGCGCTCGGCGACCGGAGCCGCCGGGGCGGTGCCGCCGCCGGCCTGGGCCAGGGCGGTACCGGTGGCAATGGCCAACAGGGCGGTGGCGATCAGGTAAGGGGTCTTGTTCACACAGGTCTCCAATGGGTCGTGGGCTCGTTGGCCACGTCATGGGAAACGCCGCCGCGACGGCGCGGTTGACCTCGCGGCACACCTGTTCAGGCGGCGGCAGGCCCACGGGCCGCGGTCGCAGCGTCCGCGACCGGGCGAAGGTATGCTGCGGGCAACCGTTGCGACCGCCGCCATGGGCCACGACTCTCCCGCCACCGACGACCTGCGCCTGTTCCAGACCGGGGGCCACGCCTGCGGCTACTGGCCCGAACGCAGCGCGCGCGACCTGGTGCTCGACCCGCGCGATCCGCGCCTGGCCCAGGTCTATCCGCAGGCGCTGGACTGGGGCTTCCGCCGCTCCGGCGACCTGGTCTACCGGCCGCACTGCGCCCACTGCCGCGCCTGCGTGGCCGTGCGCATCCCGGTGGCCGGGTTCACGCCCGACCGCAGCCAGCGTCGCTGCCTGGCGCGCAACGCTGGCCTGGCCACGCGGATCGTGCCGGCCCGGCGCAGCGGCGAACACTTCCAGCTGTACCAGCGCTACCTGGGCGCGCGCCACCTCGACGGCGGCATGGACGGCCACGGCACCAGCGAGTTCGACCAGTTCCTGGTCGGCAGCTGGTCGGACACGCGCTTCCTGGAAGTACGCGAACCCGGCGACGGCGCGCCTGGACGACTGCTGGCGGTGGCGGTCACCGACCGGGTCGGCAACGGCCTGTCTGCGGTGTACACCTTCTTCGATCCGGACCTGCCACAGCGGGGACTGGGCACCTTCTCGATCCTGCAGCAGATCCAGTGGGCGCAGCGCGAAGGGCTGCGCCAGCTGTACCTGGGCTACTGGATCGCCGGTCACGGCAAGATGGACTACAAGCGCCGCTTCCGGCCGCTGGAGGCGTTCGACGGGCGCGGCTGGCAGCCGTTTCCGTCGCTTCAGGAGCCCATGTAGCAGCCAGCTTCAGCCGGCGACCCACTTGCCCGAAGGGTCAGCCCATGACGGTTCACGCAGGGCGGCCGCCCACTGAAGCCAGCCCTGCGCGCTTGCCGGCGCATGCCAGAATGGCGCCCATGCATGCCCTCGCCCGCCTCCTCCTTGCCGCCTTCGCCCTGATGCCCGCTGCCTGCGCCAGCCACCAAAGCGACTCAACTCCTGCCGCCTCGGCCGAGGCGAAGCTGCGCGTGGCCAGTTACAACGTCTCCCTGTACGACGACCAGGCCGGCGGCCTGGTCCGCAGGCTCGAAAACGGCGACGAAGGCGCGCGCAAGGTGGCCGCAGTGCTGCAGCAGGTGCGCCCGGACCTGGTCCTGCTCAACGAATTCGACTACGACGCCCAGGGGCGTGCGGCCGACCTGTTCCAGCGCCACTATCTGGAACAGGCCCAGCCCGGCGGCGGCGACGCCCTGCACTATCCCTACCGCTACTTCGCCGAGGTGAACACCGGCGTGCCCAGCGGTCTGGACCTGGATCGCAATGGCACGGTCGGGGGCGAAGGTCGCGAGCGCGGCAATGATGCCTGGGGCTACGGCCTGCACCCGGGCCAGTACGGGATGCTGGTGCTGTCGAAGCATCCGATCGAGGCCGACCAGGTGCGCAGCTTCCGGCTGCTGCCCTGGGCGGCGATGCCCGGAGCACGCCGGCCGATCGACCCGGCCAGCGGCCAGCCCTGGCACGACGATGCGATCTGGGCACAGCTGCGGCTGTCGTCCAAGTCGCACTGGGACGTGCCGGTGCGCACCCCGGCCGGCACCGTGCACCTGCTGGCCTCGCACCCCACCCCGCCGGTGTTCGACGGCCCGGAGGACCGCAACGGCGCGCGCAACGCCGACGAGATCCGGCTGTGGCGCGAATACATCACCCCTGGCGCGCCGGCCTGGCTGTGCGACGACGCCGGCCGCTGCGGCGGCCTGGCCGAAGGCGCGCGCTTCGTGATCGCTGGCGACCTCAACAACGATCCGGCAGATGGCGACGGCCACCACGAGGCCATCGTCGAACTGCTCGAACATCCGCGGGTGCTGCGCATGGCCACGCCGCGCAGCGAGGGCGGCGCGGAAACCGCGCAGGCGTATGCGGCCAAGGGCCTGGCCAGGCGCGGCGCACCGGCGCACGTCACCGGCGATTTCGGCCCGCGTGCCGGCGCGATGCGGCTGGACTACGTGCTGCCTTCGACCGGATTCGAACTGCGCGGCAGCGGCGTGTTCTGGCCACCGTCGTCCGACCCGGCCGCCGCCATCGCCGACGGCAGCGACCATCACCTGGTGTGGGTCGACCTGATGTTGTAGGAGCCCAGCTCCTACGCGCGCACTTCGATGCCGATGGCTTCGGCTGCCGCGCGGGCGACGGCGCGGGCCGCATCCACGTCGCCGGCGCGTGCCAGGGTCACGCCCACGCGGCGCTGGCCTTCCACCCTGGGCTTGCCGAACAGGCGCAATGCGGTCTGCGGTGCCTGCAACGCGGCTTCAACGTTTGAGAACACCGGCACGCCATGGCCCTGGGCCAGCATCGCGCAGGAAGCCGACGGGCCGATGGGGTCGATGGTGCCGCCGTCACCGGCCCCTACCGGCAGGCCCAGGATCGCGCGCGCATGCAGGGCGAACTCGCTCAGCTCCTGCGACACCAGGGTCACCAGCCCGGTGTCGTGCGGCCGCGGCGACACTTCCGAAAACCACACCTCATCGCCCTTCACGAACAGCTCCACCCCGAACACGCCCCAGCCACCGAGGTTGTCGGCGATGGCGCCGGCCATCTGCCGTGAACGGGCCAGCGCCAGCGCCGACATCGGCTGCGGCTGCCAGCTCTCGCGGTAGTCGCCGTCGCGCTGCAGGTGGCCGATCGGCGCGCAGTACGAGGTGCCACCGGCGTGGCGCACGGTCAGCAGGGTGATCTCGTAGTCGAAGTCGATGAAGCCCTCGACGATGCAGCGCCCGGCACCGGCGCGGCCACCGGTCTGCGCGTATTCCCAGGCCGCGTCGATATCCGCGGTGTTGCGCACCAGGCTCTGGCCCTTGCCCGAGGACGACATCGCCGGCTTGACCACGCAGGGCAGGCCGATGGCGGCGACGGCATCGCGGTACTCCTCCACGGTATCGACGAAGCGGTACGGCGAGGTCGCCAGGCCCAGGGTCTCGGCGGCCAGGCGGCGGATGCCTTCGCGGTCCATGGTCAGGTGGGTGGCGCGCGCGGCCGGCACCACCTTCAGCCCCTGCGCGCGTTCCAGTTCGACCAGGGTCGCGGTGTGGATCGCTTCGATCTCCGGCACCACCAGGTCCGGCTGCTCGCGCCCGATCAGCTCGCGCAGGGCGACCGGATCGAGCATGTCCAGGACATGGCTGCGGTGCGCCACCTGCATCGCCGGCGCATCGGCGTAGCGGTCGGCGGCGATCACCTCCACCCCCAGCCGCTGCAGCTCGATGGCCACTTCCTTGCCCAGCTCGCCCGAACCGAGCAGCAGGACGCGGGTGGCGTGGGCGGACAGCGGGGTTCCGATGCGGGCCATGGGTGGCGGGCCATTGTGAGGGCCGCACAGTTTAGCCGCCGGTGCCTTTTGGCCGCCGGCGCCCTCGTCGCCACCCTGGCCCGGCGCCGCCCAGGCCCGGCGCTGCGCACCGGATGTTGACATCTGATATCACAATGATATCTTTCTACGGCGACCCAGGAGATCCACCATGAAAGAGCTTCCGATCCGTTCCCTGCCCGGCATTCCCGTCCTCATCGCGGCCCTGCTCGCCGGTGCGGCGGCGGCCTGGCTGTTCTTCACCGGCGTCGGCGGCACCGCCCATGGCGGCGGCGCGCTGCCGGTGGTCGTCTCGGCTGCACTGGTGGTACTGGTGGTGCTGGCGGTCACCGGCCTGTACTCGATCCAGCCCAACCAGGCCGCGGTGTTGAGCCTGTTCGGAAAGTACGTGGGCACGGTCAAGGAGGCCGGCCTGCGCTGGAACAACCCCTTCTACTCCAAGCGCAAGGTCAGCCAGCGCGTGCGCAACTTCGAGAGCGGCAAGCTCAAGGTCAACGACCTGGACGGCAGCCCGATCGAGATCGCCGCGGTGATCGTGTGGCAGGTGGT
>JAGOWL010000027.1:0-2016 GCA_018060215.1 Pseudoxanthomonas sp.
CGCGCCACCGGCGAGGTGTCCTACGGCTACGTGCCGCCGGGCAGCGTGGTGGTGTCCGGCTCGCTGCCGGCCGCCGATGGCTCGCACTCGCTGTACTGCGCGGTGATCGTCAAGCAGGTCGACGCCAGGACCCGTTCCAAGACCAGCATCAACGAACTGCTGCGCGGGTGAGGGCATGACCACCACGATCCACGGCCTGAAGAACTGCGACACCTGCAGGAAGGCGATGAAGTGGCTGGACCGCTTCGGCGTGGCCTACACCTTCGTCGACTACCGCGAGGACAAGCCGGCGCCGGAAACCCTGGTCGAGTGGGCCGGCCAGGCCGGTGGCTTCGACGCCCTGGTCAACAAGTCCTCCACCACCTGGCGGCAGTTGCCGGACAACCGCAAGGCGCCCGGAAGCCAGGCCGAGTGGAAGCTGCTGCTGCGCGAATACCCGCAGCTGGTGCGGCGGCCGGTGGTGGTCACCGATGATGGCCGATTCAGCCAGGGCTTCTCCGACAACGGCTTCAAGAAGCGCTTCGGCATCGGTTGAACCGGCGCGCTGCGGCGGTGGCCTGCCGTATGCTTCGGCAGCTGCACAACAGGACGATGCCCCGATGAGCGAAGTGCTGGAACTGGCCTGCGAGCTGATCTCCCGCGCCTCGGTGACGCCGGACGATGCCGGTTGCCAGGCGCTGCTGGGCGCACGCCTGGCACGTGCCGGCTTTGCCATCGAGTCGCTGCGCTTCGGCCAGGTCGACAACCTCTGGGCCAGCCACGGCAGTGGCGCGCCGGTGCTGGTCCTGCTCGGCCATACCGACGTGGTGCCGCCGGGGCCGACGCGGGCCTGGGCCAGTGATCCGTTCGTGCCGGTGGTCCGCGACGGCGTGCTGTACGGACGCGGCGCCGCCGACATGAAGGGCAGCGTGGCCGCCTTCGTGGTCGCCGCCGAACGCTTCGTCGCCGCGAACCCCGATCACCCGGGCACCCTGGCGCTGTTGCTGACCTCGGACGAGGAAGGCGATGCCATCGATGGGGTGCGCAAGGTCGCGGCAACGTTCCGCGAGCGCGGCCAGCGTATCGACTGGTGCATCACCGGCGAACCGTCCTCCACCGCCAGGCTCGGCGACCTGCTGCGGGTCGGCCGTCGCGGCAGCCTCTCAGGCACCCTGGTGGTCAAGGGCGTGCAGGGCCATGTCGCCTACCCGCACAAGGCACGCAATCCGATCCACCAGGCCGCGCCGGCGCTGGCCGAACTGGTGGCGCGGCAGTGGGATGCGGGCTACGAGAGCTTTCCGCCGACCTCCTTGCAGATCTCCAACCTGCATGCCGGCGCCGGTGCCAACAACGTCATCCCCGGCGAACTGCAGGTGCTGTTCAACCTGCGCTACAACCCGCACTGGGACGCACCGCGGCTGGAGCGCGAGATCACCGCGCTGCTGGACCGGCACGGGCTGGAGTACGAACTGCGCTGGCACCGCAGCGGCGAGCCGTTCCACACCCCGGAAGGCCGTCTTCGCGCGGTGGCGCGCGAGGTGCTGGCCGGCTTTTCCGGCGCGCCGCCGGAGGAGAGCACCGGTGGCGGAACGTCCGATGCGCGCTTCATCGCGCCGCTGGGGGCGCAGTGCATCGAGGTTGGCCCGGTCAACGCCAGCATCCACCAGGTTGACGAGCACGTGTCCGTGGCCGACCTGGAAGCGCTGCCTGAGCTCTACCTGCGCCTGGTCGAACGCCTGCTGTCCGGAGAACGGTAAAGCGTTGACTCCAGCCGGGGGCCGTCGTGCCCCGACCGAAGGCAGTGCTGGTGCCCCCGGTCTTCGTTGCGCACGCAACGGTTGCGGGAGCGGGGGGCGGGCGGTTATGGTCGGCGCATGCTTTCCTTCCGCCACGCCAACCGGGCCAATTCCAACCGCAATAACGCGGCGAACAACCGTGCGCGACCGATGCGGGAGCGCGACCAGGCCTAGACCCCCCAAAGCCCGGTCACACCGAAACCCGCATCCGGCCGATGCGGGTTTTTTTGTGCCTGCGCAA
>JAGOWL010000027.1:2116-19382 GCA_018060215.1 Pseudoxanthomonas sp.
AACCGCAATAACGCGGCGAACAACCGTGCGCGACCGATGCGGGAGCGCGACCAGGCCTAGACCCCCCAAAGCCCGGTCACACCGAAACCCGCATCCGGCCGATGCGGGTTTTTTTGTGCCTGCGCAAGCCCCGGCCCTGGCCGCCCACCGCTCCACGATCCGTAATTCCCCCACCAGTCCCAGGAGTTCCACCATGTGTTCGATCTTCGGCATCTTCGGCCTGCAACCGGGCGACGACCTGGCCGCGCTGCGGCGGCAGGCCTTGGACCTGTCCCAGCGCCAGCGCCACCGCGGCCCGGACTGGAGCGGGGTGTACGTCGACGACGGCGCCATCCTGGTCCACGAACGCCTGGCCATCGTCGATCCGGCCGGTGGCTCGCAGCCGCTGTTGTCTTCCGACGGTCGCCTGGCGCTGGCGGTCAACGGCGAGATCTACAACCACAAGCCGCTCAAGGCCGAGCTGGAGCATGCCTACGCCTTCCAGACCGAATCGGACTGCGAGGTGATCAACGCCCTGTACCTGGAGGACACGCCGGCCTCGTTCCTGAACCGGCTCAACGGCATCTTCGCCTTCGCCCTGTGGGACAAGGCGCAGGGCCGGGCGATCATCGCCCGCGATCCGATCGGGGTGGTGCCGTTGTACTGGGGGCACGACCGGGAAGGCCGGCTGCGGGTGGCCTCGGAGATGAAGTCGCTGGTGGACGACTGCGCCGACGTGGCCCAGTTCCCGCCCGGCCACTGGTACGACACCGCCAGCGGCGAGCTGGTGCAGTACTACCAGCGCCCGTGGCGCGAATACGACGCGGTCCAGGACGTGGACGTGTCGACCACCGAGCTGCGCGAGGCCTTCGAGGCCGCCGTCCATCGCCAGTTGATGACCGACGTGCCCTATGGCGTGCTGCTGTCCGGTGGCCTGGATTCCTCGCTGGTGGCGGCGGTGGCCGCGCGCTACGCCCGCCACCGGATCGAGGACGGCGACCAGTCCGAGGCCTGGTGGCCGCGCCTGCATTCGTTCGCCATCGGCCTGAAGGACTCGCCGGACCTGGCCGCGGCCAAGGTCGCCGCCGACATGCTGGGCACCGTCCACCACGGTTTCGAATACACCTTCGAGGAGGGCCTGGACGCGTTGCCGGAGGTGATCCGCCACATCGAGACCTACGACGTCACCACCATCCGCGCCTCCACCCCGATGTTCCTGCTGGCGCGGCGGATCAAGGCGATGGGGGTGAAGATGGTGCTGTCGGGCGAGGGCAGCGACGAGGTGTTCGGCGGCTACCTGTACTTCCACAAGGCGCCCGATGCGCGCCAGTTCCACGAGGAGCTGGTGCGCAAGCTCGACGCGCTCAACAACTTCGATTGCCTGCGTGCGAACAAGTCGATGATGGCCTGGGGCGTGGAGCCGCGGGTGCCGTTCCTGGACCGCGAGTTCCTGGACGTGGCCATGCGCATGGATGCCCGCCACAAGATGGTGCACAGGGGCAGCGACGGCGCCCAGCGGATCGAGAAGGGCGTGCTGCGCCAGGCCTTCGAGGGCTACCTGCCCGAGCAGATCCTGTGGCGGCAGAAGGAGCAGTTCAGCGATGGCGTGGGCTATGGCTGGATCGACGGACTGAAGGCGCACGCCGAGGTGCAGGTGTCGGACCGGGAACTGGCCGCGGCCGACAAGCGCTTCCCGGTGAACCCGCCGCAGACCAAGGAAGCGTACTTCTACCGTTCAGTGTTCGAGCGCTTCTACCCGAGCCCGGCGGCGGCCGAGACGGTGCCCGGTGGCAAGTCGATCGCCTGCTCCTCACCGGCGGCGATCGCCTGGGACGCCAGTTTCGCGGCGATGGCCGACCCGTCCGGGCGTGCGGTGGCCGGGGTGCACGAGGCCGCGCACGCGGTATAGGCGCCGCCACGGGGTGGCATCCGGCCGCAAGGGCCCGAACCGGCCGGGTGATGCGTGATGTGTTAGCATCACGCATCACTGGATCGGGAAAGGTGCCATGCGTACCACGCTCGACATTGCCGATGACGTGCTGTTTGCTGCAAAGGAGCTGGCCCGGCGCGAGAAGAAGCCGCTGGGCCAGGTCATCAGCGAACTTGCGCGCAAGGCCTTCCAGCAGGGCCCGCCGCCACCGCCGGGGGTATCGGAGCCGCTGGCGCCCTACGGCATCCAGCCGCTGCCGCCGCGCGGCGCGGTCGTCAGCAACGAGCTCATCGACCGCCTGCGCGACGAAGAAGGCATTTGAGATGCGCGCCCTGTTCGACGTGAACGTGCTGATCGCACTGCACGACAGCGATCATGTGCACCACCACGTCGCCTCGGCCTGGCTGCAGGAAAGCGGCGGGCACGGCTGGGCCAGTTGCCCGTTGACCCAGAATGGTTGCCTGCGGATCATGGCCCAGCCCGGTTACGGCCAGCCTCAGCCGCTCGGTGTCCTGATGGCGATGCTGGGCCGCTCCACCGCCACTTCATTCCACCAGTTCTGGCCCGACGAGATCAGCCTGCTGGATGCCACGCGCATCCGGCACGAACACGTCCACAGTCCGCGCCAGCTGACCGACCTGTACCTGCTGGCCCTGGCCGTGCATCGCGGCGGGCGACTGGTGACGTTCGACCAGCGCATTGCGATCAGTGCCGTGCCGATGGCGGGTGCCGAACACCTGGTGGTGCTCTGAAGCGGATCCGGGCGTGGCCGCCTGGTGGCGGGTTGCCGGCGGGGCTCCGGCTCAGCCGCAGCTGACCGCCGTGATGCGGTTGTCGCGGTCGATGTGCACGTTGACGCGATCGGCGCGGAAGTCGCGGGTCACCGCCTGGCCCGGCGCGATTGGCCGGATCAGTCCGGCGCCGCTTTCGCGCCAGACCCGGGCCATCACCGCCTCGTCCGCCGGCTGGCCCACCGCCCAGGCCACCGCCTCGGCGTGGCAGGCGCCGGCCGCGGCACCGGCGCGGCCGGGTGCACCCGGATCGGGCTGGATCGAGCTGCAGGCGGCCAGCAGCAGGGCCAGGCCGGTGGCGGGAAGGGCTGTGCGCAGCGACATCGTGGCGATCCTCATGGGGCGTGGTGCGATTGTGCGCCATCGGCGCCAGGGCAGGTTCAAATTGGCGCGTGCCGATCGCCTGCCGGCAGTGACGGCCGCCGCCACGGGAAGAAGTAGGTCGCGTAGACCAGCAGGTAGATCCACGCGCCGCCCAGGCCGATGCCGCTGGCCAGGGCGAAGCAGAAGATCAGCAGGTGCAGGCGGACCACGTTGCGGTAGGGCGCGAACAGGCGCGTGCCCGGTGGCAGGGCCGGTGCGGATTTTGCGGGAAACAGGGTGTGGCGTTCGGCGATCAGCGCCAGCGGCACGAACCACCAGCCCTGGCGCAGCACCTGCCCGTAGTCGGACAGGCCGGGCAACCGCGTGTGCGACATCGAGGCGCTGCCGTCGATCGGGAAGAACAGGTTGAGGAAGACTGCGTGGCCCAGGTGGAACAGGCCGAAATGCAGGGTGAAGAACCCCAGCATGAGCGCAGCCAGCAGCAGCGAGGCCGGCGTGGCCAGGTGCGACAGCGAGCGGGTGCCGCGCGCTGTCTGGAAAGTGCCGTTTTCCAGCGCGCCGCGGGCGCCGCGCACCGAGGTGCCGATGCCGATGAAGATCGAGGTGAAACCCACCACCAGGCTCGACAGCCACAGGCTCCATACCAGGGCGCCGGTGTCCCAGCCCGATCGCGCCGCCATGAACAGGCAGAAGACGAAGGCACCCACCTCCGGCAGGCGCACGCCGATCCATTGCAGCAGGCCGTCGCTGCCGGTCCGCGGCGTGTTCATCGCTGCGACTGCGGGACCAGCGTGAGCGTGTGCCGTGTTTCACCGGGCAGGAACGGCGTCGGCCGGCCGTGCACCCAGTCGTCGTGGCCGGCACCCCAGAACGGCGACAACGGGTGGCCGCTCTGGCCACCAGGCATGTGCACGATGCCGTCGGCTTCGTGCCCGGGAGCCACCACCATGCGCTCGGACGCACCGAAGGCCGGACCCTGCACGCGCGGCATGGCGCTGTCGCCGGGCAACGGCTCGCCCGGCATGCACAACCGCGCGGCGAGGAAACCGGGCAGCGCGCGCGACAGCGGATGGCAGATCCGCGCGACATTGCGTTCGCCCCAGCGGCGTTCGGCCAACGGACCCTGTGCGGCCAGGTCTTCGCGCACCGCGCGCGCGGCGTCTTCAAGCAGCTCATCCCAGCTGGCGTAGCGACGCGGCAACAGGTGCGGTGGACGCTGCTGCAGCAATGGCCAGGCCACGCCTTCCAGCTGCGGCAGGTCCGGCAGGGTGAAGTCCTCGCCCAGCGCCGCCTGGGCCGGGGCGGTCAGGCCGTCGGCGATGCGCGCGTGCACCGCCAGCCGCCAGGCCCGCACCAGCCGGTAGCTGGTCGAATCCACCGACGCCCGGCCTTCCCAGGTGCTGCCGGCCTGGGCCAGCGCCTGAAGAGCCGAGTCCTTCGGGTGTTGCCGGGCTTGGTCCTGCAGCAACTGCCACCAGCGCTGCAGGAACACCGCGCGGTCGTCGAGCTGGATGGCCAGCAGGTCGGCTTCGCTGAAGCGTTCACCGGCCAACAGGCCATCGCGGATCTGCCGCGCGCGCGCGCCCAGGGCGTAGCCGCCGTCGCCGACTTCGGCCAGGGCCGCGCCATCGAGCACGCGCGAATTGGCGGTCCACAGCCGGTGATTGGCCGGATCGGCCAGCACCGGGCCGGCACCGGTGGCGATCGGCCAGGCGCCGCAGCGCGGCGCGGTGGCCGGTCCGGCGCCTTCCGCCGGCGGCGTCGACGCGGCTGCGGCTGCGGCGATCGGGGCCGCTGCCGCCGTGCCATCCAGCGGCCAGGCCAGCGCGCTGCTGCAGCCTGCGCCGCGCACCGGCAGCGGGCCGATCAGGCGCCAGGCGATCCGTCCGTGACGATCACCGGCGACCAGGTTCTGTGCCGGCATCGCCGCCTTGGCGGCTACCGCCAGCGCTGCATCCAGGTCGCCGGCGCGTGCCATCTCGGCCAGCCCGGTATCGAGCGCGCCGGGCTGCTGCGCCACCCAGCGCAACGCCAGTGCCGGCTGGTCGCCGTGGGCGGGATGCAGGATCGGCCCATATGCGGTTTCCTGCACTTCCAGGGTGACCGTTTCGGCGCCGGCCACCCGGATCTGCTCCTGGTGGCGGGTGACCGGGTCACAGCCGGACGTGGTGGCTGCATCGGCTGCGCAGGGGCGCACCGGGAACCAGTCGGCGCTGTCGGCATAGCTGTTGGTGAAACCCCAGGCCACATGGCCGTTGCTGCCGGCGATCACCGCCGGCAGGCCTGGCAGGCTGAAGCCGGCCACGTCGACCCGGCCGCCAGGTGCATGCGCGTCCGGGTAGCGCAGGCGCACCCGGAACCAGATGTTGGGCGCACGCAGGCCCAGGTGCATGTCGTCGGCGACGATGGCGCGGCCATCGGCGGTCAGTGCGCCGGCCACGGCCCAGTTGTTGCTGCCGGGCGTGCCCTTGTCGGCCAGCCGCGCCGGCCGCTCCCGATCGGGGGCAGGCAGCGTGCGCAGGTCCACCGCGTCGGCGTCGGGCAGGACGGCGTTGCCGCGCGGCTGGCCGAACATCGGCGCGTCCCACTCGCTGCCGTCGTGGGCCAGCAGCGCGTACAGCGCCGGCGGCAGGTGCTGGCGCAACTTCCACAGGCCCAGCTCGCGCGCGTTGGTCGAATCCTGCAGGTCGAAGTACATGGCGTAGCCGGTGACGGCCGAGTCCACCGGTTCCCAGCGCCGCGGCGGCTGGCGCAGCAGCAGGTAGGGCCAGGGCCGCACCCGCAGTCCCTCCAGTCCGGCGTTCACGCCCTGGCTGTAGGCCAGCAGCTGCGGACGGCGTTCACCGGCCATGGCATCCAGGTGCGCCGATACCCGCGCGCGGATGCGGTGCACGCGCCGCTCGCGGTCCAGCGGCAGCGCCGCCGGCCCGAACAGTTCGGCCAGTTCGCCGGCCGCGCTGCGCCGCATCAGGTCCATCTCGAAGTAGCGCTCCTGCGCATGGACGAAGCCCAGCGCGCGCAAGGCGTCCACTTCGCTGGCCGCATCGATGGTGACCGTGCCCAGCGCATCGCGCTGGATCGTGGCCGGGGCTTCAAGGCCGGCCAGGGCCGGGGCCCGTTCACCGTCCAGGGTGGGCAGGCTGGCGCGCAGCAGCCACCAGGCCAGCAGCGCGGCCGCCACGGCCAGCAGCAGCAACAGCACGAACAGGCGTCGAATCCAGCGCAGCATGCGTCCCCCTTGGACTGGCGCGAGCGGGCGTGGCGCCGGGTCCGGATTATTCCAGTTTCCAGCGGCCAGTTGCGAGTGATTCCGATTGAAGCACCGGGATGCAGCTTGCGGCACACTGGCTGCTGATCCACACCGGAGCCGCGCCATGAAGGGCCACCCCGAAGTCATTGCATGCCTCAAGGAACTGCTGCGCGGGGAGCTGGCCGCGCGCGACCAGTATTTCCTGCACTCGCGCCAATACGAGGACCAGGGCCTGAAGGCGCTGCATGAGCGCATGGACCACGAGATGCAGGAAGAGACCGGGCACGCCGACGCGATCCTGCGCCGGATCCTGTTCCTGGAGGGTGAGGTGGACATGCGCCCGCATCCGTTCACCCCCGGCAGGACCGTGGTGGAGATGCTGGAGGCGGACCTGCAGGTCGAGTACCGCGTGCGCGCGGACCTGGCTGCGGCGATGAAGCTGTGCGAGGAGAAGCAGGACTACGTCAGCCGCGACCTCCTGCTGGCCCAGCTCAAGGACACCGAGGAAGACCACACCTGGTGGCTGGAGCAGCAGTTGGGGTTGATCAAGCGGATTGGCCTGGAGAACTACCAGCTGTCCAAGATCGACGGCTGAAGCCGGGCGGGCCGCGGGCGCGGTCGGCCTCACTGGAGCGGGGAGCCGACTGGCGGGCGGCGCTACGCTACCGGCGCTGCAGGCGGTAGACGGCGGTGGACAGGGCGCTGACGCCTTCGGCGCGGAAGCCCGGCTCCTGGGCGAGGATGTCGCGCCGCTCCAGCAACTCCACCTGCCACTGCGCGGCGAACAGTTCGCGCACTTCGGCCTCGTCCACCGAAAAAGGCGGGCCGGCCTTCTCGGCTTGCGGATATTCCAGGGTGATCAGCAGGCCGCGGCAGCCCGGCGGCAGCCGTGCATACACCTCGGCCACGTAGCGCCGGCGCAGGGCCGGCGGCAGGGCGATGATCGCGGCGCGGTCGTAGACCGCGGCCATGGTGGCCAGGGTCGGGGCGGACAATGCGAATACGTCGCCCTGCACCAGGTCGATCGGGCCGGCGCGATGGTGGACGCCATCGGCATCGGTGGAAACGACCGGCTCCAGCCCGGCCTCGGCGAAGAACGCCTGCACTGCCAGCGGTGACAGTTCTGCACCCAGTACCCGGTGGCCCTGCGCGGCCAGCCAGTGCATGTCCAGGCTCTTGCCAGCCAGCGGCACGAACACCCGGCCATGCGCCGCGACATCGAGCGTCGCCCAGTGCTTCTCCAGCAGCGGCATCACCTCGCCACGATGGAAGCCGATACGGCCCTGGTTCCAGCGCTGCAACCAGAAATCGGCATCCATGGCCTCACTCCTTCGATCGGTGGCTGCCGTTGCCGGCCTGCATCCACGCACAGGCGTGCACCGGAGGTGTGCCCGGCGTGCCGGGGCGGAAGCGGCTACTGGACATCAAGTCCATCCACCTTCTGCCAGCCGCGCGGCAGCAGGCCGCCGCGCGAGGCGCGCGCCCCGACGTACTCGTCCAGGTCCTTGAACGACAGCGACATGCTGCGTTGCCCGCTGCGCACCAGCAGGCTCTGCCCGGGCGACACCGCCGCCACGGCGATCACCCGTTCGGTGCCGAGCCTGGACTTGGGAATGTCGATCAGCTTGTTGCCCTTGCCCTTGTCCAGCTCCGGCAGCTCGCTGGCCGGGATCGCGAGCAGGTGGCCGGCGCTGGTGACCGCCACGATCCGGTCGGCATCCAGGTTGGCCACCGCCGCCGGCTGCAGCACCTTGGCGTTCGGGGTCAGGTTGAGCATGGCCTTGCCGGCCTTGTTGCGGCCGGTCAGGTTCTCGAAGCGGGTGACGAAGCCGTAGCCGTGCGAGGAGGCGAGCACGAAGCGGGCGTCGTTGTCGCCACTGGCCGCGGCCTGGAACGAAGCGCCGGCGGCCGGCGAGAAGCGTCCGGTCAGCGGTTCGCCGTTGCCACGCGCCGAGGGCAGGCCGTGGACCACGGTGGAGTAGCTGCGCCCGGTCGAATCCAGGAAGGCGACCTGCTGGGTGCTGCGGCTCTTCACCGCCACCAGCAGGCCATCGCCCTCGCGGTAGGACAGGCCGGCGGCATCGACGTCGTGGCCCTTGGCCGCGCGGATCCAGCCCTTTTCCGACAGCACCACGGTCATCGGTTCGCTGGGCACCAGTTCGGACTCGTCGATCGCCTGGGCCGCACCGCGCTGCACCAGCGGCGAACGGCGCGCGTCGCCGAACTTCTTCGCGTCGGCCAGCAGTTCGTCCTTGACCAGCTTCTTCAGCCTGGCCTTGCTGCCGAGGATGGCGACGATGCGCTCGAGCTCCTTCGCCAGCTCGTCCTGTTCGCCGCGGATCTTCATTTCCTCCAGCCGCGCCAGTTGCTTGAGGCGAGTGTCGAGGATGTAGTCGGCCTGTTCCTGCGACAGGGAAAAGCGCGCGATCAAGGCGTCCCGGGGCTCGTCCTCGGTGCGGATGATGCGGATCACCTCGTCCAGGTTGAGGAAGGCCACCAGCAGGCCTTCCAGCAGGTGCAGGCGGCGTTCGACCTTTTCCTGGCGGTGCGTGAGTCGGCGCGCGACGGTGTCGGTGCGGAAGGTCAACCACTCCTCCAGCAGGGCCTTGAGGTTCTTGACCGAAGGCTTGCCATCCAGGCCGATCACGTTGAGGTTGACCCGGTAGCTCTTTTCCAGGTCGGTGGTGGCGAACAGGTGGCCCATCAGCTGTTCGGCATCGACGCGGTTGGAGCGTGGCACCAGCACCACCCGCACCGGGTTGGCGTGGTCGGACTCGTCGCGGATGTCCTCCAGCCACGGCAGTTTCTTGGCGCGCATCTGCGCGGCGATCTGCTCGATCACCTTCGACGGGGAGACCTGGTAGGGCAGGGTGGTGACCACGAAGTTGCCGCTGGCTTCCCGGGTCCAGGTGGCGCGGGCGCGCACGCTGCCGTTGCCGGTCTCGTACATCGTGCGCAGGTCGGCGGCGGCGGTGATGATCTCCGCGCCGGTCGGGTAGTCCGGGCCGCGCACGTGCTCGCACAGGTCGGCGACCGTCGCGTCCGGGTCGTCGAGCAGGCGCACGCAGGCGCTGACCACCTCGTTGAGATTGTGTGGCGGCACGTCGGTGGCCATGCCCACGGCAATGCCGGTGGTGCCGTTGAGCAGCAGGTGCGGCAACCGCGCCGGCATCCAGCTCGGTTCCTCCAGGGTGCCGTCGAAGTTGGGCACCCAGTCCACCGTGCCCTGGCCCAGTTCGCCCAGCAGCACTTCGGCGATCGGGGTGAGCCGGGATTCGGTATAGCGCATGGCCGCGAACGACTTGGGGTCGTCGCTGGAGCCGAAGTTGCCCTGGCCCTCGATCAGCGGATAGCGGTAGGAGAACGGCTGGGCCATCAGCACCAGCGCCTCGTAGCAGGCGCTGTCGCCATGCGGGTGGTACTTGCCGATCACATCGCCCACGGTGCGCGCGGACTTCTTCGGCTTGGACGCCGCGTTGAGCCCCAGTTCGCTCATCGAGTAGACGATGCGCCGCTGCACCGGCTTGAGCCCGTCGCCGACAAAGGGCAGGGCGCGGTCCAGCACCACGTACATCGAGTAGTCCAGGTAGGCGCGCTCGGCGTATTCGCGCAGCGGGATCTGTTCGAAGCCGTGGAAGGTGGGACGGACGGAATCGGTCATCGGCGGTGAAACGGGGAGGGGGACCGCTGATTCTACCCTTCCGCTGCGCCTGCCCCTATCCGGCCAGTCCCGGCAGCAGCGGCCCGCCCAGCCACAGCCAGCGCGCCATCCAGGCCGTGGCCAGGGCGATGGCCAGGGTCAGCGGCGCACCCACGCGCAGGAAGTCGCCGAAGGTGTACTGGCCGGGGTTGAGGATCAGCAGGTTGCCGTGGTGGCCGATCGGGGTCAGGAACGAGGCCACCGCACCGATCGCGGTGCAGACCACGAACGGGGCCGGCGGCAGGCCCAGGCCCTGGGCCAGGGCCAGGGCGATGGGCGCCAGCAGCACCGTGGTGGCCGCGTCGGACAGGATCTGGGTCAGCACCGCGGCGGTGGCGAACATCACCAGCAACAGGGTGAACACCGGCCAGTGGGTGGCATGCACCAGCAGCAGTTCGGCCACCAGGCGCGCCGTGCCGGTCTGCTCCATGGCGATGCCCAGCGGGATCACGCCGGCAATCATCACGTAGATGCGCACGTCGATCCGCGAGTAGGCCTCCTCGATGTCCACGCAGCGCGCCAGCACCATCGCCACCGCGCCGGTGAGGAAGGCGATCTGCGGGGTCAGCAACTGGGTGGCCGCGGCGGTGACGGTGGCGGCCATGATTCCCAGTGCCAGCGGCGCGCGCCGGCGCGACCGGCGCCTGCCCTCGAACGGCATCAGCATCAGGAAGCCATGGTGCGAGCCCAGCTGCCCGAATTCGTGCTGCCGGCCCCACAGCACCAGCAGGTCGCCCTCCTCCAGGCGGATTTCCGACAGTTCGCCGTGCAACCAGCCCTCGCGCCGCCACAGGCCGACCACGACCACGCCCAGGGTGCGCAGGAAGTCGATGTCGGCCACGCTGCGGCCGATGAATTCCGAGTTCGGCGCGACCATCGCCTGCACCAGCTGTTCTTCGCCCAGCAGCTCGGCCTGGCGGTCATCGCGCGGCTTGTCGCCATACTTGGCCACCGCGTGCAGGACCAGGCCTGGTTCGTTGCGGATCGAGGCGATCTCGTCGGGCGAGGCGCGCACCAGCAGCACGTCGCCGGCACCCAGCGGGCTGTCCCCGCCCTGGCGCCGCCGGCGCACGCCCTGGCGCAGCCAGTCCACCACCTGCAGGCGCTCGGCGAAGGCGGTCTCGAACTCCTCGCGGGTGCGGCCGATCCAGGGCGAGTCCCGTTCCACCAGCAACTCGGTGTAGTAGCGGTCCAGGCGCAGGTAGTCGTTGGCCTGGGCCTCGCCCATGCGCCGTGGCAGCAGCCAGCGGCCCAGCAGCATGTAGGCCGTGCCCAGGGCCACCAGCACCAGGCCGATCGGGGTGATGGTGAAGATGCCCAGGCCGGTGCCGTCGGCGCGCTTGAGCAGGTCGCCAGCCAGCAGGAAGGCCGGGGCGCTGAACAGGGTCAGGGTGGTGCCCAGCGAGGCGGCCAGCGACATCGGCATCAGCAGGCGCGAGGCGGCCAGCTTCTGTTCGCGGGCCAGCCGCATCAGGATCGGCAACATCATCGCCGTGACCATCACATGGTGCGAGAAGGCGGCCAGCAGCGCGGTGGCCGGCATCACCACCGCGATCGTGCGCCACTCGCTGCCGCCGGCGGTGCGTCCGATCCAGGCCCCGATCCGGTCGGTGATGCCGGTGGACTGCAGTCCGGCCGAGAGCACGAACACGGCCGCCACGATGATCGCCGGCTCGCTGGAGAAGCCGGCCAGGGCCTGCCTGGCATCCAGGATCCCGGTCAGGGCCAGCGCCAGCAGGGTCAGCATGGCCACCAGGTCCACCCGCATCCGGCCACTGACGAACAGCGCCAGGGCCGAGCCGAGGATCACGAGGAAGACGATCTGGTCCAGTTCCATGCAGAGGGATCGGTGCCGGGCAGCCGGGGGAAGGGCATCCTAGCCCGGATGCGGCACCCGCTGCCGCCCCCGGTGCCGGGCCGCGGCGGCCGCGGAAACGAAAAAACCCCGCCGGGGCGGGGTTTTCGGGGTCGAGACCCTTTGTCTTGGTGCCCAGGAGAGGACTCGAACCTCCACGGTTTTACCCGCTAGTACCTGAAACTAGTGCGTCTACCAATTCCGCCACCTGGGCAGGTGAGGCCGCGCATTCTGCGGGGTGCAGGAAATCTTGTCAACGCCTGCGCGACGGCTGCGCCTGCGTGCGCGGCGTCGCGGCCGCCGGGGTGTAGGATCGCGCCATGAAAAAGAACGGAAACAGCGGCGGCAAGTCGGCAGGTGGCGCAGGCCGCAAGGGGGCCGGCAGTGCCGGCAAGGGTGGCACGGGCGCCGTGAAGACCGGTCCGGGTGGAGCAGGCAAGGGCGCCAGGCCAGGCAAGGCAGGCACGACCGGGCCGGCCGCGGGCAAGCGCCAGGCGGCGCCGAAACGGCCGCCGTGGATGCCGGAGCCGCCGCCGGCCGCATCGCCGCGTGGGTCGTCCAGGCCGGCACCATCCAGGCCCGCACCACCGGTTCGCGGACCGGCCCCGGCCAGACCGCGCTTCCACGATCCGCATGCGGCGCGCGAGGCCGGGCGCTATGCCAACCCGATTCCCAGCCGCGAAGCGATCCTGGAGGTACTCGATGCCGCCGAGGGGCCGCAGACGGCTGAGGAGCTGGCGCGCCTGCTGGGCCTGGCCGAAGCCGACGGCCTGGATGCCCTGGGCAAGCGCCTGGGCGCGATGGTCCGTGACGGGCAACTGATCCAGAACCGCCGTGGCGGCTTCGCCCCGCTGGAGGCGACCAACCTGATCCCCGGCACGGTGATCGCCAATCCCGAGGGCTTCGGCTTCCTGCGCCCGGAGGCGGGTGGCGGCGACGATCTGTTCCTGCCGCCGGCCGAGATGCGCAAGGTCATGCACGGCGACCGCGTGCTGGCGAACGTGACCGGCATCGACCGCCGCGGCCGCCGCGAGGGCAGCATCGCCCGCGTGCTCGAGCACCGGGTCAACCGGCTGATCGGCCGCTTTGGCAGCGAGGCCGGGATCAGCTTCGTGGTGCCCGACGACCGCCGCATGCAGCGCAACGTGCAGGTGCCGCCCGATGGCACCGGCGGTGCGCGCGAAGGCCAGCTGGTGGTGTGCGAGCTGGTGCAGGCGCCCGATTCGCGGCGCCCGCCGATCGGCAAGGTGGTGGCGGTGCTGGGCGACAGCCTGACGCCGTCGCTGGTGGTCGAGGCGGCCATCCACGGCCACGACCTGCCGCACGAATTCCCGCCGGCGGTGCTGGACGAGGCCACCGCGGTGCCGCTGACGGTCGAGCCGTCGATGATCGGCGACCGGGTGGATCTGCGCGCCACCGCGCTGGTGACCATCGACGGCGAGGACGCCAAGGACTTCGACGACGCGGTGTACTGCGAACCCAACCGCGAGGGCTTCCGCCTGGTGGTGGCGATTGCCGATGTGTCGCACTACGTGCGCCCCGGTGCGCCGCTGGACGAGGAGGCGCAGCTTCGCGCCACCTCGGTGTACTTCCCCGGCTTCGTGGTGCCGATGCTGCCGGAGACCCTGTCCAACGGCATCTGCTCGCTGATGCCGAAGGTCGACCGCATGTGCTTCGTCTGCGACATGCAGGTGGACCACGAAGGCGAGGTGGTGCGCTCGAAGTTCTACGAGGCGGTGATGAACTCGCATGCGCGCCTGACCTACACCCAGGTGTGGAAGGCGGTGGGCGAGGACGATGCCGAGGCCATCGCCCAGATCGGCGCGCTGCTGCCCAACGTGCAGCGCCTGCACCAGCTCTACCAGGTGCTGGCCAAGGCGCGCGCGCGGCGCGGGGCGATCGAGTTCGAAAGTTCCGAGGTGCGTTTCGTTCTGGACAACCGCGGCGAGGTCACCCAGGCCGGGATGCTGCTGCGCAATGACGCGCACAAGCTGATCGAGGAATGCATGATCGCCGCCAACGTCGAGGCGGCCCGCTTCCTGCTCAAGGCCGGGATCCCGGCGCCTTACCGGATCCATGACAAGCCGCCCGAATCCAAGTACGCCGACCTGCTGGAGTTCCTCAAGGAGTTCAAGCTGTCGCTGCCGGCCTGGGGCAAGGTGGTGCCGGGTGACTTCACCCGGTTGCTGAAGAAGGTGCGCGACCGCCCCGATGCGGCCCTGCTCGAATCGGTGCTGCTGCGCAGCCAGAGCCTGGCGGTGTATTCGCCCGACAACGTCGGCCACTTCGGCCTGGCGCTGGAGTCCTACGCCCACTTCACCTCGCCGATCCGGCGCTATCCGGACCTGCTGGTGCACCGGGCGATCAAGCACGGGCTGTCGAGGAAGAAGGCCGAGGCGTTCACCTATTCGGCGCATGAAATGGCCGCGCTGGCCCTGCAGTGCTCCGAACGCGAGCGCCGTGCCGACGAGGCCGAGCGCGAGGTGGACGAGCGCTACCGCGCCGCGTGGATGGAACAGCACGTCGGAGGCAAGTTCGACGGGGTGATCAGCGGGGTGACCAGCTTCGGCCTGTTCGTGGAGCTGGACCAGTCCAAGGTCAACGGTCTGGTCCACGTGACCCAGTTGCCGCACGACTACTACCAGTTCGATCCGGTGCGCAAGACCCTCAGCGGCGAGCGTCGTGGCCTGGAGTTCCGGCTCGGCGACCGGGTGCGGATCGTCGTGCTCAAGGCCAGCATGGAGGATCGCAAGATCGACTTCCGCCTGGTCGAGGACAGGGAAGCCGATGGCGGCCTGCCGCCATTGCCGCCGCGCGGCCAGCCGGCCAAGCGGACCAAGCAGAAGTACTGAGGCGTACGACGGATGAGCAGCAAGCAGAACCAGTGGATCGTCGGGGTCAACGCGGTGGCCTCGGCGGTCGAGCACGACGCCGAACACGTGCGCGAGGTGCTGGTCGATTCCGGTGCGCGCAATCCGCGCCTGGTGGAGATCGAGGAACAGGCGCGGCGCCGTGGCATCGAGGTGCGCAAGGTCGCCGCGCAGGCGCTGGACGGGATCGGTGGCAATGTCCGTCACCAGGGCGTGGCCGCGCGCTACGCGGCGGTGAAGACCTGGGACGAGCATGAGCTGGCCGGTCTGGTCGAGGCGGCCGAGGGCAAGGCCCTGCTGCTGGTGCTGGACGGCGTGCAGGATCCGCACAACCTCGGCGCCTGCCTGCGCAGCGCCGCGGCGGCCGGCGCCACCGCGGTGATCATTCCCAAGGACAAGTCGGCGCCGGTGAATGCAACGGTGCGCAAGACCTCGGCCGGCGCGGCCGACCGCCTGCCGGTGGTGTCGGTCACCAACCTCTCGCGCAGCCTGCGCGAGCTGCAGAAGCTGGGCGTGTGGATCTACGGCCTGGCCGGCGAGGTCGATCCGACCCTGTACTCGCTCGACCTCACCGGCAATGTCGCCCTGGTGCTGGGTGGCGAGGCCGAGGGCCTGCGCCGGCTCACCCGCGAGCATTGCGACGCGCTGGTGCAGATCCCGATGCCGGGCCAGATCGAGAGCCTCAACGTGTCGGTGGCCGCCGGCGTATGCCTGTTCGAGGCGGTGCGGCAGCGGGGGTGAAGGGCCCGGCTCAGCCCGGCAGCGGTGACGGCCAGGCGTTGGCGATGCGGCAGAACAGTTTGGCGGTCTGCTCGGCGTCGTAGACGGCCGAGTGCGCGTCGGCGGCATTCCATTCGAAACCGGCGGCCTGCATGGCGCGGGCCAGCACGGTCTGGCCGTAGGCGACCCCGGCCAGGGTCACGGTGTCGAACACGCTGAAGGGATGGAACGGGTTGCGCTTGTGGCCGCTGCGGGCGACCGCGGCGTTGACGAAGTTCAGGTCGAAGTGGGCGTTGTGCCCGACCAGGATCGCGCGCTGGCAACCGTGCCGGCGCACCGCCGCGCGCACGTGGTTGAACACGTAACCCAGGCCATCGCGTTCGGGCTTGGCCAGGCGGAACGGGTGGTCCAGGTCGATGCCGGTGACTTCCAGCGACTTGGGATCGATCTCGGTGCCGGGCGCGGGGATGAAGTGCGCGCTGGCGGTCTGGCCAGGGACGAACAGGCCCTGTTCGTCCAGTTCGATCGGGACGGCGGCCATTTCCAGCAGGGCGTGGCGGTTCCAGTCGAAGCCGCCGGTCTCCACGTCCACCACCACCGGCAGGTAGCCGCGGAAGCGGCGCGCCATTGCGCCGGGAGGCGCGGCGGGGGATTCGGTTTCGGACGGGGTTTCCAGCTCGCTTTCGTTCATGCCTACAGCGTAGCAGAGCGGCCGCCGCGAGCTGCCCGGTTCCTACAGGCGGGTGCCCAGCACCGTGCCTTCTTCGTGCATGCGCTGGAGCATCGCCTGGCCCTGGGCCAGGAAGGCGTCGTCGGCGGGCACGCCGGCTTCGGCGGCCAGCACCTGCAGGCTGGCGCGGCCGCTGTGCCCGCCGGTGGCCAGCAGATCCAGCAGCCGGTACACCAGCGGGGAAATCGCGGCGAAGCGGGCGCGGCCGTCGCCATCGCGGCGCACCAGCAGCAGGGTCGGCTCGGGCGGTGCGGCGGTCGGTCGTTGCGCAGGCCCGATCGTATGCACCGGCCAGCGGTAGGCCAGGGCGCGCACGTACGGTGACACCCGCGGCACGCCGGCGAGCAGGTCGCCGCCGGGATCGTGCGCGGGCAGCGGGCTGTCGTCGATCTGCACGGCCAGCTCGATCCATTCGTAGTGGGCCAACTCGGTCAGCCAGGGCGGGTCGCCGGCCGCCTCGCCGCGCGCTTCCAGGAAGCGGATGAACTCACGCGCGATTTCCGGGAACAACGGCGTGCGGCTGTGATGGTCGGCGTAGAAGCGGCGCACCAGGGCGGTCCATTCCATTTCGCCCAACGTGCGGCGGATCACCGGGAAGTTGCTGGCGAGCAGGCCGGCGATGTTGTTGAAGAACAGTTCCCGGTATACCGCCATGCGTTGCGGCTCGATCCCGGGCGGGGCCGGGTTCGCCTCCGGGTCGCGCAGGTGGGCGGCGAAGGCGGCCTGGTGCTGGCGGAAGTCAGCCATGGGCGGAACCGGCGGCCGGCGTGGCTGGCATGGCCATCGTGGCGCGCTGCAGTTCGCGGATCCGTCCCACCTCGACCCGCAGCTCGGCCAGCGGCGGCAGGTTGAAGTCGCGTTCCAGCAGGGTCGGGCGCACCCCGTGCAGGCGGTAGGCCTCGGCCAGCAGGTCCCAGACGTCGGCCTTCACCGGCGCGCCATGGGTGTCGATCTTCAGGTCCTCGGCCTGGTCGTAGTGGCCGGCGACATGGTAGGAGGCAATCCGCCGGCCGGGCATGCGGGCGAGGAAGGCGTGGGCGTCGTAGCCGTGGTTGATCGCGTTGACGTAGACGTTGTTGACGTCAAGCAGCAGGTCGCAGTCGGCCTCTTCCAGCAC
>JAGOWL010000130.1 GCA_018060215.1 Pseudoxanthomonas sp.
TCCGGCCGCAGCGCGGCGCGCACCGCGTCCAGGTCGGTGAAATCGACCACCGTGGCCGACATCCCCCAGCGCGGCAGCCAGTCGCGGGCGATCACCCGGATCGAGAAATAGCTGTCGTCGCACAGCAGCACGTGGCTGCCGGCCGGCAGCGACTGCAGGGCCACGCTGGCGGCGGCCATGCCGGTGGGAAACAGCAGCGTGCGCGCGGCCCCGTCCAGCGTGGCCAGCGCCGCCTCGGTTTCGCGCTGGGTCGGGTTGTCGTAGCGCTGGTAGAGGAAGCCGTGCGGCAGCTGCGCATCGGGGGTGTGCTGGAAGGTGGTGGCCAGCTGCAGCGGCGGGGCCAGCGCGCCGCTGGCCGGGTCGGGGGCACTGCCGGCGCGGGCAGCCAGGGTTTCGATGCGGGGCATGCGGGCGGGATCCAGGTGGGGGCGCGGCCTTCATTATCGCCCGGTGGTGAACCGGCTGCGCCGGCGCGGCACAATGGCGGTCTTGCCCGCACGGATCCCGTCATGACCGCCGCCGCCCCGAACCTGCTCGACCTCGCCCGCGACTACTACCTGCCCGTCTACCGCCCGCGCCAGATGGTGCTCGAGCGCGGCGCCGGTTCGCGCCTGTGGGACAACCAGGGCCGCGAATACGTGGACTGGGCCGCCGGCATTGCCGTGTGCGGCCTGGGCCACAACGATCCGGACCTGCACGCGGCCCTGGTCGAACAGGCCGGCAAGCTGTGGCACACCTCCAACGCCTTCCTCAGCGAGCCGCCGATGCGCCTGGCGCAGGAGCTGGTGCAGGCCTCGCGCTTCGCCCAGCGCGTGTTCCTGACCAACTCCGGCGCCGAGGCCAACGAGGCGGCGATCAAGCTGGTGCGCAAGTGGGCCGCCGGCCAGGGCCGCGCGCCGGAGCGGCGGGTGATCGTCACCTTCCACGGCAGTTTCCACGGCCGCACCCTGGCCGCGGTCACCGCCACCGCCCAGCCCAAGTACCAGGCCGGCTACGAGCCGCTGCCGGCTGGCTTCCACTACGTGGATTTCAACGACATCGCCCAGCTGGAAGCGGCGATGGCCGGCGGCGACGTGGCCGCGGTGATGCTCGAACCGGTGCAGGGCGAGGGCGGGGTGATGCCGGCCGCGCCGGGCTGGCTGCGCCAGGTGCGCGAGCTGTGCGACCGCCACGAGGCGCTGCTGGTGCTGGATGAGATCCAGGCCGGCATGGGCCGCACCGGTACCCTGTTCGCGCACTGGCAGGACGAGGTGGTGCCGGACATCGTCACCCTGGCCAAGGCCCTGGGCGGCGGCTTCCCGGTGGGCGCGATGCTGGCCGGGCCGAAGGTGGCCGAAGTGATGCAGTTCGGCGCCCACGGCTCGACCTTCGGCGGCAACCCGCTGGCCGCGGCGGTGGCGCGGGTGGCGCTGCGCAAGCTGGCCTCGCCGCAGATCGAGGCCAACGTGGTGCGCCAGTCGCAGGCCTTGCGCGAGGGCCTGATGGCCGTGGGTGCCGAGTTCGGCCTGTTCGAACAGGTGCGCGGCCGTGGCCTGATGCTCGGCGCGGTGCTGACCCCGGCCTACGCCGGCCGCGCCGGTGAGATCCTGGACCACGCCGCCAGCCACGGCCTGCTGCTGCTGCAGGCCGGCCCGGACGTGCTGCGCCTGGTGCCGGCGCTCAACCTCACCGATGCCGATGTGGCCGAAGGCCTGGTCCGCCTGCGCGCGGCATTGGCCGGGTTCGCCGGCCGCTGACCGGCGCCCACGCCGCCCGGCTCAGCCGGCGGCGACGGCCTTGAAGGCGATGCGGGCGGCCGCCAGGGTCGCTTCGATCACCGCCTCGTCGTGGGCGCTGGACAGGAAGCCGGCCTCGTAGGCCGACGGCGCCAGGAACACGCCGTTGTCCAGCATCGCGTGGAAGAATCGGTTGAACGCGACGGTGTCACAGGCGGTGGCCTGGGCATAGGTCTCCACCTTTTCTGTGGTGAAGAACAGGCCGAACATCGCCCCGACGCCGGTGGTGGTCACCGCCACCCCGGCCTCGCGCGCGGCCGCCTCCAGGCCTTCGCACAGGCGCGCGGTGGCCTCGGCCAGGCGCGCGTGGAAACCCGGCGCCTGGATCAGTTCCAGCATCGCCAGCCCGGCGGCCATGGCCACCGGATTGCCGCTGAGGGTGCCGGCCTGGTAGATCGGGCCGGCCGGGGCGATCTGCTGCATCAGTTCGCGACGGCCGCCATAGGCACCCACCGGCATGCCGCCGCCGATGATCTTGCCGAAGGTGGTCAGGTCCGGGGTGATGCCGTAGTGCGCTTGCGCCCCGCCCAGGGCGACGCGGAAGCCGGTCATCACCTCGTCGAAGATCAGCAGCGCGCCGTGCTTGCTGCACAACTCGCGCAAGTGCTGCAGGTAGCCTTCGCGCGGCGGGATGCAATTGGCATTGCCGACCACCGGTTCGATGATGACCGCGGCGATCTCGCCGCCGATGTCGTCGAACAGCGCGGTGGCGCCCTCGAAATCGTTGTAGCTCAGCGTGCTGGTCAGCTCGCTCAGCCCGGCCGGCACGCCCGGCGAGGTCGGCACGCCCAGGGTCAGCATGCCGCTGCCGGCCTTGACCAGGAACGAGTCGCCGTGGCCGTGGTAGCAGCCTTCGAACTTGACGATGCGCTGGCGGCCGGTGGCGCCACGCGCCAGGCGGATCGCCGACAGGGTGGCCTCGGTGCCGGAGTTGACCATGCGCACCATCTCGCACGACGGCACCAGGCGGGTGATGGTTTCGGCCATGGTCACCTCGGCCGCGCAGGGCGCGCCGAAGGACAGGCCGTTGCCGATCGCCTGTTCCACCGCCGCGCGCACCGCCGGGTGGTTGTGGCCGACGATCATCGGGCCCCAGGAGCCGACGTAGTCGATGTAGCGGTTGCCGTCCACGTCGTACAGGTACGGGCCGTCGGCGCGCTGGACGAAGAACGGTTCGCCGCCGACCGACTTGAACGCCCGCACCGGCGAATTGACCCCGCCGGGCAGCAGCTGCTGGGCGCGGGAAAACAGGGCGTGGGAGCGGTCGTGGTTCATGGCGGGGGTTCCTGTACGTCGAAACCGTCCATTGTAGGCGCCAGGGAGACCGGACATGCGTCCGTGGAAAAGCGCCCGCGGCCCATGCGTGGTCCGTGCGCGACCCATGCGCGACCCGCTTGGCCCGGGCCGGCCGGTCGTTACAGGAAACAGGCCGCGTACGCGCGCACCGCCGCGCGCGGATCGGCCGCGTCGAACACCCCGCCGATCACCGCCACCAGGTCCGCACCGGCGGCCACCAGCGCCCCGGCGTTGGCCGGGGTGATGCCGCCGATGGCCACCCGCGGCACGCCCAGCGCCGCCGCCTCGCCCAGCAGCGTCGGCGTGGCCCGTCGGGTGGTGACCTTGCTGCGGGTGGGGAAGAACGCACCGAAGGCCACGTAGCTGGCGCCGGCGGCCACCGCGCGCCGGGCCAGGTCCAGCTCGTCGTAGCACGAGGCGCCGATGATCGCCTGCGGCCCCAGCGCGGCGCGCGCGGCGGCCAGGTCGCCATCGTCCTCGCCCAGGTGCACACCGGACGCACCGATGGCCGCGGCCAGGGCCACATCATCGTTCACCAGCAACGGCACCCCGGCGGCCGCGCAGGCCTGCTGCAGGGCAGTGGCCTGCGCGCGCCGGGTGGCGGTATCGGCGACCTTGTTGCGGTACTGCAGGCAGGCCACGCCCGCATCCAGTACCGGCACCACCCGCGCCAGCAGGCGCGCGGTGTCCAGCTCGTCCGGGGTGATCAGGTACAGGCCGCGCGCAGGCATCACCGGATGGCATCCATGGAAGGGAAAGGGGTCGGGGAAACCTACCCTGACCCCGATTCTGGGACAATGCGGGCCCTTTGCCAGCCGCTGCCCGCAACCGACCATGAGCACGCCCGATCCGACCCCTTCCTGGCGCAGCTGGATGTGCGTGGTGTGCGGCTTCGTCTACCGCGAGGCCGAGGGCATGCCGGACGAAGGCATCGCGCCGGGCACGCGCTGGGAGGAGGTGCCGGACACCTGGACCTGCCCGGATTGCGGCGCCACCAAGTCCGATTTCGAAATGGAGCCGATGTAGCAAGGCGTGCGCGAGCACGGCCGGCCGCGGGCCGACGGCCGCCTCAATGCAACGCCGAACGCGTGCGCGCCGCGTCGACCAGGCGCTCGCGCACGCCGGCCGCATCCTCGGCTTCCGGCGACAACTCCAGGTAGCGGGCCAGGTCCTGGCGCGCACCGGGCAGGTAATCCAATTCCAGATAGGCCAGGCCGCGATCGCGCAGGGCTTCGGCTTGTTCGGGCACCAGCTTCAGCACCCGGTCGGCGCTGCGCGCGGCGCGATCCCACTGCGCGGCCTCGGCGTACACGCCGTGCAGGTTGCGCAGCACCCGCACCAGGATGGCCCGGTGCGGGGCCGGGTTGAGGATCTGCAGCAGCACGCTGTCATCGGGCGTCTGGCCCAGGTGCGGGCGCGCGCGTTCGCGCAGTTCCTCCACCGCCAGCGGGCGGCCGCCGTTGAACGGGTCCATCACCAGCAGCCCGCCGTCCACCGGCAGGCGCACCAGGAAGTGGCCGGGGAAGGACACCCCGTCGAGCGGAATGCCCAGCCGCCGCGCCACCTCCATCTGCACCATCGCCAGCGAGATCGGGTTGCCCAGGCGCCGGTCCAGCACCTGGTTGAAATAGCTGTTGCGCGGGTCGTAGTACTCGTCGTGATTGCCGCTGTAGCCCAGTTCCTCGAACAGGTGGCGGTTGATCGCGGCCATCTGCAGGGGCACCTGGTCGATGCTGCCGACCTCGGCGCGCAGGTGTTCGGCGTGGGCCTGGACCCTGGCCTCGTAGGGGCGCGGGTCCAGGTCGGGGTATTCGTCGCGGGCGATCAGCAGCAGGCCGGGCAGCAGCGGCAGCGCCTCGTCGTCCAGTGCGGCGAGGGTGTTCCAGTCCGGCAGTGGCGCGTGGTCGGTGCCCATGGAACCAGACTATAGGAAAGTGGGCTGCGGCTTGAAAGAGCCGCGCGGTCGCCCGCAAGCCGGGCTCCTATGTGGGCGGCTGGATGCCGGGGCCCAGGGTCAGGGTGGCACCGGCCTCCAGGCCCAGGCGCGCGGCCTGGCCGGCGTTGAGTTCCAGCACGTAGCGGGCCGGGCGGTGGCTGGGGTAGGGCGGGCAACGGTCACCGGCCGAACACGGCGGCACGTTGCGCTGCTGGCCCACCAGTCGCAGCTCGTTGTCGAAGTACAGGATGTCCAGTGGGATCTTCGTGTTCTTCATCCAGTACGCCTGCGGTTCCTGGCGATCGTGGATGAACAGCATGCCGTGGCCCGGCGCCAGCGCGTCGCGGAACATCAGCCCGCGCGCACGCTCGGCATCGTCGTCGGCGATCTCCACCGCGTAGCGCTCACCCCCCAGTTCCACCCACGGCGTCTTCCCCGAGGCGCAGGCGCTGGACAGGAGCAGCAGGGGTAGCAGGCAGAGGCGGGTCAGGGTCATGCCGCCAATGGTAATCGACGATCTCGACATCCTTGGCACCGTTGTCCGTCCAGACGAAGCAGATCCGCCATTGCCGGTTCACGCGGATACTGTGCTGTCCGGCGCGATCGCCATGTCAGCCCGTCAATCGAGGGCTTCCGGTTGCGCTGCGGCCAGGTAGCGGGCGTGCAGGGCGGCCACGGCCGTGTCCAGGTGCGCCGGGTCGCCGTCGTTGAGGATCACGTCGTCGGCGATGGCCAGGCGCACGGTGCGGCTGGCCTGGGCGGCGATCATGCGCGCGGCCAGGGCCTCGTCCACGCCGTCGCGGCGCATCAGCCGGTCGTGCTGCAGCGATTCGGGCGCGTCCACCACCAGCACCCGCGCCATCCACGGATACGCCGCGCGTCCGGCCTCGGCCAGCAGCGGCACGGCCACCACCGCGTACGGGCCCGGCGCGGCCTGCGCCTGCGCTTTCACCCGCGCGCGGATCGCCGGGTGGGTGATCGCCTCCAGGTCGCGTCGTGCCTGCGCATCGGCGAACACCCGCTCGCGCAGTTGCCGGCGGTCCAGGCGGCCGTCGGCCAGCAGCATGCCGGCGCCAAAGCGCTCGGCGATGCGCGCCAGCGCCGGCTGCCCCGGCTCCACCACCTCGCGCGCGGCCACATCCGCGTCCACGACCTCCACGCCCAGCGCCTGGAAGCGCCGGGTGACCTCGCTCTTGCCCGAGGCCACCCCTCCGGTGAGGCCGACGATGAAGTCGCTCATCCC
>JAGOWL010000131.1 GCA_018060215.1 Pseudoxanthomonas sp.
CGCCGTGTGGCCTCGCGTGCTTCGATCAGGCCTTGTCGGCCGCGCGCTGGATCGATTCGAGCAGGATCTGCCTGGCGGCGGCGGCGTCGCCCCAGCCGTCGAGCTTGACCCACTTGCCCTTCTCCAGGTCCTTGTAGTGCTCGAAGAAGTGGCCGATGCGCTCGAGCCAGTGCTGGGAGACCTGGTCGATGTCCTGCACGTGGGCATAGCCGGAGAACACCTTGGCCACCGGCACGGCCAGGATCTTCTCGTCGCTGCCGGCCTCGTCGGTCATCTTCAGCACGCCCACCGGGCGGCAGCGCACCACCGAGCCGGCGATCAGCGGCAGCGGCAGCACCACCAGCACGTCGGCCGGGTCGCCGTCGCCGCACAGGGTGTCGGGCACGTAGCCGTAGTTGCAGGGGTAGCGCATCGGGGTGGAGAGGATGCGGTCGACGAAGATCGCGCCGCTTTCCTTGTCCACTTCGTACTTCACCGGCTCGGAATCCTTCGGGATCTCGATGATGACGTTGATTTCCTCGGGCGGGTTGCGCCCGGCGTTGACCTTGTCCAGACCCATCGTGATGCTCCGTTGGCAGGCGGGTGAAGAGGGCCGGCATTTTACGCCCTTGCCTGCTGCGACGCACAAACCGCCGCCGCCTGGCGCGGCGGAAAGAACGAAGCCCCGGCCAGGCCGGGGCTTCGTTTCCATCCAGATCAACGGCTTACAGCAGAGGCACCAGCAGCAGCGCCACGATGTTGATGATCTTGATCAGCGGGTTGATGGCCGGGCCGGCGGTGTCCTTGTAGGGATCGCCGACGGTGTCGCCGGTGACCGCGGCCTTGTGCGCCTCCGAACCCTTGCCGCCGAAGTGGCCGTCCTCGATGTACTTCTTGGCGTTGTCCCAGGCGCCGCCGCCGGTGGTCATGGAGATCGCCACGAACAGGCCGGTGACGATCGTGCCGATCAGCAGGCCGCCCAGCGCCTTCGGGCCCAGCAGCAGGCCGACCACGATCGGCACCGCCACCGGCAGCAGCGAGGGCACGATCATCTCCTTGATCGCCGAGCGGGTCAGCATGTCCACCGCGCGGCTGTAGTCCGGCCTGGACGTGCCGACCATGATCCCGGGAATTTCGCGGAACTGGCGCCGCACCTCCTCCACCACCGAGCCGGCGGCGCGCCCGACCGCTTCCATCGCCATGGCGCCGAACAGGTAGGGGATCAGGCCGCCGATCAGCAGGCCGATGATCACCGTGTGGTCGGACAGGTCGAAGGCGAAGGTCTGCCCCGGGTTGGACGCCTGCAGGTTGTGGGTGTAGTCGGCGAACAGGACCAGGGCGGCCAGCGCGGCCGAACCGATCGCATAGCCCTTGGTCACCGCCTTGGTGGTGTTGCCCACCGCGTCCAGCGGATCGGTGACGTTGCGCACCTCCGGCGGCAGCTCGCTCATCTCGGCGATGCCGCCGGCGTTGTCGGTGATCGGGCCGTAGGCATCCAGGGCCACGATCATGCCGGCCATCGACAGCATCGAGGTGGCGGCGATGGCGATGCCGTACAGGCCGCCGTGCAGGTAGGCGAACCAGATCGCCGCGCACACGGCCACCACCGGCAGCGCGGTGGACTTCATCGACACGCCCAGGCCGGCGATGATGTTGGTGCCGTGGCCGGTGGTGGAGGCCTGGGCCACGTGCTGCACCGGCTTGTACTGGGTGCCGGTGTAGTACTCGGTGATCCACACGATCAGGCCGGTCAGGACCAGGCCGATCAGCGCGCAGATGTACAGGTTCAGCGCACCGTGGGTGTTGTCGGCCATCAGCGACTGGGTGATCGGCCAGAACGCGATCGCCGCCAGCACCGCCGAGACGATCACGCCCTTGTACAGCGCGCCCATGATCGAGCCGCCTTGCTTCACCTTGACGAAGAACGCGCCGATGATCGAGGCGATGATCGACACCCCGCCCAGCACCAGCGGGTACAACACCGCGTTGGGGCCGACTTCCTCGATCATCAGCCCGCCCAGCAGCATCGTGGCGATCACCGTGACCGCATAGGTCTCGAACAGGTCGGCGGCCATGCCGGCGCAGTCGCCGACGTTGTCGCCGACGTTGTCGGCGATCACCGCCGGATTGCGCGGGTCGTCCTCGGGGATGCCGGCCTCGACCTTGCCGACCAGGTCGGCGCCCACGTCGGCGCCCTTGGTGAAGATGCCGCCGCCCAGGCGGGCGAAGATCGAGATCAGCGAGGAGCCGAAAGCCAGGCCGACCAGCGCGTGCAGGTTGTCGGCCTGGCTCAGGCCCAGCCGCTGCAGCAGCGCGTAGTAGCCGGCCACGCCCAGCAGGCCCAGGCCCACCACCAGCATCCCGGTGATCGCACCGCCGCGGAAGGCCACGTCCATCGCCGGGCCCATGCCCTTGCGCGCGGCCTCGGCGGTGCGCACGTTGGCGCGCACCGACACGTTCATGCCGATGTACCCGGCCAGGCCCGACAGCACCGCGCCGATGGCAAAGCCAATCGCGGTGTACCAGCTCAGGAACACCCCGACCAGCACGAACAGCACCGCGCCGGCCACGGCGATGGTCAGGTATTGCCGGTTGAGGTAGGCGCGCGCGCCTTCCTGGATCGCCGCAGCGATCTCCTGCATGCGTTCATTGCCCGCCGGTTGGGCCAGGATCCAGCGCGCCGACACGATGCCGTAGACGATTGCGAGCGCCGCGCACACCAGTGCCAGCGTCAGACCATATTGTTCCAGCATGAAACCCCTCCCCGAGTTTGTGGATGCCGTCCAGCGATGGACGAACCGGGGTACGCGGGCAGGGCGAGCGGTGAATCACTGGAGCCGACCGCCAAGCCTGGGGCGCGTCACACCGTGTTCGACATCTCTGGAAGTGGGGCGAGTATGACCGCACAGGCGGCCCGAAGGCCACCGGTACCTGCAGCGTCCATGGCCGTGATGCCCGGCGTCCCCCCGGGGTGCCGGTCCCGGCGGGGTGGGTTGGGCGGCCGCGAACTGGCCTAGAATCGGCTTGGCTCGGGGGGCGAGCCCAACTCAAAAGGGGGAGACGATGCGCAGTGCAATGCTGGTGGTGTCGATGCTGGTGCTGGCCGCACCAGCCTGGGCCGCGAAAGGGCCCGTGTGGAAGGAAGAGATGGATTTCTACAAGTCCAGCAAGGTGGCGCCGTTGCAGACGTTGGCGCTGGGGTCGGTGGATGTTCGTGTCGGCACGCATCTGGAGCGATTGACCTTGCTGTCGGGTGAGGGGCATACCGGGAAGAAGGTGGCCGGCGCCGCGGGTGCGGCAGCACTGACCATGCTGGGACTGGGCAGTGGCCAGGACATGGCGGCGCGCGAGCCGTTGGAGGAACATCTGAGCCAGGAGGACGCACGCCGGATCGCCGATGAGGTTGCGCAATCGATCCAGCAGCATCTGGTGATCCCGGGAGTGCAGGTGGTTGCCGGAGCCGCAGTCACGGACACGCCTGCCTACCAGGCCGCGCACGGCGGGGTGACCGGCGTGGACGAGCAATCGCTGACGGTCAAGGATGGACGGTTCTCGCCCGAGTACCATTTCGGGATCTGGATGCAACCGGCCGGCGGCTATGCCTACCGTGGCCCGAAGGGCGCGGCAAGCAAGTTCGGATTCGGTGGCAATGGCCCGATGTGGGGTGACAAGACCTTCTCGCCCGTGGTCCGGGCAGCGGTCGGCGCCCAGGCATTGATGACCGTGGACGTGTTCCTGGCCAACACCCGCAAGGACTTCCGGGTGCAGGAAATGAAGGTGCGCCTGCTCGGGCCGATGCGCGATGGCGGCACCGACAACATCGTGATCAGCTATCTGCTGGACAACCCAGACATGCTCACTGTTCCGGTTGAAGACTCGCACAAGGACAGCTATGCCAGTTGGCAGGCGTTGCGTCCGGCCTTCGAGGCCAAGCTGCAGGAGTTGTCGGCCTTGCTCGCCGCCCAGGTGGGTTGATCCATCCTGACCCAGGCGGACGGGGCGCGGCTGCGTCCCGTCCGCCAGTAGCCTTCACCCCTCCCAGCCCGGCAGCTTCTTCTTCACCGCCACGTTCTTCAGGGTCACGTACTTGGGCAGGCCGTCGCGGCCCCAGGGCAGGGGGGCTTCGCCGCGGATCAGCGGTTCCAGGTACTCGCGGGCCTTGGCGGTGATGCCGTAGCCGTCCTTGCGGATGAAGCTGGCCGGCATGGTCTTTTCGTGGTTGGCGACCTTGTGCAGCGGCGCCGGCTCGATCTTCCAGCGGTACGGGGCGCTGGAGCTGCGCACGATCACCGGCATCACCGCGTTCATGCCCTTGAGCGCGTACTGCACCGCGGCCTTGCCCACGGCCTGGGCCTGTTCCCAGTCGGTCTTGCTGGCCACGTGGCGGGCCGAGCGCTGCAGGTAGTCGGGCAGGGTCCAGTGCACCTTGTAGCCCAGTTCGTCCTTGACCTTGCCGGCCAGGTGCGAAGCCACCCCGCCCAGCTGGGTGTGGCCGAAGGCGTCGGTGCCGCCGCCGGCGTCGGCGACGAACCTGCCGTCGGCGTCGCGGATGCCCTCGCTGGCCACCACCACGCACCAGCCGACCTTCTTGACCACCTTGTCGACCTGGGCCAGGAAGGCGGCCTGGTCGTAGGCGCGCTCGGGGAACAGGATGATCTGCGGGGCGTCATCGGGCGACTGCCCGGCCAGGCCGGCGGCGGCGGCCAGCCAGCCGGCGTGGCGGCCCATGGCCTCGTACACGAACACCTTGGTCGAGGTCTCGGCCATGGCCTGCACGTCCAGTGCGGCCTCGCGCACCGACACGGCGGTGTACTTGGCCGCCGAGCCGAAGCCCGGGCAGGTGTCGGTCACGGCCAGGTCGTTGTCGATGGTCTTGGGCACGCCAATGCAGGTCAGCGGATAGCCGAATTCGGCCGCCAGTTGCGAGACCTTCCAGGCGGTGTCGGCCGAGTCGTTGCCGCCGTTGTAGAGGAACCAGCGCACGTCGTGGGCCTTGAGGACCTCCAGCAGGCGCTCGTACTTGGCGCGGTCGGCTTCCACCGACTTGAGCTTGTAGCGGCACGAGCCGAAGGCGCCGCCGGGGGTGTGGGCCAGGCCGGCGATGGCCGCTGCGGTTTCCTTCGAGGTGTCCACCAGCTCCTCGCGCAGGGCGCCCAGGATGCCGTGGCGGGCGGCCAGGACCTTGACGCCCCGGGCCCGCGCCTCGCTGATGACCCCGCTGGCGGTGGCGTTGATGACGGCGGTGACGCCGCCGGACTGGGCGTAGAGCAGGGTGCCTTTGACCATGGTCGGGGTTCCTCGGGGGGCGGATTCTTGGGGCGGGGCGGCCGGATGCGTTAAGCTCGCAGTCAATGGTGCACTGCGATAGGGCGCCGGGGTGCAAAGTCTAGCCTCCCGCGCCGGCCACCGGACACTTCCCCTGGAGGATCGATGCGACTGGTACTGCTTGGCCCGCCTGGTTCGGGCAAGGGAACTCAGGCCGCGCGCCTGAAGGACACCCTCGGCGTTCCCCATATTTCCACCGGCGACCTGCTGCGCGCCGAGGTGGCCGCCGGCACGCCGCTGGGCCTGCAGGCCAAAGAGGTGATGGCGCGCGGGGACCTGGTCTCCGACGCGATCCTGCTGGGCATGCTCGAATCGCGGCTGGGCCGCGAGGACGTGGCCGGCGGCTTCATCCTCGACGGCTATCCGCGCAACCTGGCCCAGGCCGGGGCGCTGGACGGGTTGCTGGCCAAGATCGGCCAGCCGCTGGACGCGGTGGTGCAACTGGACGTGGCCACCGAGCTGCTGGTGGAGCGCATCGCCGGCCGCGCCCAGGCCGAAGGCCGCGCCGACGACAACCCCGAATCGGTGCGCAAGCGCCTGCAGGTCTACAACGATTCCACCGCCCCGGTGATCGGCTTCTATGAAGGCCGCGGCACCCTGGCCCGGATCGACGGCGTCGGCAGCATGGACGAGATCACCGCCCGCATCCAGGCCGCGCTGCATCCCTGACCCGGTGCCCGGGCAGGAGCCCGGCTTGCGGGCGACTGCCTTTTCGCGCCGCTTCGGCGACAATCGCGGCCATGAACAAGATCCACATCCTCGGCATTGCCGGGACCTTCATGGGCGGCGTTGCGGCCCTGGCGCGCGAGCTGGGGCTGGAGGTGGAAGGCAGCGACCAGGCCGTCTACCCGCCCATGTCCACCC
>JAGOWL010000028.1 GCA_018060215.1 Pseudoxanthomonas sp.
CCGGCGGTGAACACCAGCAGGTCCAGCCCGCCCAGCACCGCCACCAGGGCGCCGATCTCGCGTACCAGCCGGCGCACGTACAGCGCCAGCGCATCGTGCGCGCGCCGGCCTTCATCGTCCGTGTGCGACTCCAGCGGCTGCAGCACCCGTGGTTCGGAGGACCGCCCCGAGACCCCGAGCAGCCCGGACTGGTGGTAGAGCAGGTGGCCGACCTGTTCCAGGCTCAGCTTCTCGATCTCCATCAGGTAGATCACCGCGCCCGGATCAAGCGCGCCGGTGCGGGTGCCCATCATCAGGCCATCCAGCGCCGAAAATCCCATGGTCGTGGCCACGCTGGCCAGGTCCTGCATTGCGCACAGGCTGGCGCCGCTGCCCAGGTGGGCCACGATCACCCGGCCGCGGGCCAGTTCGCCATGCCGCTCGGGCAGGGCAGTGGCCATGTAGTCGTAGGACAGGCCGTGGAAGCCGTAGCGGCGCAGGCCGCGCTCCCAGAATGCATGCGGCAGCGGCAGTTGCTGTTCGACCTTGGGCAGGGTGTGGTGGAAGCCGGTGTCGAAGCAGGCCACCTGGGGAATGTCCGGGCGCTCGTGCAGGAGGATTTCGATCGCCTCCAGTGCGAACGGCTGGTGCAGCGGTGCCAGCGGGATGTAGCCCTTGAGGTCGGCCAGCACCCCGGCATCCACCCGCACCGGCGCGAAATACTTGCTGCCGCCGTGGACGACGCGGTGGGCGACCGCGGCGATCGGGCGGCCGTCGAGGCGGGCGATGACGCGTTCGCGGATCAGCCGCAGTGCCGCGCGATAGGGTGCGGCGGGGTCCAGTTCGATCGAAAACGGGGCCACCCCGGTTTCGCCGAAGTCCGGCTTCGGCCCGCCGATGCCCTGCACCTTGCCGTTCCACTCCGGTTTGCGCGGCGGCGGATCGGCATCGGCGTCGTACACGGCGAACTTGATGCTCGACGAGCCGCAGTTGAGGACCAGGATCAGGCGTTGGGGGCTCATGGCGGGGTGCTGCGGTAGCGGTGGGCGAGGATCAGGGCGATGGCGCAGGAGGCGATGCGCGACTCGTCCGAATCGGCGCGGCTGGTCAGTACCACCGGCACCCGCGCGCCCAGCACGATGCCGGCGCTGCTGGCGTCGCCCAGGAAGACCAGTTGCTTGGCCAGCATGTTGCCGCTTTCCAGGTCCGGCACCACCAGGATGTCGGCCTGGCCGGCGACCGCCGAGGTGATGCCCTTGGTGCGTGCGGCGGCGGCCGACACGGCGTTGTCGAACGCCAGTGGGCCGTCGAGCACGCCGCCGGTGATCTGCCCGCGCTCGGCCATCTTGCACAGCGCGGCGGCATCGAGGGTGGATGGCATGGCCGGGTTGACGGTTTCCACCGCGGCCAGGATCGCCACCTTCGGTTCGGCCACACCGATGGCATGGGCCAGGTCGATCGCGTTGCGGATGATGTCGGCCTTCTGTTCCAGATCCGGCGCCAGGTTGATGGCCGCGTCGGTGACGATGAACGGGCGCGGATAGCGCGGGGTGTGCAGCACGAAGCAGTGGCTGACCCGGCGCTTGGTGCGCAGGCCCGATTCGCGCGCCACCACCGCGGCCATCAGTTCGTCGGTGTGCAGGCTGCCCTTCATCAAGGCCTCGACCTTGCCCGCGCACGCAAGCTCGGCCCCGCGGGCGGCGGCGGCGTGGCTGTGCGCGGCGTCCTCGATCGCGACCCCGGCCAGGTCCAGCCCGGCCTCGGCCGCGACCGCTTCGATTCTGGCGCGCGGGCCAATCAGCACCGGATCGATCAGGCCGGCGTTGCGTGCATCCAGTGCGCCACCCAGGCTAGGCCCGTCGCAGGGATGCACCACCGCGACCTTGATCGGCGGCAGTCCGGCCACATGCGCCAGCAGGCGCTGCAGGTCGAAGGCATGGGGGGTGGCGGGCGTTGCGGGCGTGGTCATGGGGTCTTCCTGGATGCCGGTCCGGTTGCGGTCGATGCGGGCTTGCCCGGGCGCTTGCCGGCGCGCTTGCCGGGCGTGCGCGATGTCCGCGCACCTGGCCGAGCCGGTGGTGCATGTTGGCCGAACAGCGCCAGTACCCGTTGCAGGTCGTGGCGCTCCTGGACCGACAATGCGTCGCCGCCGGTGACGATCCCGGCGATGAAGTCGGCGGCCCGGCGTCGATCGGCCGGCGCCAGGCCCGACAACAGGGCCGGGATCGCCGCCAGTGCCGTCTCCGGGTCACGCCGGACCAGCAGGGCCTGGCGGCGCACCAGGGCACGGAACCGGGCCATCATCTCCGGGCTGGTGCCGCGCTGGTCGACCTCGGGACGTACCGCCTGCCAGGCATGGCGGAAATGGCGCTCGTCGGCTTCGCCACGGGCCTGGAACACGTAGAACAGGCCGCGGACCAGCGCCTCGAGCAGGCCGCCGTGGCCGATGTCGGCCTGCAGCCGCTCCAGTTCACTGGCCAGGAACGCACGATGCTCGGGGAAGTCGCCCGGATGCGGCCGTACCGGGCCGTGGTCGTCCATGCTCTGGCCGGCCAGGGCCTGCACCGCGGGTGCGCCGTACAAGGCATCGAAGGTGGCCGCGTAGATGCCATCGCGATGGTCGCGGTACTGGTCGAGCAACTGTTCGATGGCACTGGACAATGCCGCCTGCGACTGCAGGAAGGGGTTGTCGGCGTCGACCGGGTGCCGGTGCTCGCGGACCTGCTGGGCGGCCTGCGCCACCAGCGGCGCCAGCGGGTGCTCGTCGGACCACCACTCGAAGCCGATCCGCAGCGGATGCAGGGCCTGTTGCCAGCGCGCCGACAGCGGTGTCGACCAGGCCTGCACCCAGGGCTGCAACAGGTTGCGGTACAGCGCCAGGTTGATCGTGGACACGCGCGCGGCGGCGGCAAAGCGGCGTTCGCTGTCCGCATCGGGCTGGACGATGGCGCGCACCTCCTCGACCGAGCTGCCGCGGATCCGCATCAGGTAGGCGTCGTCGGCCAGCGCGTCGGCGGCCATGCCCGGTGGGCGGTCGTCCACCTCGGCGCGGTAGATCCCCGCCGGCAGCAGGTCGATCAGGTCGATGTTGGCGGCAAACTCGCGGTGTTCCTTGCGGCCGACGCTGCCGGAAACGAAGATGCCCAGGTGGCCGATGCTGTCGTGGGTGGCGAACACGATGGTCTGGTCGTGGCCAATCACGTCGTCGTCGTCGCGATACAGATCGGTGATCCAGCCCAGCGCCTGCGGCGGCGGGGTGATGTTGTCACCGTAGGAGCAGAACACCACCACCGGCGAACGCAGGTTGCGCAGGTCGATGCGCACGCCGTCGGAGGTCATCAGGCCGGCGGTGGCCAGCTTGTTGCCGATGAACAGGTTGTCGACGATGTACTGCATCTCGCCGCCTTCCAGGAACACGTGGCCGCCCCAGTACTTCTCGAAGCCCAGGTAGCGCGGGCCCTCGGTGTCGACACTGGCGTACAGGTTGTACTGCTTGGACCACAGCGTATTGGCCGGGTCCAGGTTCTCGAAGTTCTGCACCAGCCAGGCGCCATCGAAGCGGCCGTCGCCCAGGTCGCTGGTCATCGCCGTCAGCCAGCTGCCGCCGAGCAGGCCGCCGGCGTAGCGCATCGGGTTGGTCCCTGCCCAGTACGACAACGGCGCGCCAGCCAGGATGATCGGCCCGAACAGCTCCGGCCACACCGCCGCGGTCATCAGCACCTGCCAGCCGGCCTGGCAGTTGCCGATCACGCAGGGCTTGCCCAGTGCCTGCGGGTGCAGCTGGCCGACCTTGCGCACGAAGGCGGCCTCGGCGCGCATCACGTCCTCGACCGTCTGCCCCGGCACCGGGTCGGGGGTGAAGCCGACGAAGTAGCACGGATGCCCGGCCTTGAGCGCGGCACCGATCTCGCTGTCGGGCTTGAAGCCGCCGATGCCCGGGCCGTGGCCGGCGCGCGGATCGACCACGATGAAGGGGCGCTTGCGCGGATCGACCGGGGTGCTGGCGTCGGCAATGATGCGCAGCAGGGCGTAGTTGACCGGCTGCGGCAGGTCGATGCCGGACATCACCGGTTCGGAGGGAAAGTCCAGCACGTTCGGCGCGGTCTCGCGCAGGTGCTGGCGGTACTGGTTGCCGCGCTGGCGGCGGATGTCGGCATACAGCAGGCCGCGCTGCCAGGCGTCGGTCAGGTATCCGGACGCCGCCGCGCCCAATGCCAGCGGATCGGTGAGCCAGCGGTTCCAGTCGGTGGGGGTCGACGTGGCCATGGCGGTCTCCTTACTTGCGGCCCCGGGGGGCGGCCGGGCTGATCGCGCCCAGGTAGTCGCTGAAGGCGGCCGGCAGGGCCTGCTGCCAGGCCTCCAGCCACGGTGCCCACGGATTGCCGCCCGCCTGTGCAGGCGGCTGTGCGTCGGCGAAGGCGCCGGCGAAGGCATCGGCGGTGGCGCGCTGCCAGGCCACGAGCACCTCGTGCAGGCCGCGGGCGAACTCCAGTTGCGCGGACTGGGCGATGCTGGCCGCCTCCTGGCTGTCGCCGGAATGCTGCTGCAGCAGGCGCCAGAAGGTCTCGGTGGGCAGGGTGGCCAGCTTCTGCCAGTCGCCGGCCTGCACCAGCCGGGCCACTTCGGTGTTGCTTTCGGCAATGCCCTCGTCGACCAGGTGGCGGGCGAACTGCAGCCAGTGCTCGCCGCTGTTGCGGACCAGGTTGGCGATGCCCAGTTGCAGGTCGAGATTGGCCTTGCTCAAGGCCATGGGCAGTCGGCTGGGGTCGTTCATGGGTGTCACCTCGCTCATGGTCGGGGCGCACGCGGCGTCCCGGGGATGGATTCAGGCCATCTGGGCAATGGTCTTGCGGAAGCGGGCCAGCGAGCCGGCGAACAACGCCGCGCCGATCACCACCAGCCACAGGAACTGCTTCCACACCACCTCGATGCCGGCGCCGCGGAACAGGATCGCGCCGCCGAGTTCGACGAAGTGGGTGGTCGGTGCGACGAGCATGATGTTCTGCACCAGCTCGGGCATGCTTTCGCGCGGGGTGGCGCCGCCGGAAAGCATCTGCAGCGGCAGGATCGTCAGCACCATCAGCATGCCGAACTGGGGCATGTTGCGGGCGATGGTGGCCATGAAGATGCCCATCGAGGTGGTGGCGAACAGGTGCAGGGCCGCGCCGGCGAAGAACAGCGGCACCGAGCCTTCCACCGGCACGTCCAGGATGCCTCGCACCACCAAGCCCAGTGACAGCGCCGAGGCCACCAGCACCACCAGCCCCATCGACCAGACCTTGGACAGCATGATCTCGGTCGGGTTGACCGGCATCACCAGCAGGTGCTCGATGGTGCCGTGCTCGCGTTCGCGGATCAGCGCCGCACCGGTGAGGATGATCGACAGCATGGTGATCTGGTTGATGATGCTGTTCAGGGCGCCGAACCAGCCCTTCTCCAGCGCCGGGTTGAAGCGGGCGCGCACCGCGATGTCGACCGGTGCGGCGGCGGTGCCGCGCTGGCGCTGGACGAACTCGTTGACCTCGCCGATCACGATCTGCTGCACGTTGCCGCTGCCGGTGAAGGCCTGGCTCATGCGGGTGGCGTCGACATTGAGTTGGACCTGCGGCGCGCGCCCGGCCAGCACGTCGCGCTGGAAGCCCTGCGGGATATGCAGGGCGAAGGTGTAGCGGCCGGCGTCCATGCCCGGATCGACCTCGGCCATGGAGATCACCTGGGGGGTGATGAACTGCGGTGGATAGAACGCCGAGACGATGCGCTGGGACAGCGGCGAGTCGTCCTCGTCGACGATCGCGATCGGGGTCTTGTGCAAGGTGTCGGGCATCGCCGTGGCCGAGGTGTAGACCGCGAACGTGAACACGTAGACGATCAGCACCAGCAGCATCGGGTCGCGCCACAGGCTCCACAGCTCCTTGACCCCGAGCCGGTAGATGTTGGCGATGTGCCTCCGGGTCGATCCGCTGCCGTCCATCTCAGCGCTCCTGCTTCTTCAGCAGCGCGATGGCTGCGCCCAGGATCACCGGCACCGACAGCAGCATCGGCCACAGGGCGCCGGCCAGGTCGCTGAAGCCCAGGCCCTTGTTGAACACGCCACGGCTGATGGAGACCATGTAGGTGGCCGGATAGATGTTGCCGATCACCCGGCCGGCGCCCTCCAGCGAGGACACCGGGTCGAGCAGTCCGGAGAACTGGGTGGCCGGGATGATGGTGCCGATCATGGCGATGAACATCGCCGCGATCTGGCTCTTGGTCACCGCCGAGGCCAGCAGGCCCATGCCGGTGGCGGCGAAACTGAACGCCAGCGCGGCCAGGGCCAGGACCAGGAAGCTGCCCTTGACCGGAACCCCGAACACGGTCACCGCCAGCAGCGACATGAGGAAGAAGTTGAGCATCGCCAGGCCCACGTAGGGCAGCTGCTTGCCGAGCAGGAACTCGGTGCGGGTGACCGGGGTGACGTAGAGGTTGGTGATCGAGCCGGTTTCCTTCTCGCGCACCACCGCCAGGGCGGTCAGCATCGCCGGCAGCATCAGCAGCAGGATCGGGATCACCGCTGGCACCATCGCCGGCAGGCTCTTGACGTCGGGGTTGTAGCGGAAGCGCGTCTCGACGCTGGCCGCGGAGGTGGCGCCGATGCCCATGGCGGCGGCCTGGGTGGCCAGCCAGGTCTGGTGCATGCCCTGCACATACCCCTGTACGGTTTCGGCACGGGCGGGCATGGATCCGTCGACCCAGGCACCCACTTGCACGCCGTTGCCTCGCAGCGCGTCGCGCATGAAGCCGGGCGGGATCTCGATCGCCAGCGACAGCTCGCCGCTGCGCATGCGCCGGTCCAGGTCGTCGTAGCCGGTGATGGCCGGCTGCTCGATGAAGTAGCGCGAGCCGGACAGCTGCAGCGCGTAGTCGCGGCTGAGGGTGGTGTTGTCGCGGTCGAGCACCGCGTAACGCAGGTCCTCCACGTCCATGCTGATGCCGAAGCCGATCACGAACATCAGCAGGATCGAACCACCCAGGGCCAGGCTGGCGCGGATCGGGTCGCGCTGCAGCTCCAGCGCCTCGCGCCACAGGTAGCTGTACATGCGCTGCAGGCTGAACGGCGCGCGCCGGGTGCTGGCCGGGGCCTGGCTGTCCTCGGCCTGGACCATGGCCGGGGCGTCCACCTCGGCCTGGCCGCTGTCGCCCTCGGCCTCGACCAGGTAGCCGATGAAGGCCTCCTCCAGCGTCTTCGCGCCGCGCTTCTCCACCAGCCTGGCCGGCGCGTCGCTGTCGAGTACCTTGCCGGCGTGCATCATCGACATGCGGTCGCAGCGCTCGGCCTCGTTCATGAAGTGGGTGGAGATGAAGATGGTGACCTTGTCCCGGCGCGACAACTGCACCAGCAGGCGCCAGAACGCATCGCGCGCCACCGGGTCCACGCCCGAAGTCGGTTCGTCCAGGATCAGCAGGTCGGGCTTGTGCACCATCGCCACCGCCAGCGACAGGCGCTGGCGCATGCCCAGCGGCATGCTGTCGGGCAGGCTGGCCATCTCGTCGAGCAGGTCGAAGCGCTCGGCCATCTCGCGTACCCGCGCCGGGATCTTCTCCTTGGGCACGTTGAACAGCTGCGCGTGCAGGACCAGGTTCTGCTCCACGGTCAGCTCGCCATACAGCGAAAACGCCTGCGACATGTAGCCCACGCGCCGACGGGTGTCGATGTCCTTCGGATCGACCTGGTGGCCGAACAGCCAGGCCTGGCCCTCGCTGGCCTCCAGCAGGCCGGTCAGCATCTTCATGGTCGTGGTCTTGCCACAGCCGTTGGAGCCCAGGAAGCCGAAGATCTCGCCACGGCGGATGCGGAAGGAGACATGGTCCACGGCGACGAAATCGCCGAAGCGCATGGTCAGGTCCTTCGCCTCGATGGCGATGTCGTCGGCGTCGCCGGCCAGTGGCGGGATCGTCACCGCGACGTGGTCGCGGGTCTTCTCTTCCGGCAGCAGGGCGATGAAGGCCGCTTCCAGCGAATCGGTGCCGGTGCGTTCGAACAGCTCCTGCGCGGTGCCGGTGGCCAGCACCTTGCCCTCGTCCATCGCCATCAGCCAGTCGAAGCGCTGCGCCTCGTCCATGTAGGCGGTGGCCACCAGCACGCTCATGTGCGGGCGCTGGCCGCGGATGCGGTCGATCAGGTCCCAGAACTGCGAACGCGCCAGCGGGTCCACGCCGGTGGTCGGCTCGTCCAGGATCAGCAGGTCCGGGTCGTGGATCAGCGAGCAGCACAGGCCCAGCTTCTGCTTCATGCCGCCGGACAGCTTTCCGGCCGGCCGGTCCAGGAACCTGTGCAGCCCGGTGGCGCGGGTGAGGTCGTCGATGCGGCGGCGGCGCTCGGCCGCGTCGTGGCCGAACAGGCGTGCGAAGAACTGCAGGTTCTCCTCCACCGACAGGGTCGGGTAGAGGTTGCGACCCAGGCCCTGCGGCATGTAGGCGATACGCGGGCAGACCCGGTCGCGGTGGCGGCGCTGGCGCATGTCGCCGTCCAGCACCTCCACCGTGCCGTCCTGGACCTGGCGCGCGCCGGCGATCAGCGACAGCAGGCTGGACTTGCCCACGCCGTCCGGACCGATCAGGCCCACCATGCAGCCGGCCGGCAGGTCCTGGTCGATCCCGGCCAGGGCCTGGACCTTGCGGTAGTGCAGGCGCACGCCGCGCAACCGCACTGCCGGTTCCATGGCAGCCTGCACGGACATCGGCTCAGTCCTTCGCGGCGGTGTTCGTGCGCGCGTCCAGCGCCAGCGAGGCCGGCCACTGCGCCTGCGGATCTGTCCGCAGCCAGGCCATGCCGGGCACGCCGGTCTTGACCTGCTCGATGTGCCGCTGCAGCAGCTCCGGCGCGATCTGCGCGCGCACCCGGAACATCAGCTTCTGCCGCTCGCTCTCGGTTTCCACGGTCTTGGGCGTGAACTGGGCCTGGCTGGCCACGAACGACACGGTGGCCGGGATCACCAGGTCCGGGGCGGCATCGAGCACGATCCGCACCTCGCTGCCCAGGGCGATGCGCCCGGCCACTTCGCTGGGGACGAAGAAGGTCATGTACACGTCGGACAGGTCCAGCAGGCTCAGCACCCGGCCGCCTGCGCCCAGTACCTCGCCTGGCTGGGCCACGCGCACCTGCACCCGGCCGTCGCGCGTGGCGCGCAGCACGCTGTCGGTGATGTCGGCGTCGATCCGCGCCACCGTGGCGGTGGCGGCGTCCACGCTCGAGCGCGACCCGACCACCTGGGCGCGGGCGGCGGCCACGGCCGCTTCGCCGGCGGCGACCTGGGCCTGGGTGGCGGCCAGCGCCGCTTCGGCCCCGCGCATGCGGGCGCGGTCGTCATCGAGCTCCTGCATCGAGGCGGCGCCCTCGCTGGACAGGGTCTGCGAACGCGAGAACCGGCGGCGCGCGGCGTCCAGTTCGGCCTCGCGCTGGGCGACCTGGGCCTTGGCCGCGGCCACGTCGCTCTGGCGCAGGATCACCTGGGCCTCGGAGGCGGTGGCGGCGTGCTCGGCCTGCTGGCGTCCGGCCTCGGCTTCGGCGCGCTGGGCGTCCAGCGAGTCCAGCTGCATCCTGGCCAGTGGCTGCCCGGCTTTGACGAAGTCGCCTTCGCGCACCAGGATTTCCTCGACCCGGCCCGGGAGCCGGGTGGCCACGTCGATCTCGGTGGCCTCGATGCGGCCATTGCCGCCGACGAAGCCTGCGCCGGGGCCGTTGTCGGACAACGCCGACCAGGCCCACCAGGCCACCAGCACGACGCCTGCGGCCACGGCCACCAGCGTCAGCGTCTTCTTCTGCGAGGGAGAGATGTTCATCGGGGGGCCTTGTCGGTGGCGTCTGCGGCAGGGGGTGTGGGCGTGTCCACCGCGGGCGCGCCGCCGCCCAGGGCGGCATACAGCGCCACCTGGCTGGACAGCAGCGCCCGCTGCACCTGCACCACCTGCTGCTCGGCGTCGAGCAGGTCGCGCTGGGCGTCGAGGACTTCAAGGTAGGTGGTGGAGCCGTTGGCGTAGCGCAGCCCGGCCAGGCGCGCGCGTTCGGTCTGGGCCTGCAGCGCGGCGTGCTGCACGACCAGGCGCTCGGACAGCCAGCGCTGGCCGGCCAGGGCATCGGCGACTTCGCGGAAGGCGGTCTGCACGGTTTTCTCGTATTCGGCCACGGCGATGTCGCGCCGGACCTGGCTCAGGTCCAGGTTGGCGCGCAGGCGGCCGCCGCTGAAGATCGGCAACGACAGCACCGGCGCGAAGGTCCATGCGCGGCTGCCGGAATCGAACAGGCCGTCGAGCTGGGCGCTGGCGCTGCCGAAGCTGCCGGTCAGCGAGATCTTCGGCAGGAAGGCGGCGCGGGCCGCGCCGATGTCGGCATTGGCGGCGCGCAGCTGGTGTTCGGCGGCGATCACGTCCGGCCGGCCGAGCAGCACCTGCGAGGGCAGGCCAGGCGCGATCGCCGCCAGGATCGCGGCCTGTTCGAACGGGGTCTGTGCGGGCAGCGGGCCGGGATGGGCGCCGACCAGCAGGCCCAGCGCATGCAGCTGGGTGGCCCGTTGCTGCTCCAGCTGCAGCTGCAGGCTCTGGGCCGCGGCCAGCAGGGCCTGCACCTGGGCCAGTTCCAGCTTCGAGACCGCGCCGACCTGGTAGCGGCGGGTGAAGATGCGCTGCGACTCCTGCCGGGTTTCCACCGAACGCCGTGCCCGCGCCAGGCGTTCGTCCAGTTCGCGCAGGCCGATGTAGCCGTCGGCCACCTGCGCCACCAGGGCCAGTTCGGCCGACAGGTAGCCCGCTTCGGTGGCCAGCCACTGCTCCAGTGCCGACTGCTTGAGGTTGCGCACCCGCCCCCACAGGTCCAGCTCCCAGCTGCTCAGGCCCACTTCGGCGCGGTACTCGGCACCCACGGCCGACACGCCGGCGGCGTTGAGGTCGCCGGGCACCCGTGCCCGCGCACCCTGTGCGGCCAGGCCCAGGTTCGGGAGCTGGTCGGCGCGCTGGATCCGGAACGCCGCGCGTGCCTGGTCGCTGCGCAAGGCGGCGATGCGCAGGTCGCGGTTGTTGGCCAGGGCGGTCTCCACCAGCTGCTGCAGCAGCGGATCGGTGAAGTAGCCGCGCCAGGGTGGCAGCGGCGCCGGCGCCGTGGCCGGCGCGATCCCGGCCGGCCAGTGCGCCGGTACCGGCGGCGCGGGTGTCTGGTAGGGCGGGGCCATCGAAGCGCAGCCGGCCAGCAGTGCGGCCAGTACGCCGGTGGCCAGGCCGGGCAGGCCGGACGTCGTGAGGCGACGAGGTTCCATGGGGATGGGCGCCGGGCAGGGGAGGGGGAACGGGGTCAAGGATCGCCCCGGGCCAATGCGGGGGCATTGATCCGGATCAACTAACGACCCAGCAGTCGTTAAATTACCCCATAACGACCGGAGAGTCGATAGTGGCTTAGGATGACGACAGCCGGGTGAAGCCCCGCTGCGGTCGTCCGGCGCCGGCAAAAACCTTACCCCTTGTTGGATACCATGCCCACCACCGCACCCTCAAGCCCCGTCCCAGCGCGCCGCAAGCGCGTGCGCCTGTCGCCCGACGTGCGCAGCCGGCAGATCCTGGACGCGGCCCTGGTCGAGTTCTCGCAGCATGGGTTCGTCGGCACCCGGATCGACGACATCGCCCGCCGGGCAGGGCTGTCCAAGAGCGGGGTGTATGCGCATTTCGGCAGCAAGGAGCAGATCTTCGAGGCGTTGCTGACGGCCACCCTGATCGCCAGCGAGCCCGCGCCCGAACCGCTGCCGGTGGACCTCGCCCCGGCCTGCGTGCGCGCGCGGGTGGAAGCGTTCATCGACGAGATCTACGAGCGCCTGACCAACCCCCGGGCGATGGCGATGATGCGCCTGCTGGTGTCCGAGGGCGTGCGCTTCCCGGAACTGGTGCGCACCTGGCGCGACACCGAACTGCTGCCGCAACAGCGGCGCAAGCAGGCCGAGCTGGCCACCCTGATCGGCAGCGAGCGCCTGTGCGGCAGCGTGCTGGCCGAGGACCTGTCGCTGCTGGTCGCGCCCGCCCTGCTGGCCATGTTCAAGCAGCTGACCTTCGGTGACGAGCAGGTCGAGGCGATGAAGGCGATGAACAAGCGCATGGCGCTGCAGCTGCTGGGCCTGGACGAGGTGGCAGGCGCCGGCCCGGAGCCGCCGGCGGACTGAACCGGCGCGGGCCGGTCGGTCCAAGCCGGTCGCCCGTGCGCCGCGCGCCAGCAGGCCTTGGCCGATAATGACCGGCCCATCCGTGGATCCGCCCACTTGTCCCAGCACGACGCCCCGCTCCAGGCCTTGCTGCTGCCGTTCGCCAGCGGCGTGCTGCCGTGGCCGGCGCAGGGGGCCATTGCCTTCCTGGGCGCGCGCGCCGGCGGGCCGCTGTCAGGCAGCCCCCTGCACCGTCTGCGTTGCGAACAGGATTTCAAGCCGCTGGTCGATGGCCTGCGCCAGGCCGGCCTGGCGGTGCAGGCGGAAGGGGAGCCGGTGGCGGAGGCCACCCTGGTGCTGGTGCTGCCGCCGCGCCAGCGCGAGCAGGCGCGGGCGCTGCTGGCGCGGGCGGTGGAACGGGCCGCGCCGGGCGCGCGGGTCGTGGCCGCTGTGGCCAATGACGAAGGCGCCAGGTCGCACGAGAAGGACCTGCGGCAACTGGCCGGTCTGGGCGGCAGCCTGGCCAAGTTCCACTGCCGGGTGTTCTGGACGCCGCCGCTGCAGGGTGCGCACGACGCGGCGCTGCTGGCGCACTGGCGCCAGGCCGATGCGCCGCGGCCGATCCTGGACGGGCGCTACCGCAGCCGTCCGGGCGTGTTCGCCTGGGACCGGATCGACCCGGCTTCGGCGCTGCTGGCCGCGCAGCTGCCGGCCGACCTGGCCGGGCGCGGTGCCGATCTGGGGGCCGGCTGGGGCTATCTTTCCGGCCAGGTGCTGGAGCGCGCGCCGGCGGTGGCGGCGCTGGACCTGTACGAAGCGCAGGCACGCGCGCTGGAGCTGGCGCGGGCCAATCTGGCCGCGCACGCCGATCGGGTGGCGCTGGGGTTCCACTGGCACGACGTGACCACCGGCCTGGCACGGAGCGACTACGACTTCATTGTCAGCAATCCGCCATTCCACGCCCATGACCGTGGCGACCGCCCGCAACTGGGCCAGCGTTTCATCGAGGTGGCGGCGCAGTCGCTGCGGCACGGCGGCCGCCTGCTGCTGGTGGCCAATCGCCACCTGCCCTACGAAGCGACCCTGGCGCAGGCCTTCGCCAGTCACCGGGTGCTGGCCGAGGGTGGCGGCTTCAAGGTCATCGAAGGAGTGAAGAAGTAGCCATGGCCAAGTCGATGAAACTGGTCAAACACCTGGCCAACCTGGGCTATGGCAGCCGCAAGGAAGTGGCCTGGATGTTCCGCGAGGGTCGGGTCACCGATGCCGCCGGCGAGGTGCTGTACGCCGACGATCCACTCGAGCACGACCAGGTGCGGGTGGACGGGCAGCCGCTGGATCCGTCGCCAGGCCTGGTGCTGATGCTGCACAAGCCGGCCGGCTGCACCTGTTCGACCCGCGACAAGGGGCGCACGGTCTACGAGCTGCTTCCGGCGCGTTTCGCCCGGCGCGATCCGGCGCTGTCGACGGTCGGTCGCCTGGACCGCGATACCACCGGCCTGCTGTTGTTCACCGACGACGGCCAGCTGCTGCACCGGATCGTGTCGCCGAAGTCCAGGCTGCCCAAGATCTACCAGGCCACGCTGGCCCACGACCTGCGCGGCGACGAAGCCGCGCTGTTCGCCAGCGGCACCCTGATGCTGGAATCGGAGACCAGCCCGTTGCTGGCGGCCGAACTGGAGGAGCTGGGGCCACGCCAGGCGCAGCTGACCCTGCACGAGGGCCGCTACCACCAGGTGCGGCGGATGTTCGCCGCTACCGGCAACCACGTGCTGGCACTGCACCGGCCGCGGGTCGGCGGGCTGGAGCTGGGTGGGCTGGAGCCGGGCCAGTGGCGCGCGCTGGACGCGTCCGACCTGGCGCGGCTGTTCAACGCCGGCGGCGACTGAAGCCTGCCGGCGGCCTGTTGCCGCCTGCGCGGTGGGCGCGGCCATCGGCACCGCCGGGCCCGGGACCGCTGGCGGTGTTCATGTCGCCACCGGCCTGCCGCGGGAGTCGACCACGAAGCGTGCCCGGCGTTTGCCGTGGTAGAACGAGGCGCGCCAGGTGCCGCTGTCCTCGCCGGTGCCCTTCTCGCACAGCACGCTGATCTTGCCGTCGGCCATCAACTGGCGGAACTGGCCGGTTTCCAGGCCGAGCTCGCGCGCGACCATCGCGCCATCGATTTCCAGGCGGGGCGCAGGATCACCCATGCTCGGCTCCAGGACGGGGACGGGCGTGCAGGATCGCGCAACCCCGGTGTGGCGACCTTGACCTGGGTCAGGTCCGCCGGTCCGGGCCTGGCTCAGTCTTCGAACAGGCGCTGCCAGCCCGCGTGGCCCAGTTGCCGCAGCGTGGCGTAGTTGCGCTCCACGATCGCGTCCGGGTCCGGGTAGGCCTCCACCGCGCGGTCGATGCTGTCCTCGCGCAGCAGGTGCAGGGTCGGGAACGGCGAGCGGTTGCTGTGGTTCTCGATGTCGTCCGGATCGCTGTCGGCGAAGCGGTAGTCGGGATGGAAGCTGGCCACCTGCAGCACGCCCTCCAGCTCCAGCGCCTGGACCAGGGCATCGACCCGGTCGAGGAAATCGTTGTAGTCGAGGAAGTCCTGCAGCACATGTGGATGCACCAGCAAGGTGGTGTCGACCTGTTCGGCCGGGGCATCGCGCAGCAGCAGCAGCTCCTCGCCCAGTTGTTCGAGCAGTTGTCCGGGCGTGGTGGCGTCGCTGTAGGCGAGGCGCACCTGGTCCTTCACGTACACCGCCTTGGCGAATGGGCACAGGTTCAGGCCGATCACCGCCTGCTCGACCCAGCGCCGGGTGGCGGCGATGGCGTCCTCCTCGCCGGGGCCGGCGCTGGGCCCGTCCTGCGGCCCGGCATGTGCCTGGGTCATGGCGGCTGCCTCAGTCGCGGAAGTTGTCGAACTGCAGCGGGATGCCGAATTCGGCCTTGCGCAGCAGGGCGATGGCCTCCTGCAGGTCGTCGCGCTTCTTGCCGTTCACCCGCAGCTTGTCGCCGTTGATCTGGCTGTCGACCTTGAGCTTGGCGTCCTTGAGCGCGGCCTGGATCTTCTTGGCGGTGTCGCGCTCGATGCCCTGCTTGATGGTGACCTTCTGCCGGGCGCCGGCCAGGTTGGTCTCCACCTCGCCGAACTCCAGGCAGCGGATGTCGATGCCGCGCGCGGTCAACCGCTGCTTGAGGATGTCGGTCATCTGCTTGAGCTGGAAGTCGCTGGGCGCGGACTGGCTGACCACGCTGTCCTCGAGCACGAACTTCGCCTCCACGCCCTTGAAATCGAAGCGGGTGGTCAGTTCGCGGCTGGCCTGGTCGACCGCGTTGGTCAGTTCGTGGGTGTCGACTTCAGAGACGATATCGAAGGAGGGCATGGCGGCGTCGGGGCGGGAACATGGAGCTGCATTCTAACCCCGGTGCATGGCCAGGCCTCTGGCCGCGGGGCGATAATGCCCCATGCACGCGCCCCACCGCTCCCCCCTGGCCGCCGCCGGCTGGATGCTCGCCGCCGTGGCCAGCTTCTCGCTGATGGATGCGGGCATGAAGCTGCTGTCGGCGCATTACCCGCCACTGCAGGTGACCTTGCTGCGTGGCGCCGCGTCGCTGCCGTTCGTGCTGGTGTGGGTGCTGGCCAGCGCCGGCGTGCGCTCGATCGTGCCGGTGCGCTGGGGCCTGCACCTGCTGCGTGGCGTGCTGGGCATGGTGATGATCGGCTGCTTCGTGTACGCGCTCAGGCGCATGCCGCTGTCCACCGCCTACACCCTCTACTTCGTCGCGCCGCTGCTGGTGGCGGCGCTGTCGGTGCCGCTGCTGGGCGAGAAGGTCGGCCCACGGCGCTGGACCGCGATCGGCATCGGCCTGCTCGGGGTGGTCGTGGTGCTGCGCCCGGGGGTGGACGGGCTGGTTTCCCTCCCCGGCCTGATGGTGCTGCTGGCGGCCACCGCCTATGCCATCGCCGCGGTGACCGTGAGCCTGCTGACCCGCACCGACACCCCGCAGTCGATGGTGGTGTGGTTCCTGGCGATCATGGCCGTGGGTGCGGGCCTGGCGGCGATCCCGGGTTGGGTGCCGCTGCGTTGGGAACACGCGGCCTTGATCCTGGGCATGGGCCTGGCCGGCGCGTTCGGCCAGATCGCGCTGACCAGCGCCTTCATGCGTGGCGACGCCTCGATGATCGCGCCGCTGGAGTACACCGGCCTGGTCTGGGTGATCGCCTGGGACTGGCTGCTGTGGCAGACCCTGCCCGATACGGCCACCTGGACCGGTGCGGCGATCATCGTCGCCAGCGGCCTGTACCTGCTGCGCCGCGAACGCACGGTCGGCGCCACCCGGACGCCGCCGCTGGACCAGCCCTGAAGCCGGGTGCCAGGGTCGCCTCGGGCGACGATGGGCGCTAGCCTGTGCCTGCCCGTGGCTGGCGCACGGGGCGAGGAGGACACATGGCCCTGCGCAGCCTGGGACGACGGCTGGCACAGCATCTGGCGGCCCCGCGTGACGGCTACGGGCACGGGCCCAGCAGCAGTCCGCAACTGCTGGCCGCCACCCTGCGGCGCGGCGACGTGCTGCTGGTCGAGGGCACCAGCCGTTTCGCCGGCGCGATCAAGTACCTGACCCAGTCGACCTGGTCGCACGCGGCCCTGTGCCTGGGCAGGGAACAGGACGGCGACGGCATCTGCCTGGTCGATGCCGACGTGCTTGATGGCGTGCGGGTGGTGCCGCTGTCGGAATTCGACGGCCTGCACGCCCGGATCTGCCGGCCGGTGGGCTTGTCGGCCGCGGAGATCGAGCGCGTGGCCGGCTTCATGCTCACCCGCATCGGCGACAGCTACGACCTGAAGAACGTGTTCGACCTGGCCCGCTACCTGCTGCGGCAGCCGCCACTGCCCGACCCGCTGAAACGGCGGATTCTGGCGCTGGGCAGTGGCGAGCCGACCCGCGCGATCTGCTCGACCCTGCTGGCGCAGGCCTTCGAATCGGTGCGCTATCCGATCCTGCCGGAGATCGAGCTGCTCGACACCTCCACCGCGTCCGGGCGCAGGCACCAGCAGGAGATCCTGCACATCCGCCACTACAGCCTGTATACGCCGCGCGACTTCGATGTTTCGCCGTTCTTCCAGGTGGTCAAGCCCAGGATCGAGGCCGGCTTCGACTTCCATGCCCTGCGCTGGAGTGGCTGCTGAAGCGCCGTGCGTGGTCGTTGCGCGGTCGTGGCAGCGTTGCGGCGGCGGTCGGTCAGTCACATTCGCGTGCGTACAGTGCGGCTTTGGAGCGCATGTCCCGGGCCATGTCACCGGGACATGCGGCAGCACAGCATTGCAGGTGGTTGGCGGGTGGGGCGCAGGCGGACACAATAGGGGTCTCTCCCACCATGACCGCTGGAGCCCTGGCATGGCCGCAATCAAGGAAGCGCTGGTTCCCGACATCGGGGATTACAGCGATGTCCCCGTCATCGAAGTGCTGGTCGCCGTCGGTGACAGCGTCAGCAAGGACCAGGGCCTGGTCACGCTGGAATCGGACAAGGCGACGATGGAAGTGCCCGCGCCGTTCGCCGGCGTGGTCAGGGAACTGAAGGTCAAGGTCGGCGACTCGCTGTCCGAGGGCAAGGTGGTGGCGCTGATCGAGGCGGCCGAAGGCGACACGACGGCCTCCCTGGCCGGATCCGCCAAGGCGGAAGCAGCGCCTGCGCCGGTTGCCGCGGTCGAGACCGGTGCCAGGGTCGAGCCGGTCGCGGCTTCGGCCGCCCCCGATCGGATCGCCCAGCGTGAGATCGCCCAGGCCGACGCGCCACGGGCCTCCGACCCGCCGCGCACCCCGCCGGTGGAGTTCGGCGCCGACAGCGTGCTGCCGGACAAGGTGCCCTATGCGACCCCGGCCGTGCGCCTGTTCGCCCGCGAACTGGGCGTGGACCTGTTCCAGGTCAAGGGCAGCGAGCGCGGTGGCCGGATCACCCGCGACGACGTGCAGCGCTACGTGAAATCGGTGCTCGCCGGCGGTGCGCCGGTGGCGGCGTCGGCCACGCTGGCCGGCGGTGGCGGCCTCAACCTGCTGCCGTGGCCGAAGGTGGATTTCAGCAAGTTCGGCGAGGTGGAGACCCAGCCGCTGTCGCGGATCAAGAAGATCTCCGGCGCCAACCTGGCGCGCAACTGGGCGATGATCCCGCATGTCACCCAGTTCGACCAGGCCGACATCACCGAGCTGGAAGCCCTGCGCGTGCAGCTCAACCAGGAGCAGGACAAGGCCAAGTCCGGCGTCAAGCTGACCATGCTGGCGTTCCTGCTCAAGGCCAGCGCCTCTGCGCTGAAGCAGTTCCCGGATTTCAACGCCTCGCTCGACGCCGGCGGCGAGAACCTGACCCTGAAGAAGTACTTCCACCTCGGCTTTGCCGCCGACACCCCCAACGGCCTGGTGGTGCCGGTGATCCGCGACGTCGACCGCAAGGGCGTGCTGCAGATCGCCGTGGAGATGGGCGAGCTGGCGAAGAAGGCACGCGACGGCAAGCTCGGCCCGGCCGAGATGAGCGGCGGCTGCTTCTCGATCAGCTCGCTGGGCGGGATCGGCGGCACTGCGTTCACGCCCATCATCAATGCGCCGGAAGTGGCGATCCTGGGCGTGTCCAAGTCCTCGCTGCAGCCGGTGTGGGATGGCAAGCAGTTCGTGCCGCGGCTGACCTTGCCGCTGTCGCTGAGCTATGACCATCGCGTGATCGACGGCGCCGCCGCCGCGCGCTTCACCAGCTATCTGGCCCAGGTCCTGGCGGACATGCGCCGCGTGCTGCTGTAACCGGAGGCCCACAGATGGCGAACACGATCGAGGTGAAGGTTCCGGA
>JAGOWL010000132.1 GCA_018060215.1 Pseudoxanthomonas sp.
ACCACGCTCAGTATGTCCTCGACATCGCGGCTGGCCAGTGGATCGTTGTTGCCGCGTCCTTGCCAGGCTTCCAGCTTGGTACCGAGGAAGTACGGTGGCGTGACCACGCGGATGGCGACGCCATCATCCAGAATCCTGTCCTCGGCATCGCGCAGGGCTGCGGCGTACCAGCGGTTGCCGAACCCCAGGATGGCTGGATCATCGGGCATGAAGTCCACGACCAGGTCGACTCCCTGGTCATCGCGGAGCCGCTTGCGGCAGATCACCTCGTCAAGGGGCGAACTGCGAAAGCCGCGCGCAGCGAGCATCTTTTCGAACTGGTACCACTTGCCCGGCCCGAGGACATGGATGATCACATCCACGTCCTCGGTGAAACGCACAGCTTCAAGAGCCACTGGGTCGGTCAGCATCAATCCGACCGTGCACCCCCCCACAAAGGCGGTCTCCTGCGCCAGCTCAGGCCCCAGCGCCAGCGCGACCCTTCGCAGCATGGCGGCCTGCACCGGCCAGTGGCCGGGCGCCATCACCAGTTCCCCTGCAGGTATTTGTCCAGCAATTGTCCGGCCAACGCAGACTCGCGTTCGCGCCCCAGCCGGATCGCGTCGGCCAGGGCCAGCATGGCGTACAGGCCCGGATCCCGGCGCACGGCGTAGGGTGCGGCCGGGTGCAGCGGCTCCACTCGCTGGCCCAGGATTTCGCCAAGGCCGTCCTCCCAGACATCAACATGTTCGCCAGCCGACAACAACTTGCCCGCCAACACCGGCGCGGCATGGGCCGTGGGAATACCCCGCACCAGCGCGCCACGCACGGCCGGAAACACGTAGCGGAGGCCGTTGACAACCAGGCCGTGCAACGCCCGCGTGTTGCACCGCAGGCGACCGTTGCGACGATCCGGATGGGCCAAGCCGACGGCCACGCAGCGGCGCAGGGCACCGCTGACCTGCGACTTGCTGATGCCCGTTGATTCTTCCAGGCCACGCACCGACCAGGCCTCTTCGGCGGGGCCGGACACCATGCCGGCTTCGGCGTCCTCCCATCCGCGCCAGTCATTCGGGATGGCCAGCGCCGTATCGGCTGCGGCGTCGCCGGCCGAACGTTCCCGGGCCTCCAGGCTGGCCAGCTTGAACAGCAGCAGGATATCTTGACTTTTCATGGCGGACATGAAGCATGCGTCCCCTGTCCTGAAACAAAGGACACACTAGCACATCCATCGGTTCCGATCTGCTCCCGTCCACGGGCCACCTCCTGAAACCCCAAGATGGCCTTGGCGGGCCAGAACGGCCACGACCGAAACAGTAAGCCCCGCATCTGCGGGGCTTACTGGAGTCACGGGGTCCCCTCTTACGCAGGGGCGAGGAGCCGCCCGTTCACGCAAACGGATCCTGCAACACCATGGTGTGCTCGCGATCCGGACCGGTCGAAACGATGGAGATCGGGCAGCCGGCCAGTTCCTCCAGCGCGCGCAGGTAGGCGCGGGCGGCCGGCGGCAGCTCGTCCCACACGGTGATGCCGTGGGTGTTCTCGCTCCAGCCGGGGAACTCCAGGTACACCGGGGTGATTTCTTCCCAGCCCTGGGCGTCCAGCGGGGCGTACTCGGTGCGCTTGCCGCGGTATTCGTAGGCGATGCACATCTTCAGCTTGTCCATGCCGTCAAGCACGTCGAGCTTGGTGATGCACAGGCCGGAGATGCCATTGATGGCCACCGCGCGCTTGAGGGCGACGATGTCCATCCAGCCGCAGCGGCGCGGGCGCCCGGTCGATGCGCCGTATTCGGCGCCGCGGTCGCGGATGCCCTGGCCGATGGCGTCGTCCAGTTCGGTCGGGAACGGGCCGCCGCCGACGCGGGTGGCGTAGGCCTTGGCGATGCCCAGCACGTAGTCGATGGCGTCGGCGCCCACGCCGGCGCCGGCCAGCGCGCCACCGACGGTGGTGTTGGAGCTGGTGACGTAGGGATAGGTGCCGTGGTCGATGTCCAGCAGCGCGCCCTGGGCGCCCTCGAACAGGATGCGCTTGCCCTGCTTGCGCAGGTCGTGGCAGATGCCGGCCACGTCTGACTTCATCGGCTGCACGTATTCGCCGAAGGCCAGCGCCTCGTCCAGGGTCTGTTCGAAGTCCACCGCATCCACGCCCAGGTACTTGGTGAGCACGAAGTTGTGGTAATCCAGCGCCGCGCGCAGCTTCTCGGCCAGCTGGTCGGGATAGTGCAGGTCGGCGATGCGGATGCCGCGGCGCGCCACCTTGTCTTCATACGCTGGGCCGATGCCGCGACCGGTGGTGCCGATGGCGCCCTTGCCGGCGGCCTTCTCGCGCGCCTGGTCCAGGGCGATGTGGTACGGCATGATCAGCGGCGCGGCCGGGCTGATCTTCAGGCGGCTGCGCACTTCCACGCCGGCCGCTTCCAGTTCGCCGATCTCCTTGATCAGCGCCGCCGGCGAGATCACCACGCCGTTGCCGATCAGGCACAGTGCGTCATCGCGCAGGATGCCCGAGGGGATCAGGTGCAGGACGGTCTTCTTGCCGTTGATGACCAGGGTGTGGCCGGCGTTGTGGCCGCCCTGGAAACGCACCACCGCACCGATCTCCTCGGTGAGCAGGTCGACGATCTTGCCCTTGCCCTCATCGCCCCACTGGGCGCCGAGAACGACGACTGACTGGCCCATGGCCATGACTCCTTTGTCTGGCGGCCATCGGGGCCGCGGGATGGACCGTGGCTGGCGCCCTGCCCCGCCCCGGGATGAGGCGCCATCGGGGCACCTGCGGGCGTGGCCGGGAGCCCGGCACGGAAAAAGCCGGCGGGGCGTCAGGCCCCGGCCGGCTTTTGGGGATTATCCGGGTTTTCCGGGGCCGGGGCCACCACGGGTCAATCGGCGCTGTAGACCGGCTCGCCATCGACCCAGGTGGCCTGGACCTTCAGGCTGTCCAGCTCGGCGGGCGGGACTGCCAGCGGGTCGCGGTCCAGCACCACGAAATCGGCGCGCAGGCCCGGTGCCAGGCGACCGACCTCGGCCTCGTCATGGGCGGCATAGGCCGCCCCGAAGGTGAAGCCGCGCAGGGCCTGGCCGGCGGTGAGCTTCTGCTCGGGCAGCCAGCCGCCGGGCGGATGGCCTTCGCGGTCGGTGCGGTTGACCGCGGCGAACAGGCCCAGCCGCGGGTCCACCGATTCGACCGGGAAGTCCGAGCCCAGCGCCAGCGGCACGCCCAGGTCGAGGAATTCGCGCCAGGCATAGGCCCCTTCCAGCCGCTCCGGGCCCAGGCGTTCTTCGGCCCAGGGCATGTCCGAGGTGGCGTGGGTGGGCTGCATCGAGGCCACCAGGCGCAGCTGCGCGAAGCGCGGGATGTCTTCGCTGGCCAGCACCTGGGCGTGCTCCACCCGCCAGCGGTGGTCCGGGCGCGCGCCACGGCCCTTCAGGGCGTATTCGTAAGTATCGAGCACGATGCGGTTGCCGCGGTCGCCGATGGCATGGGTGGCCACCTGTACGCCGCAGTCGCGGGCGCGGATCACCGCCGCGCCGAAGGCGGCCGGATCGGTGACCAGCAGGCCGCGGTTGCCCGGGTCGTCGCTGTAGTCGGCCAGCAGGGCCGCGCCACGGCTGCCCAGGGCGCCATCCATGAACAGCTTCACCCCGGTCATCTGCAGGCGGCCGCCGTCATGGCGATAGAGGCCATGCTCGCACAGGTCGGCCAGGGCGCCGCTGTCGCCGTCGGCGTAGGCATCGATCCGCAGCGGCAGCCGGCCTTCATCGGCGAAGCGCCGCATCAGCGCCAGGTTCTCACGCGACACGCCCATGTCGTGCACGCCGGTCAGGCCATTGGCCACCGCCGCGGCCAGCGCGCGCCGCAATGCCTCCGCGCGCAACGCCTCGGTCGGCGCCGGCACCGCGCGCTGGACCAGGTTCATGGCCTCGTCCACCAGCACGCCGCTGGCGCGCGCGCCGTCGCGCACGATGCGGCCACCTTCGGGCTGCCATTGACCGTCGAGCTTGCGGGCCCCGGGCAGGGCTTCGGCCGCGCGCAGGGCGGCGCTGTTGGCCCAGCCGGCATGGCCATCGATGCGCGACAGCCAGACCGGACGGTCGGGGAAGGCCGCGTCCAGCTCGGCGGTGGTCGGGAACGCCTGGCCGGGCCAGCGGTTCTGGTCCCAGCCCCAGCCCTGGATCCAGGCATCGGCCGGCGCGGTGCGGGCGAATGCACGCAGGCGTTCGACCACCTCCTCGATGCTGCGCGCGCCGGACAGGTCGGCCAGCATCAGCGCCTGGCCCAGGCCCATCAGATGGGCGTGGGCATCGATCAGGCCGGGCACCACGGTGGCGGTACCGGCGTCGATGTGGCGCGCCTTGGGAAAGCGCCGGCGCAGTTCGGCCGCCTTGCCCACCGCCACCAGGCGGCCGTCTTCGTTCCAGGCGATGGCCGTGGCGACCGGGGTGGCGCGGTCCTGGGTGTGGATGCGCGCGGCGGTGAGCACGGCCACCGCCTGGCCGGCCGCATCGGCCGGTGCGGCCGGTGCCTGGGCCAGGGCGGTGCCGGTCATCAGGGCCAGCGGCGCGACCAGGGCGGCAAGAAAACGATGCGGACGCATGGGCGTCTCCGGAAGGTTCGTGTGGGGCCCGATTATTCCGGGGCCGGGCCGGGCCGGCAATCGCGGCGCCGCCCGCCACGCCCTGGACTGCACGCTGACGCGGGGATCGCAACGATGTGCATCGTGCGTTGTGCGCTGCAACGCCGGCGCCTGCGTCGACGCGTTAAGGTAGCCGTCCGCCATGACCGCCCGCCGGGTACGCGCCCCGGGCTGCATCCATGCGGCAGTCTCCGTGCGGGAACTCCCGGCCCGGACAGCCATGACGGCCCTTCAGACCCACACACGGGAGGAACGGCCTCATGTCCTACGCAACCTGCGACATCCGCAACGTGGCCCTCGCAGGCCACCCCGGCGCCGGCAAAACAACCTTGTTCGAAGCCCTGCTGCATGCCGGCGGCGCCCTGACCACGGCAGGCACGGTCGAACGCGGCACCACGGTGTCGGATTTCGACCCGATGGAAAAGGCGCGCGGCCATTCGATGGACATCGCCATCGCCTCGATCGACCCCACCGCCGACGGCGGGCGCAGCATCCACCTCAACCTGATCGACACCCCCGGCTACCCGGAATTCCGCGGCCCGGCGCTGTCGGCACTGGCGGCGGTGGAAACGGCGCTGATCGTGGTCGATGCCGACACCGGCGTAGCCCACGGCACCGTGCGCCTGATGGAGCGGGCCGCCGAACGCGGCCTGTGCCGGGTGATCGTGGTCAACAAGATCGATCACGAACAGGCCAACTGCGCGCGGGTGATGGAGCAGCTGCGCGAGGCCTTCGGCAGCGGTGTGCTGCCGCTGAACCTGCCGGCCGACGGCGGCGGCCGCGTGGTCGACTGCTTCGGCGCGTCCAGCGGGGATTCGGACCTGGGCCCGGTGGCCGACTGGCACCAGCGCATCCTCGACCAGGTGGTGGAGGTCGACGAAGGCGTGATGGAGCACTTCCTGGATGGTGGCGAGGCCGGACTGTCGCCGCAGGAGCTGCACGATGCCTTCGAGAAATCCCTGCGCGAAGGCCATCTGGTGCCGGTGTGCTTCGCCTCGGCGCGCACGGGCGTGGGCGTGAAGGAGCTGCTGCACGCGGCGCAAGCCCTGTTCCCCGACCCCACCGAAGGCAATCCGCCGCAGCTGCTGCGGCACGACGGCCAGGGCGAGCAGCCGCTGCAGACCGATGCCGACGCCGGCGGCCACGTCATCGCCGAGGTGTTCAAGATCGTCAACGACCCGTTCGTGGGCAAGCTGGGCGTGTTCCGCGTCTACCAGGGCACGGTGCGGCGCGACACCCAGCTGTTCGTCGACGAGGGCCGCAAGTCGTTCAAGGTCGGGCACCTGTTCCGGCTGCGCGGCAAGGAGCATGTGGAAGTGGACGAAGCCATCCCCGGCGACATCGCCGCGGTGGCCAAGATCGATGAACTGCACTTCGACGCCCTGCTGCACGACAGCCACGACGAGGACCGCGTGCACCTGGCGCCCACGCGGTTTCCCAGGCCGATGTTCGGGCTGGCGGTGCAGGCGGCCAGCCGCGGCCAGGAGCAGAA
>JAGOWL010000029.1 GCA_018060215.1 Pseudoxanthomonas sp.
ACAACCCCTTCTACTCCAAGCGCAAGGTCAGCCAGCGCGTGCGCAACTTCGAGAGCGGCAAGCTCAAGGTCAACGACCTGGACGGCAGCCCGATCGAGATCGCCGCGGTGATCGTGTGGCAGGTGGTGGACGCGTCCGAGGCGGTGTTCAACGTCGACGACTACGAGAATTTCGTCCACATCCAGTCCGAGTCGGCGCTGCGGGCGATGGCCGCCAGCTATCCCTACGACCAGCACGACGAAGGCCAGACCGCCCTGCGCAGCCACCCGCAGGAAATCTCCGACCATCTGCAGGCGCAGATCGCCGAACGCCTGGGCACGGCCGGCGTGGAGGTGATCGAAGCACGCATCAGCCACCTGGCCTACGCCCCGGAAATCGCCCAGGTGATGTTGCAGCGCCAACAGGCCAACGCGGTGATCGCCGCGCGTACCCGGATCGTGGCCGGCGCGGTAGGCATGGTCGAGATGGCGCTGGCCGAACTGCAGAAGAACCAGGTGGTCGAGCTGGACGAGGAACGCAAGGCGCAGATGGTCAGCAACCTGCTGGTGGTGCTGTGCAGCGACCGCGGCATGCAGCCGGTACTCAACGCCGGATCGATCTACTGAAATGAGCGAAAAGAAGGCCTACCCGCTGCGCATCAACGCCGAGGTACTGGCGGCGGCACAGCGCTGGGCCGATGACGAGTTGCGCAGCCTCAACGCGCAGATCGAGTACGTGCTGCGCGACGCGCTGCGCAGGGCCGGCCGGCTGCCCAAGCCGGGGGAAGCAAGGGAGAACAACGCGTGAGCAGCCGCTGGCAATACCAGGTCCTTGAAATCAAGCCGGGGATGATGGGCGGGTTCAAGCAGGACGTTGTGCAGGATGCCCTGCAGCGCCAAGGCCAATCCGGCTGGGAGCTGGTGCAGGTGGTGTCCAATGGACCACTGACCGCCCTGCTGGCGGTGTTCAAGCGCCCGACGTGAACGCAGCGATGACCACCGCTTCCTGCCACCCCGACTCCATCGCCCCGGCTTCAGCCCTTGAAGACCTGAAGATCGCCGCAGTCTGGGGCGTGCTGGCCGGCCTGTCGGCGATGGCGCTGATCCCCTACGTGGCGCAACTGATGCCCGAGGTGTTCGCGAAGATCCCGGTGCCGCTGTGGGTGCTCGCCCTGGCCCAGGGCGCGCAGGCGGCGGTGATCCTGGGCATGCTGGCCTGGCTGGGCCTGCGCATGGGCCACCGCGTCGGCCTGGGCAGCCCGGTGATGCATGCCTGGCTGGTGCGCCGCCAGCGCCCGGACTGGTCCGCCGCGCGCCCGCTGCGCGCCGTGCTGCTGGGCGTGGCCGCCGGCGTGCTGATTCTGGCGCTGATGCCGCTGGTCGACCGGGCCATGCCGCCGATGCTCAACCCACCGGCCGCTGCCGGTGCCGGCAGCAGTGCGTTCAACGGCTTCCTGGCCTCGTTCTACGGCGGCATTGCCGAAGAGCTGCAGCTGCGCCTGTTCCTGATGACCCTGCTGGTGTGGGGCGTGGCCCGGCTGCGCGGCGCCACGCCACCGCCGTGGGTGTACTGGGCGGCGATCGTGGTGGCCGCGCTGCTGTTCGGTGCCGGGCATCTGCCGGCCGCGTCGAAGATCTGGGGCCTTGAGGCGATCGTGGTACTGCGCACCCTGCTGCTCAACGGCATCGCCGGGGTCGTGTTCGGCTGGCTGTACTGGAAGCGCGGCCTGGAGATGGCCATGCTTTCGCACTTCAGCGCCGACATCGTGCTGCACGTGATCGCCCCGCTGCTCTCGCCTGGAGCCTCGCCATGACCCCGGTACCCGATCGGCGCCCGCACGATCGGCACCTGCACGATCCGAGCCTGCAACTGGCGCCGCCGGGCGAACGCGCCGGCTTCTGGCTGTTCGCCCTCACCTTCGCCCTGCCGGTACTGATCACCGCGGGGGCCATCGCGGCCGCGGTCATGGGCGGTGGCCCGCTGAACCTGGTCCAGGACAGCCTGGCGCTGACCGTGGCCCTGACCGTGGGTGGCATCGCCGTGCTGTGCGGGGCCATGTGGTGGGGATTGGCGCGGCTGATGCGACGGCAGGCGCTGGAGTTGTCGGCCGATGTGCTCGAACTGCGCTCGTCCTTCTACCGCTGCCGCATGCCGCTGGCCGAACTGGAACTGGACCAGGCCAGGCTGGTGGACCTGGACGAACGCACCGAGTACCGGCCCGCGGTCAAGGCCAACGGATTCTCGATCCCGGGATTCCGCAGCGGCTGGTTCCTGCTGCGCAACCGCCGCCGCACCTTCGTGGCCATCGCCGACGGCCGCCGCAAGCTGTGGCTGCCGGGCAGCGGCAAGCACGACCTGCTGCTGGAACCGCGCGATCCGGCCGCCCTGCTCGAACGCCTGCGCGAACTGGCCTCCCCATCGGGACAACGCTGAACCATGTACCCGCCCCGCTCCGCCTTCGCCCTGGGCGCACGCCTGCTCAACAGCGCCGGCATCGAGTTGTGGCCGGCACCGCTGCTGCGCGCACGCGCAAGCGCTGATGCGCGCATCCTGGCCCGCGCCCACACGGTGCTGCGGCGCAAGCGTGACGGCCGCTACCTGGCCGCGGTGCTGGACCAGGGCCTGTGGCCGCTGGTCCCGCGGCTGGCGCGTGAAGCCGGCATCGGTCCGGCCCTGGACCTGCTCGACCAGCAGCACGCCGGCCTCTGGCGTGGACCGCCACCGGCACCGGGCGAGCTGCCACTGGAACGCCTGCACGAACGCCTGCAGGCACTGGGGCTGGACCAGGCCGAGTACGCCGGGCGCAGCGGCCTGGCCCTGGTGGCCGAACCGCAATGGCTGGCGCTGGCCGGCTTCGACCGCTGGCGTCGCCCGCTGTGGCTGCGCCCTGGCGCCGCGCGCGCCTGGCGGGCCATGCAGCGCGCCGCCGCCCTGGACGGCGTCGCGCTCGATGCGATCTCCGGCTACCGCAGCCACGATTACCAGTTGGGCATCTTCGAACGCAAACTGGCGCGCGGGCAAAGCGTGGCGCAGATCCTGCAGGTCAATGCGGCGCCCGGCTTCAGCGAACACCACGGCGGTGATGCGCTGGACATCGGCACGCCCGGCGACCGCCCGGCCGAGGAAAGCTTCGAAGCCACCGCCGCCTTTGCCTGGCTCGGCGAGTACGCCGGCCGCCACGGCTTCGGCCTGAGCTATCCGCGCGGCAACCCCCACGGCATCGTCTACGAGCCCTGGCACTGGCGGTTTCACGCGGCGCCGTAGCAACCGGGGAGCGCGGCCAGGCGTCCGTGGGAAAGCGCCCGCGACCACGACCTCCCGGGGTCGCAGACCCCTCGGACACCTCATTCCTGCGAACGCGGGGTCGCGGTCTTCGCTTCGGCTGCCTGGTCGGCGATGCGCCACAGGTACAGGCTGGCGTAGGTACGGTACGGCCCCCACTTCTCCCCGCGCGCGGCCAGTTGCGCCGGCGTGGGCATCGCCTCGAGCCGGTCCACCGCCTGGGCGCCCTTGCGGATGCCCAGGTCGTCCACCGGCAGCACGTCCGGGCGTCCCAGGCGGAACATCAGCATCATCTCCACCGTCCAGCGGCCGATCCCGCGCACCGGCACCAGCGCCGCCACGATCTGGTCCTGGTGCAGGGTCGACATCTGCCGCAGGCCGGGAATCCCGCCGCTGGCCTCGCGTGCGGCCAGGTCGCGCAGGGCCAGGACCTTGTTGCCCGACACCCCGCAGGCGCGCAGGGTCGCGTCATCGACCCGCGCCAGGGTGCCGTGGTGCAGCCGGGTGCCGCCGATGGCCGCCTCGACCCGGCCGACGATGGTGGCGGCGGCCTTGCCCGACAGTTGCTGGAACAGGATCGCCCGGGCCAGCGCGTCGACCGGATCAAAGGGCTTGCGCCAGCGTGGCTCGGCCGGCAAGGGGCCCAGCCGCTTCATCCAGCCACCCAGCCGGCGATCGCGGCGCAGCAGGTGCTCCCAGGCCGCGTCCACATCGAACCCCCGTGCATGGCGAGCCATGGCGGCGGTCAGCGCCGCAGCGCGTCGGCGGCCAGCAGCAGCCAGCTGGCCATCAACACGGTGCCGCCCAGCGGCGCCAGCCGGGTCGGCCAGCCCAGCAGGGCACCCGCGGCCAGGCTGCCGGCGAACAGCAGCGTGCCCAGCAGCAGGCCGGCCAGGGCCAGCCAGCGCAGCGGTCGCGCCGGCGCCTGTGCCAGCAGCAGCAACACCGCGCCGTGGGCAAAGGCGTACAGGCTGGCGGTCTGCAGGTTGCCGCGCGCCTGCGCGTCGGCCACCCCGTGCGCCGCGTAGGCCGACAGTCCGATCGCCAGCGCCGCCAGCACCGCGCCCATGGCCGCCAGCCCGCGCCCGGCCCCTCCGTTGGTTTGCATCCGCTTCCCTCCTCGATCAGGCCCGCAGGATCGACCGCCACGCCCGAACGAAAAAGCGCCGCTTGCGCGGCGCCCTTCCGTGGTTCGCTGGCCGGCTGCGGTCGCCGCCGGCCCGGGACGCCAGGCTTACTTGACCGCCCAGAACACGTCGTAGCTGCCGTCGGCGGTGAAGGACTTGTCCAGCCCGCCCTTCCAGATCTCGAACGGACGGTCGGTCACTTCGTGGCCGTGGGTCAGCGACCAGGCCCGCAGCGAGTTGCGCACCGCATCCAGCTCGGCCATGTAGCCGGTGTAGGAGGCGAACGCGGACCGGCGCGGCTCGGTGCGCAGGTACTGCACCGGGGCGCCATCGGGGATCTTGACCTTGAGCGGCTCGCCCTGTGCGGCCACCGGGAAGGCCGGCGCCGGGGTCGCGGCCTCGACGGCGTCCTTGTCCTCGCCCTCGGCGGCCGGGGCAGCGGCGGCGGCCGGCGCCGACGAACCCTTGCGGCGGACCGGCACGGCCACGTCGAAGGCGTAGCGCTCGGCACCGAAGTCGGTGGTGATGATGCGCAGCGGACCGGCGGCCTCGAGGTTGTTGGCCTCCATGGTGCGCTTGATCCACTCCTGGTTGTTCTTGATCGACTGCTTGATGGCGTCGTTGTTGCGCTCGATGTTGCCGGCGGTGACCACCAGCAGGTCCTCGGCCGGCAGGTCCACCAGCTTCAGGTCCACCAGCGGCACGCCCTCGGCGCGGTAGTCGAAGTTGGGCACGCTGGCCAGCATGTTGGTCATGCGGCCCAGGCCCAGTTTGACGTCGTCGCCGACGTGGCGGCTGACATACAGGCCGGCGTAGCGACCCAGCAGGTTCCAGCCGTAGTCCACGTCATAGGTCTGGGTGATCTTGACGTTGCGGTTGTTCTTGCCGGTGGGCTCGAGCAGGAACTGGACCTTCTTTTCATGGCCGCGCTGCGGATTCTCGACCTTGATCACGACCTTTTCGTTGGGCACGCTCTCGACGATCTCCCAGCTGCCCTGGCCGAGGCGGCCATCGGTGGAGTTGTAGTCCAGGCGGGCACCCACGCCGGCGGCCGGGCCGGAGACGTTGAGCTGCATGTGCGGATCACGCAGCACCAGCGGGTTCCAGTCCTTGAAACGGTTCAGGTTGTTCACCGTGTCGTACACGATGGTCATCTTGCGGTTGGTCTCGACGCTTTCCGAGATGTGGCGGTGCGACGGCAGGACAAGGCCGACCGCCAGGGCCAGGACGGCCACGATGCCCAGGGCGATCAGGAACTCGATAATGCGGGTCATGCAGGGGTCTCCGGGGGCCGGTCCACGGCGAATTGGCGAGGCGAGCGGCGAATCGTAGCAGGCTTCCCCGCCCGCGCGCAGCCGCCCGGTGTCATGAACGGAATTCTTACACTCGACCCGGGCTTCAGACCAGCTGCAGCTCGAAGGCCTTGAGCACCGCGCGGGTCCGGTCGCGCACGCCCAGCTTGCTCAGGATGTTGGACACGTGGTTCTTGATGGTGCCCTCGGCCACGCCCAGCGAGTTGGCGATCTCCTTGTTGGAGAAGCCCGAAGCCATCAGCCGCAGGATCTCGGTCTCGCGGTCGGTGAGCGGATCGGGGCGATCCAGGCTGACGAAATCGTTGCGCATGTGCTCCAGGCCCGACAGCAGGCGCTGGGTCACGGCCGGCTGCACCAGCGAACCTCCGGCAGCCACCGCCCGGATCGCCCCGACCAGCTGCTCCAGCGACACGTCCTTGAGCAGGTAGCCTTTGGCCCCGGCCTTGAGCCCGGCCAGCACCAGCTGGTCGTCGTCGAAGGTGGTCAGGATGATGGTCGGCGGCAGCACGCCCGCGCGCGACAGCTCCTGCAGCGCCTCCAGGCCGGACATCACCGGCATGCGCATGTCCATCAGGACCACGTCCGGCCGCACCTGCGGAACCAGTTCCACCGCCTGGCGGCCATCGCCGGCCTCGGCCACCACCTCGATGCCGTCATCCAGGGCCAGCAGGGATCGGATGCCCTGGCGGACCAGGGTCTGGTCGTCGACCAGGCAGACACGGATCATGGCAAGGCTCCTTCAAGGACCGGTACGGCCGGGGTGGCGAGGGGAAGCGAGAGCTGCAGGCGGAAACCGGCGCCGGGCCGGGTCTGGATGTCCAGGCTGCCGCCGCACTGCACGATGCGCTCGCGCATGCCGCGCAGGCCATTGCCGGGGACCAGGGCTTCGGCCCCCTGGCCGTCGTCACTGGCCTCCAGCATCAGCGCGTCGGCCTGGCGCCAGACCCGGATCCGCAGCCGTCGGGCCTGGGCATGGCGCACGGCGTTGGTGATGATTTCCTGGGTGCAGCGCAGCATGACATGGGCACGCTCGGGGTCGTCCACGGCCAGTGGCGACTGCACGTCCAGTTCGATGTCCAGCGCCGGCACGTGGTCGGCCAGCGGGCGCAGGGCGGCGGCCAGGTCGATCCCGCCGCTGGCATCACGCAGCTGGCTGACCGCCTCGCGCACGTCGGTCAGCAGCAGCCGGGCCAGGGTGTGGGCCTGGCGCACGTGCTCCTGGGCGCGGCCTTCGGTGAGGTGGCTGGCCACCTCCAGGTTCAGGCTCAGGGCGGTCAGGTGGTGGCCGAGCAGGTCGTGCAGCTCGCGCGAGATCCGGGTGCGTTCATTGACCCGGGCGCTCTCGGCCAGCAGGGCGCGGGTGGCCCGCAGCTCGGCATTGAGCCGGCGCTGCTCGTCGCGGGCCTGGGCCTGCTGCCGCGCGACCAGGCTGGTCACGTAGATGAACAGGGAAAACCCGGCGTACAGCAGCGACTGCATCAGCGCTTCGAACAGCGGCATCCGGAACACGCCGTAATAGATCGGCAGCACCGCCAGCTGGCTCAACAGCAGCAGGACCACGCCCGAACCGGCCGGCAGCAGCCAGGGGATGACCCCGGCGGCCACCATCAGCAGGATGCTGCCCAGGCCCGAGCCGTTGAAGTAGCTCACCGCCAGCGCCAGCACGGTCAGCAGCAGCAGCAGGGCCCGGTCCGGCCAGCGGGCTGAGCCCTGGCCCAGGCCCCGGCTCAGCCACCAGTAGCAGGCGCCAAAACCCAGGTAGCAGGCGAACAGCCAGGCCGTGCGGGTCGCCCCGGCCCCGAGATCGTCGCCGCCGTCGGCCGGCACGTACTGCGAATACACCAGCGGCACCCCGACCATGGCCCAGGTGAACAGGCCGGCATGGCGCAGCAGGCGGGTATGGCTGAAGCGTCCGAACATGGCCGCATCTTACGGCCCGGCCGCGGTGCCGGGAGGCGGCCGGAAGTCATGCCCGGCTCGCCCGGGCCTGCCCCCCGTGCAATAATCAGGATCGGTCGCGCGATGGCCCGACCAGAACCTCCCGGAGTCGGCTTCACCCCCATGTCCATCGTCATCCGCGACGTTCGCGAACACGAACTCGATTCCATCCTGGCCCTGAACAACAACGCCGGCGAGGCGATCCTGCCGCTGGACGGGGCCCGGCTGCGCCACTTCTGGGACAACGCCGAGTATTTCCGCGTGGCCGAGCGCGACGGCAACCTGGCCGGCTTCCTGATCGGCTTCGGCAGCAACAGCACGCACGACAGCAGCAACTTCGCCTGGTTCAAGTCCCGTTACCCCGATTTCTTCTACATCGACCGCATCGTGGTGGCCAGCCGCCGTCGCGGCGGCGGCGTGGGTCGGGCGTTCTACGCCGACGTGCAGAGCTACGCCGAGCTGCGCTACCCGCTGCTGTGCTGCGAGGTGTTCCTGGACCATGGCGCCGACCCGGCCCTGCTGTTCCATGGCAGCTTCGGCTTCAGCGAGGTCGGACAGAACACCATGCCCGGGGTGGACGTGCGCGCCAGCATGATGATGAAGCCGCTGTGCAGCTACACGTGGGTCCATGAGACCTACGGCGACCAGCTGCCCGACCTGCCCTGGGTCGGCCATCGCCGCCAGCCGCAGTCGCGCGACAACCGCGCCACGGGGACCTGAGGTGGCAGTGGCGGCCAACGATTACGAGCAGGCGGGCGAACTGAAGATCGGCCAGGTCGGCATCGCCAACCTGCGCATCCGCAGCCTGGAAGTGGACCAGCTGGTGCGCGAGATGCGCGAACGCGTGGAACGGGCGCCCAAGCTGTTCGGCCGGGCCGCGGTGATCGTGGATTTCGGCGGCCTGGCCCAGCTCCCGGACCCGGCCACCGCCGGTGCCCTGATCGACGGCCTGCGCGATGCCGGGGTGTTGCCGGTGGCACTGGCCTACGGCAGCCGCGACAACGACGCACTGGCCCAGGCACTGGACCTGCCGGTGCTGGCCAAGTTCCGCGCCCAGTACGAGCGCGCCGAAGCGCCCCCCTCCGCTGCCGCCGCGCCGGCGCCTGCACCGGCACGCGAGCCCGAGCCGGCGCCCCGCCGCGCCAGCGCCAAGGGAGCGCCGGCCGAAGCGCCGCGCGCGCCCGGCCGCATGCAGAAGGCCGCGGTGCGCTCGGGCCAGCAGCTCTACGCCGAAGCCTGCGACCTGACCGTGCTGTCCACCGTCGGTGCCGGCGCCGAAGTCATCGCCGACGGCTCGATCCACATCTACGGCACCCTGCGCGGCCGCGCCCTGGCCGGCGCCCAGGGCAACGCCGAGGCGCGGATCTTCTGCCGCGAGTTCCACGCCGAACTGGTGGCCATTGCCGGCCACTACAAGGTGCTGGACGATGTACCGGAAAAGCTGCGCGGCAAGGCCGTGCAGGTCTGGCTGGAAAACGGACAGCTCAAACTGGCCGCCCTTGAATGACACGCCACCGGCGGCCCGCCGCCCGGCACGCACGACCCCCGCACGCAACGCCATCGCGCCCCGTATCCCAGGAGACATCCATTGGCTGAAATCATCGTAGTCACGTCCGGCAAGGGCGGCGTCGGCAAGACCACCTCCAGCGCCAGCATCGCCCTGGGCCTGGCCAGCCGCGGCCACAAGACCGCGGTCATCGACTTCGACGTCGGCCTGCGCAACCTCGACCTGATCATGGGCTGCGAGCGCCGGGTGGTGTACGACTTCGTCAACGTCGTCCACGGCGAAGCCACGCTCAAGCAGGCCCTGATCAAGGACAAGCGCTTCGACAACCTGTACGTGCTGGCCGCCTCGCAGACCCGCGACAAGGATGCGCTGACCCGCGACGGGGTGGAGAAGGTGCTCAAGGACCTGGCCGCCGACGGCTTCGAGTACATCGTGTGCGACTCGCCGGCCGGCATCGAGAAGGGCGCGTTCCTGGCCATGTACTTCGCCGACAAGGCGGTGGTGGTGGTCAACCCGGAAGTGTCCTCGGTGCGCGATTCCGACCGCATCATCGGCCTGCTCGACTCCAAGACCCGCCGCGCCGAAGCCGGCGAGCCGCTGCCGGCGCACCTGCTGCTGACCCGCTACAGCCCCGGGCGCGTGGCCAACGGCGAGATGCTCAGCATCACCGACGTGGAGGAAGTGCTGGGACTGAAGGCGCTGGGCGTGATCCCCGAATCCTCCGACGTGCTCAACGCCTCCAACAAGGGCGAGCCGGTGATCCTGGAATCGTCGTCCGAGGCCGGCCAGGCCTACGATGACGCCGTGGCCCGCCTGCTCGGCGAAGCGCGCCCGATGCGCTTCACCACCCTGGAGAAGAAGGGCTTCTTCAGCAAGTTGTTCGGAGGTTGAGCATGGGCATGTTCGATTTCCTGCGGGCCAAGAAGACCACCGCCGAGACGGCCAAGAACCGCCTCCAGATCATCATCGCCCAGGAGCGCACCAGCCGCGGCGGCCCGGACTACCTGCCACTGCTGCAGCGCGAGCTGCTGGAGGTGATCCGCAAGTACGTCAACGTCGACGTCGAGGCGGTCAAGGTCGACCTGGTCAAGGACGGCGAGCACGACGTGCTCGACATCTCGGTGGCGCTGCCGGAAGGCAACGGCTGACGGCAGCCGTTGTCCCGACGCCAACCTTCAGCACCGGCGGCGGCCACAACGCCCTACCGGCCTGATCCGGCCATGGACCCCGCCCCCTCCCCCGCCATCCTGTGCCTGGGCGACATCGCCCTGGCCGATGCCGCCGGCCTGCTGGCGCGACACGGACTGGCGCTGGAGGCGGTCGCCGACCACGCGCCGATCCCGGGCAGCTACTGGGGTGAACCGGAGGCCGGGATCATCGGCAGCACGGTCTATGCGCGCGCCGACACCCCGGTGCACTCGCTGCTGCACGAGGCCTGCCACCTGATCGTGCTGCCGCCACAGCGGCGCGCGGCCGTGCACACCGACGCCACCGACTCGGTCGCCGAAGAGGACGCCACCTGCTACCTGCAGATCGTGCTGGCCGCTGCCCTGCCCGGCGTGGGCAGCGCCCGGCTGATGGCCGACATGGATGCCTGGGGCTACACCTACCGGCTGGGCTCGACCCGGGCCTGGTTCGAGCACGATGCCGAGGATGCACGCCAGTGGCTGCTGGAGCGCGGGTTGCTTGAGCACGGGCTGGCGCCACCCTGACCGGCCCTTGTATTGGCGCGACGGCCCCACTAGCCTGCCGGCAACGCCACCACCGGGACCTGCCGTGAACCACCGCCACCTGCTGCTTCCGCTCGCCGTCGCCGCGAGCCTGCTGACCCTGTCCGCCTGCCGCAAGGAAGCCAGTCCGGAGGCAGCGCCGGCCACGGCCCCGTCGGCGGCGGCCGGCGAGACGGCGGACCAGTTCGTGGCCCGGGTCAACGCCGAGCTCAAGGCCGCCTATCCGGAACAGACCTCGGCGCAGTGGCTGTCGTCGACCTTCATCAACGACGACAGCCAGCGCATCGCGGCCAAGTCCAACGAACGCGCCCTGGCCCAGCTCAACCAGTGGATCGAACAGGCCAAGGCCTTCGAAGGCACACCGATGTCGGCCGACAGCCAGCGCGCGCTCAAGCTGCTCAAGCTGATGACCTCCATGCCCGCCCCGCGCGATCCGCAGAAGCTGGCCGAACTGACCACGATCGCCGCACGCATGGAAGGCATGTATGGCGCCGGCAGCTTCTGCACCGGCGAGGGCGATGCAAAAAAATGCCGCCAACTGGGTGAACTGGAGGACGTGCTGCGCTCCAGCCGTGACTACGACGCGCAGCTGGAAGCCTGGCAGGGCTGGCACACCATCGCCAAGCCGATGCGCCAGGACTACATGCGCTTCGTCGAACTGGTCAACCAGGGTTCGCGCGAGATGGGCTTCGCCGACGCCGGCGCGATGTGGCGCAGCGGCTACGACATGCCCGCCGACGAGTTCGCCGCCGAAACCGACCGCCTGTGGGGCCAGGTCCAGCCCCTGTTCGAGCAGCTGCACTGCTACACCCGCGACAAGCTCACCCAGGCCTACGGCGTGGACCGCGGCCAGGTCGCCGGCGGCCTGCTGCCGGCGCACCTGATGGGCAACATGTGGCAGCAGGACTGGGGCAACCTGTGGGACATGCTGGAGCCGTACCAGGGCGTGGGCAGCCTGGACATCACCGCCGCGCTGGAGCAGCAGTACCAGCGCGACCTGGGCGCGGCGCAGTACAAGCGTGGCCCTGGCCCCAGCGTGCAGGCCCGCTTCGAGGCCCAGCGCGAGGCGCAGCTGGCGGTGGCCCGGCAGATGACCGAGCGCGCGCAGGAGTTCTACACCTCGCTGGGCATGCGCAAGCTGCCCGACAGCTACTGGGCCAACACCCAGTTCATCAAGCCGCTGGACCGCGACGTGGTCTGCCACGCAAGCGCCTGGGACATGAACATGGGCGGCGCCGACGGCACCTCGCCGGACGTGCGTACCAAGATGTGCATCAAGCCCAACGAGGAAGACTTCACCACCATCTACCACGAGCTGGGCCACATCTATTACGACCTGGCCTACAACCACCAGCCGCCGCTTTTCCAGGGTGGCGCCAACGACGGCTTCCACGAAGCCATCGGCGACACCATCGTGCTGGCGATGACGCCCCGCTACCTGGAATCGATCGGCCTGGTCGACGGCCAGGCGCAGAGCGAGCAGGCGCTGATCAACGCGCAGATGCGCATGGCGCTGGCCAAGGTCGCGTTCCTGCCGTTCGGACTGATGATCGACCGCTGGCGCTGGGGCGTGTTCGACGGCTCGATCACCCCGGACCACTACAACCAGGCCTGGTGGGAACTGAAGGCCAGGTACCAGGGCGTGGCCCCGGCCAGCGCGCGCGGCGAGGAATTCTTCGATGCCGGCGCCAAGTACCACGTGCCCGGCAACACGCCGTACACGCGCTATTTCCTCTCGCACATCCTGCAGTTCCAGTTCTACAAGTCGCTGTGCGAGGCAGCCGGCCACACCGGGCCGCTGTACGAATGCAGCTTCCACGGCAACGCCGAGGCGGGCCGGAAGTTCCAGGCGATGCTGGCCCATGGCGCCAGCCAGCCCTGGCAGGCCACGCTGAAGGAGTTGACCGGCAGCGAGCAGATCGACGGTGGCGCGGTGCTGGAGTACTTCGCGCCGTTGCAGGAATGGCTGAAGGAACAGAACGCCGGCAAGCAGTGTGGCTGGGAGGCGACCCCGACCCCGGTCCCGGCCGCGCAGGCCGAATCAAGGCCCTAGGCGTTGGCGGGCGCGGCGGCCGGCTGGGCCGCCGCCATTTCGTCTTCCAGCTGCTGCTGGTAATCGGCCAGCGACTTGCCGTGGGTGGCCGCTTCCAGTTCGGCCTCCTCGCGCAGCGCATCGGAATGGACCAGCTTCACCGTGATGCCCTGTTCGTCGTGCAGGCGCTGCGCACGGCGGATCAGCATCAGCATCTGGGCGGCACTGTCGCTGCTGCCGGCGATGCGCCCGTCCATGCCCAGCACCCACACCCCGGACTGGCGCACCACCCCGGCCAGCAGCTTGCCGTCGGCATCGCGCAGCTCGGCATGCGGCTCGATCGCCGGCGCACCGGCGCGGGCGCGGTTGTGTTCGCGCTGCTCCTTGCGCCTGCGGGCGTCGCGGCGGGCCTTGGACTGGATCGACATGGAAGCCTCCGGGAATCTTGGGGGTCAGAGCTGTTCGCCCGGCTCCAGCGTAGGCGAGGACGGCGGCGGCGGGAACCGCCGCGCCACCCGTGCCTCCCAGCGCCAGAACAGCCAGCCCAGCAGGGTAAAGCCGGCCATGCCCAGGGCCAGGTGCAGGCCATGGTGGCTGAGCAGGGGCGAGAGCACGCCGGCCACCACCGCATTGAGCACCAGCTGGGTGAAGGCCTGCAGCGAGGACGCCGAACCGCGCTGGCGCGGATACATGTCCAGGATCGCCAGCGCCAGCACCGGGAACATCAGGGCCACGCCGAACGAGGCCAGGACCATCGGCAGCACCGCCCACGGCACCGTCAGCACCGGGATGAATGCGTTGTAGGCCACGTTGCCGATCGCGGCCACACCGATGCAGGCGTAGCCGACCCCGACCTGGTAGGTCGGCTGCCAGCGCCCGGCCACCCGCCCGGAGATGAAGGCACCCAGGGTCATGCCGCCGATGGTGGGCAGGAACAGCCAGGCGAAGTCGCGCTCGCCCAGCCCCAGCAGGTCCAGCACGAAGGCCGGGGCCGAGGCGATGTACAGGAACAGGCCGGCGAAACCGAAGGCACCGGCCGCGGCCAGGCGCTGGAAGCGCGGGTTCAGGGCGATGGCCAGATAGTCGCGCAGCAGCCGCCCGGCGCGCAGCGGCATGCGCGAGGGCTGCGGGTGGGTCTCCGGCAGCCACAACGCGGTGCTGCAGATCAGCAGGGTCGAGAACCCGGCCAGGAACCAGAAGATCAGCGGCCAGCGACCGACCCCGAGCATCCAGCCACCGATGATCGGCGCGATCGCCGGGGCGATGCCGAACACCATCGACACCTGGCTCATCAGGCGCTGGGCGTCGCTGCCCTGGAGCACATCGCGGATCACCGCCCGGCCCACGATCAGGCCCACGCCAGCCGACAGGCCCTGCAGGGCGCGGAACGCCAGCAGGGTCGACAGGTCCGGCGCCAGCGCGCAGCCCACCGAGGCCAGGGTGAAGATGCCCAGACCGCCCAGGATCACCGGCCGCCGGCCGATGGCGTCCGACAGCGGTCCGTGGACGATGCTCATCAGCGCATAGGCGGCCAGGTAGACGCTGATGGTCTGCTGCATGGCCAGCTTGTCGGCGCCCAGCTGCGCGGCCATCTGCGGAAAGGCCGGGAAGATGGTGTCGATCGAGAACGGGCCGAACATCGCCAGCCCGCCCAGCAGCACGGCCAGGCGGCGGGTGGAAGCCGGCGCGCGCAGGTTCAAGGCTGGTGCTCCGGTGCCGGCACCGGGGAGGCGGCCGCGGGCAGGCCGCCGCGCGTCTCCGGTTCGGACACCGGCGCTGGCGCCGGCGGCAGTGCGGGTGCCGGCGGCGGCACCGCCCGCGGCGACGAGACCGATTCGATGCGGGCGATGTTCGCGGTCGGCAAGGCTTCCACCCGCGAAGTGTCGGGCCACCACACCAGCACGAACATGCTGGTGGTGCCCAGCAGGCCCGCCTGCCCCGGCAGCGGCGCGTCGCTGCCGGCCAGGGTCAGTCGCACCTGCTGGCCGGAAGGCGCCCCGGAGACCACGCGTTCGGCCATCTTCGTGTTCCACAGGTACAGGTAACACAACAGCAGGATCAGGGCTCCGGACACGAGCATGGTCTCGCTGCGCATGCCCCACAGGCTCATCCAGCCGCCCTGCCGGGGAAACACCAGCGGCCCCCACCAGCGGGAACGGCGCAGACGCTCGACCCGGGCCGGATCGCGCTCGGCCAGGCGCATCGGTGCGGCCGACACCCACGGCACCGCCAGCGACAACGCCACCAGCAGCATGTAGTCGGGGCGGCGCAGGCCGGCGATGAACAGGTCGCTGCCCTGCAGGTAATCCAGGATCGGCAACCCCAGCGTGCGGTAGAACCAGTAGCTGGACCAGATGCCCATGAACGAAACCAGGATATAGGCCAGGCTGACGAACAGCACCGGCTCCCGGGTCAGCAGGCCCAGCAGGCGCCCGACCAGCGAGGGGCGCGGGGGGATCGGGGCTGGCGCGCCACCAGGGTCGCGGGCGACCTGGCCGTCCTGGCCGGCGTCGGCCTCCGGGGCAGCGGTCCGGACCGCGTCGGGGACCGGCCCGGCCGCCTGGTCTGGCGCCTGCGCAGTGGCAGCGGTGTTGTCCTGCATGGGTTTCCTCGGTGGACCCCGCCCTCCGGCCGGACCAGTGGCCCCGGTCCGGCCGGTCGCGGCCGGACGGCACTGAATACGCCGCCATGGTAAGCCATCGGCTGCGGCCGGCGGCCCGGTGCCGCAGGTATAATCGCCCGACACCGCGTGCGGTGGGAGAAGCGGGGCGACCCGCTGCCGAAGGCGCAACCGCCCGGAATCGCTCAGGCTCCCATACCACCGACCGTGAACAACACTCTGGAGAGACCGGCCGCCTTCGCGGGCAGCGCCGGCGCCGAAGGGGCACGAAGCCGCGACCTCGTCCGCGTGCGCTTCCAAACTCTCAGGCAAAAGGACAGAGGGGCACTCCGCCGCGCGATCGCGTGGCGCCCTCCTGCCCCTGTCCGGACCGCCGCCATGTCCCAGCACGCCTCCTCCCAGCGCCAGCCCAGCCTGCGCGAACTCGAGCACCACGACGCCTTCGTTGGTCGCCACATCGGCCCCAACGACGCCGAGATCGCCACCATGCTGGGCGTGGTCGGCCACGATTCGCTCGACGCGCTGACCGAAGCCATCATCCCGGCCAGCATCAAGGGCACCGGCGGATTGGCCCTGCCCGGCAGCCTGACCGAAGTCGAGGCGCTGGCCAGGATCCGCGCCATCGCCGACAAGAACGACGTCTTCCGCAGTTTCATCGGCCAGGGCTACCACGGCACCCACACGCCCAACGTCATCCTGCGCAACATCCTGGAGAACCCGGCCTGGTACACCGCCTACACGCCCTACCAGGCGGAGATTTCCCAGGGCCGGATGGAGGCGCTGATCAATTTCCAGCAGATGTGCGCCGACCTCACCGGCATGGACATCGCCAACGCCTCGCTGCTGGACGAGGCCAGCGCCGCGGCCGAGGCCATGACCCTGGCCAAGCGCTCGTCCAGGTCCAAATCCAACCTGTTCTACGTCGCCGACGACGTGCATCCGCAGACCCTGGAAGTGGTGCGCACGCGTGCGGCCGGCCTGGGCATCGACCTGCAGGTCGGCCCGGCGACCGATGCGGCCGGCGTCGACAGCTTCGGCGTGCTGCTGCAATACCCCAACACCTTCGGCGCCATCGCCGACCACGCCGCCCTGGCCGATGCGGTGCATGCGCGCCAGGGCATCGTCGCCGTGGCCACCGACCTGCTCGCGCTGACCCTGATCAAGGCGCCGGGCGAATGGGGCGCGGACATCGTGGTCGGCAACAGCCAGCGCTTCGGCGTGCCGTTCGGCTTTGGCGGCCCGCACGCGGCGTTCATGGCCTGCCGCGACGCCTACAAGCGCTCCATGCCCGGTCGCCTGATCGGGGTGTCGATCGATTCCGCCGGCAATCCCGCCTACCGCCTGACCCTGCAGACCCGCGAGCAGCACATCCGCCGCGAGAAGGCCACCTCCAACATCTGCACCGCACAGGTGCTGCTGGCGGTGATGGCGGCCATGTATGCGGTCTACCACGGGCCCGAGGGCCTGGTTCGGATCGCGCGCCGCGTGCACCGGATGACCGCGATCCTCGCCGCCGCGCTGCGCCAGGCCGGGGTGCAGGTGTCGGAAGGCTTCTTCGACACCCTGCTGGTCACCGGCGTGGACGCCGACCAGGTGCACCTGTACGCCAGCCACCAGCGCATCAACCTGCGCAAGATCGACGCGACCCGCGTCGGCATCAGCCTGGACGAGACCACCACCCGCGCCGACCTGGCCGCGCTGGCCAAGGTCTTCGGCGCCGAGCTGGGCGACAGCATGCTCGACGCGCTCGACGCGGCCACCGCCGACGCCCTGCCGGCGGCCCTGCTGCGCGAAACCGGGTTCCTGCAGCACCCGGTGTTCAACACCCACCACAGTGAGCACGAGCTGCTGCGCTACATGCGCGCGCTGGCCGACAAGGACCTGGCGATGGACCGCACGATGATCCCGCTGGGCTCGTGCACGATGAAGCTCAACGCCACCGCCGAGATGATCCCGGTGACCTGGCCGGAGTTCGCCAACATCCATCCGCTGGCACCGGCCTCGCAGACCCGCGGCTACCAGGAGCTGATCGACTCGCTCGAGGCGATGCTGGCCGACATCACCGGCTACGACGCGGTCAGCTTCCAGCCCAACTCCGGCGCGCAGGGCGAATACGCCGGCCTGCTGGCGATCGGCGCCTACCACCGGTCGCGTGGCGAGGGCCACCGCAACGTCTGCCTGATCCCGGAATCGGCGCATGGCACCAACCCGGCCAGCGCGCAGATGTGCGGCATGAAGGTGGTGGTGACCCGCTGCGACGCCAACGGCAATGTCGACGTGCAGGACATCCGCGCCCAGGCCGAAAAGCACTCGGCCCACCTGGCCGCGATCCTGATCACCTACCCGTCCACCCATGGCGTGTTCGAGGAGGACGTGGTGGAGATCTGCGAGATCGTCCATGCCCACGGCGGCCAGGTCTACACCGACGGCGCCAACATGAACGCCCTGGTCGGCCTGGCCAGGCCCGGCAAGTGGGGCTCGGACGTGTCCCACCTCAACCTGCACAAGACCTTCTGCATCCCCCATGGCGGCGGCGGCCCGGGCGTGGGCCCGTGCGCGGTGAAGTCGCACCTGGCCCCGTTCCTGCCGCGCGGGCACCGCGAGGCCGACGGCAGCGTCGGCCAGATTTCCGCCGCCACCCACGGCAGCGCCTCGATCCTGCCGATCAGCTGGATGTACATCGCGATGATGGGCGCGGCCGGCCTGCGCAAGGCTAGCGAAGTGGCCCTGCTCAGCGCCAACTACATCTCCCGGCGCCTGGCCCCGCACTACAAGACCCTGTACACCGGCCGCAACGGCCTGGTCGCGCACGAGTGCATCCTGGACGTGCGTCCGCTGGAGAAGACCAGCGGCATCAGCGCCGAGGACATCGCCAAGCGCCTGATCGACTTCGGCTTCCACGCCCCTACCCTGAGCTTCCCGGTGGCCGGCACGCTGATGGTCGAGCCGACCGAGAGCGAGTCGCTGCACGAACTGGACCGCTTCATCGACGCGATGATCCAGATCCGCGCGGAGATCGCCGCCATCGAGGACGGCCGCCTGGACCGCCAGGACAATCCACTCAAGCACGCCCCGCACACCGCGCTGCAGGTGTCGGGCAGCCAGTGGGAACATGCCTACCCGCGCGAACTGGCCGCCTTCCCGCTGCCGTCGCTGAAGCAGCACAAGTACTGGCCGCCGGTATCGCGGGTGGACAACGTGCACGGCGACAAGAACGTGTTCTGCGCCTGCATTCCGGTGGATGCCTACAAGGAGGAA
>JAGOWL010000133.1 GCA_018060215.1 Pseudoxanthomonas sp.
AAGAAAAAACCCCAACCGTTGCCGGTTGGGGCTTCAATTGGTGGAGGTGGGCGGAGTCGAACCGCCGTCCGAAGGCACTCCATCTCCGGTACTACATGCTTAGCTCACCGTTGGGTCTCGTCCCGTGGCAGCACGGCGTGCGAAGCGCACCCTGGGACCAGCCTGTTTTGGGTTAACCGGGCGCTGACAGGCAACCACTCCCGGCGATCCTGTGATGATGACCCTACATCCACGAGCACAGGCACAAGTGGGTTCGGGGCTACGCCTTAAGCGGCGAGAGCGTAGTTGTCGTCGTTGGCAACTAGAGTTTTGCCGCTGGATTAACGAGGAAAGCTGCCCCCTCGGCATGCACCAGTCGATTTCGCGACCCCCGTCGAAACCAGGACACCCCCGGAAACTGCGGGCGAAGCATCTCGCCAGTACCATCCAGTGTAGGGGCGACACCGCCCGTCCACAAGGCCGCCACCGCCACCCGTCTCGGCAGCCGTTCAGGCCGGCGGCGACGCCCCGCTCTACTCGAACACCCCGACCGTGTCGTGGCTGAGGTTGTCGAACCGGGTGTACTCGCCGAAGAACTTGAGCTTGACCGAGCCGGTGGGGCCGTTTCGCTGCTTGCCGATGATGACCTCGGCCAGGCCCTTGTCCGGCGAGTTTTCGCGGTTGTAGTAATCGTCGCGGTAGATGAACACGATCACGTCCGCGTCCTGCTCGATGGCGCCGGACTCGCGCAGGTCGGCCATCACCGGGCGCTTGTCGGTGCGCGTTTCCAGCGAGCGGTTGAGCTGGGACAGGGCGATCACCGGCACGTTCAACTCCTTGGCCAGGGCCTTGAGCGAACGGCTGATCTCGGAAATCTCGGTGGCGCGGTTCTCGCTGTTGCCCGGCACCTGCATCAGCTGCAGGTAGTCGATCACGATCAGGCCCAGGCCGTGCTCGCGCTTGAGGCGGCGCGCCTTGGAGCGCAGCACGTCCGGCGACAGTGCCGGGGTGTCGTCGATGAAGATCTTGACCTCGCGCAGCATCTGGATGGCGCTGCTGACCCGGCTCCAGTCCTCGTCCTCGAGCTGGCCGGTGCGCAGGCGGGTGGCATTGACCCGGCCCATCGAGGAGATCAGGCGCAAGGCCAGCTGCGAGGCCGACATTTCCATCGAGAACACCGCCACCGCCTTCTTCGACTTGAGCGCCCCGTACTCGGCCATGTTCAGGGCCAGGGTGGTCTTGCCCATCGCCGGGCGCGCGGCCAGGATGATCAGGTCGGTAGGCTGCAGGCCGGCGGTCATCTCGTCGAACTCGGTGTAGCCGGTGGCCATGCCGGTGACGCCGCCGCCGTTGTTGTAGCGGGTCTGCAGGACGTCGAAGGCCTCCTGCAGGGCGCGCTTGACCGGCGTGAAGTCCTGGCGCCCGAGCGAGCCGGCCTCGGCGATGGCGAACACTTCCTGCTCGGCCTTCGCCAGCAGCGCCGCGCTGTCGCGCCCCTCGGGCTGGAAGCCGTCGTTGACGATCCCGGTGCCGACCTCGATCAGCTGGCGCAGCACAGCCTTGTCGCGCACGATCTCGGCGTAGGCGCGGATATTGGCCGCCGAGGGCGTGGTGGTGGCCAGCTCGACCAGATAGGCGCCGTCGCCGATCTGCTCGGCATAGCCCTGCGAATCGAACCACTCGCCCAGGGTCACCGCATCGAACGGCCGGCTCTTTTCGGCCAGCTCGCGGATGGCGCGGTAGATCAGCTGGTGATCGCGCCGGTAGAAATCGTTCTCGACCAGCACGTCGCCGACGGAGTCATACGACTCCGGCGCCAGCATCAGGCCGCCGAGTACGGCCTGTTCGGCCTCCGTCGAATGCGGCGGCACGCGCAGTTGTTCGATGCGGGCATCGCTGCGGTCGTTGCGGAAGCCGGGACGGGCGGACATCGGGGGTCGAACTCCTGGCAAGCCGGCGACCGGAGCGGCCGGGGATACGGGTCGGTGACGGCGGCACCGGGGACTGGAACCGGGTCGACCATCGTAGCCGCCTCCGTGCCCAGGGGGTTGCAGACATCTCTCTGCACAAGCTGTGTATAACCGGTGCATCTCACCGGCTGCGACGGCGGTACCCGCCCGGCCCGGAAGCCTGCGATCCAGGCGGGACAAGGCGCCAAACAAGGAAGGGCGCCCCGAGGCGCCCTTCCAGGTACCGCGCTGCCGGGGCAAACCCGATCAGGCTTCCGGCACCACCACGACCTTGACCGTGGTCTGGACGTCGGCGTGCAGGTGGACCAGCACGTCGAATTCGCCGACGTGCCGGATCGGGCCTTCGCCCATCACCACTTCGCTCTTCTCCAGCGGCAGTCCGGCGGCGGTGAAGGCCTCGGCGATATCGCGCGGGCCGACCGAACCGTACAGCTTGCCCTCGGTGGAGGCGTTGGCCGGCACGGTCACGCTGGCGCCTTCCAGCTGGGCCAGACGGCCGCTGGCGCCGTCCAGGATGGCCTTGGCCTTGGCCTCGTACTCGGCGCGCCTGGCCTCGAACTCGGCCAGGTTGGCGGCGGTGGCCGGCACAGCCTTGCCCTGCGGCACCAGGAAGTTGCGGCCGTAGCCCGGCTTGACGGTGACCTTGTCACCCAGGCCACCCAGGTTGGTGACCTTCTGCAGAAGGATCAGTTCCATCGTATTGCTCCTTTATCCGTTAGCGGCGCCGCCGGGGCAGGCCCGGGCGCCGCAACGATTGCTGTCCGGATCGGACGTGGTTGAACACCCGCACAGGGATGTGCGGGCTCTTCCGAGGGACTCGGATCAGACGTCGTGGTTGTCGGTGTACGGGATCAGGGCCAGGAAACGGGCGCGCTTGATCGCGGTCGACAGCTGGCGCTGGTAGCGCGACTTGGTGCCGGTGACGCGGCTGGGAACGATCTTGCCGTTCTCGGTCAGGTACTGGCGCAGGGTGTTGAGATCCTTGTAGTCGATCTCCTTGACACCTTCGGCGGTGAACTTGCAGAACTTGCGACGGCGGAAGAACTTGGACATGGGTGTGCTCCTAGGGGCGATCAGGCGGCTTCGGCGTTGTCGCCGTCGTTGTCGGCGGCGGCAGTGCCCTCGCCTTCTTCGTCACGGCGGCGGCGCTCGCCACGCTCGGGCTTGTCGCCCTTCTCGTCCTTGCTCTTCATGATCAGCGACTGCTCGGTGTCCGGACCATCGCGGCGGATGACCAGGTGGCGCAGGATCGCGTCGTTGAAGCGGAAGGTCTCGACCAGCTCGTCGATCGTGGGCTGGTCGGCCTCGACGTTGAACAGCACGTAGTGGGCCTTCACCAGGTTCTGGATCGGATAGGCCAGCTGGCGGCGGCCCCAGTCTTCCAGGCGGTGGATGGTGCCCTTGCCGTTCTCGATGGTCGACTTGTAACGCTCGATCATCGCCGGCACCTGCTCGCTCTGATCCGGGTGGACCAGGAACACGACTTCGTAATGGCGGCTCATTGCATTTCCTCGTGGATGCGGCCCGTGCGGGCCTGGCAGCCCCCCGTCGACCGGAACGGACGCGGTGGGGCAAGGTCTCCTGCACCGGATGGCGCAGGGAGCCGGAAATTATGCAGGTTCAGGCACTTGGACGCAAGTCGGCCGCCGGGCAGGGCCGGTGCCCGGTGGGCACGTCCGGGGCCGGGGCCGCTAGGCCTGGGCAGTGGTGAAGCTCTCCCCGCAGCCGCAGCCGTCGGTGGCATTGGGGTTGCGGAACACGAAGCCCTCGCCCAGGCCCTGTCGGGCGAAGTCGATCTCGGTGCCATCCACCAGCGGCAGGCTGTGGGCGTCGACGAAGATCCGCACGCCGTCCTGCTCGAACACGGTGTCGTCGTCGCGCTGGTCGCGGGCCAGGTCGGCCTTGTGGCCCCAGCCCGAACAGCCCGAACGCTCGACCCCGAAGCGCAGTCCCAGGGCGGCGGAATCCTGCTGCAGGAACCGCTGCACACGCTCCAGCGCGGGGGGGGTAAGGGTGATGGCCACGGGCACGGACTCCTTGGGGCTGCCGGATCATTATAGGTCGTGGCGCTGTCCGGGCCCTGACCGGGCAGGAACGCCACTGCAATGGCGCCGCGCACCGCCGGCGCGATCCTCGCCCTGGCATGGCCGCAGCCGCTACACTTTCGCGTCTCCACGATATCGGGCCCAGGCCGGAAGGATTCAAGCCATGACGGTGGTCAGCGTCGAACATGCACTCGCGGGCAAACTGCCGGCCGGCGAGCCGGTCACCGTCCGCGGATGGGTGCGCACCCGGCGCGACTCCAAGGCCGGGCTGAGCTTCGTCAATGTCAGCGACGGTTCCTGCTTTGCCCCGATCCAGGTGGTGGCCCCCTCCACCCTGCCCAACTACGAGTCGGAGGTGAAGCACCTCACCGCCGGTTGTTCGGTGATCGCCACCGGCACCCTGGTGGCCTCCCAGGGCCAGGGCCAGAGCTTCGAGATCCAGGCGTCGGCCATCGAGGTGGTCGGCTGGGTCGAAGACCCACTGACCTACCCGATGCAGCCCAAGCAGCACTCGCTGGAATACCTGCGCGAATTCGCCCACCTGCGCCCGCGCACCAACCTGTTCGGTGCGGTCACCCGCATCCGCCACTGCCTGGCCCAGGCGGTGCACCGGTTCTTCCACGAACGCGGCTTCTACTGGATCAGCACCCCGATCATCACCACCTCCGACGCCGAGGGCGCCGGGCAGATGTTCCGGGTCTCGACCCTGGACCTGGCCAACCTGCCGCGCGGCAAGGACGGCGCGGTGGACTTTTCCCGCGACTTCTTCGGCAAGGAGACCTTCCTGACCGTGTCCGGCCAGCTCAACGTCGAGGGCTACGCGCTGGCGCTGAGCAAGGTCTACACCTTCGGCCCGACCTTCCGCGCCGAGAACTCCAACACCACCCGCCACCTGGCCGAGTTCTGGATGATCGAGCCGGAAGTCGCCTTCGCCGACCTGGCCGCCAACGCCGACCTGGCCGAGGACTTCCTCAAGTACCTGTTCGCCGCCGTGCTGGCCGAGCGCGGTGACGACATGGCCTTCATCGCCGAGCGGGTGCAGAAGGACGCGATCAGCCGGCTGGAGGCGTTCATCCAGGCGCCGTTCGAGCGGATCGACTACTCCGACGCCATCGCCCTGCTGCAGAAGGCCGGCAGGAAGTTCGAGTTCCCGGTCGAATGGGGCCTGGACCTGCAGACCGAGCACGAGCGCTGGCTGACCGAGGAACACGTCGGCCGCCCGGTGGTGGTGATGAACTACCCCGAGCACATCAAGGCCTTCTACATGCGCCTGAACGACGACGGCCGCACCGTGGCGGCGATGGACGTGCTGGCGCCGGGCATCGGCGAAATCATCGGCGGCGCCCAGCGCGAGGAGCGGCTGGACGTGCTGGACGCGCGCATGGCCCAGTTCGGGCTGGATCCGGAACACTACCAGTGGTACCGGGACTTCCGCCGCTACGGCGGCGTACCGCATGCCGGCTTCGGCCTGGGCTTCGAGCGGCTGGTGGTCTATGTGTGCGGCCTGTCCAACATCCGCGACGCGATCGCCTACCCGCGCGCGCCGGGCTCGGCTGAATTCTGATGCTGCTGTTCTTCGCCCTGTGCTTCGTTGGCGTGGCCATCGCCGGCAGCACCGCGTTCGTGATCTTCTGGCCGCTGACCCTGGTCCACGTGCGTGACCGCCACGCCGGAAGCCGCGCCGACTTCGGCCCCGGCGCGTTCAGCAACCCGGCCGCGCTGCGCTGGTTGATTACTGGCGGCTACCGCGGCATTGCCGACCCTTCACTCAGCGGGCTGGCCACGCCGGCGCGGATCGCGCTGTTGACCGTGATCTTCGGCCTGTCCATGGCGGGCCTGCTCTGGCTGGTCGCCGAGGTACTGGCATGAACACAGGCAACGACTCCCCGCAGCGCCACGGCGACCCGACCCAGGCCCCATCGAGCTGGTGGATCGCCATGCTCGGCCACACCCTGCACTGGGCCTTGTTGCGTGAACGCGAGTCCGGCACCGCCGAGGTGCTGGACCACGACGGCAACCTGCACGCCTACGACAGCATCGACACCGCCCGCTCGATGCTGCTGGATGCCGGCTATGTGGAATTCGACGGC
>JAGOWL010000134.1 GCA_018060215.1 Pseudoxanthomonas sp.
CGTGGAGCCCGTGGCGGTTGCGGGGGGCCATCTGCGTCTCGAAGATCGGGCGTGCGGGCTGCCGATTCCCGAACGCGGGGGAGGGCGACACCGCACATGGTTTCTCGCGAAACCTGCGCGACCAGAATGTCGCCGGAAGCCCGACTAGAACACAGATGTTGCAGTGCCGCAAGCGGTGCGCGGCACCGCTGGAACGACGCTCAACCGCAGCGCAGCGCGGTGATGGTGCCGGCCGCATCGACCTCGATGTTCAGGCGTTCCTCGTCGAAGTCCATGGTCACCATCTGCCCGGGCGTGAGCACCCGCACGCGCTCGGCACCGGCATCTTCGCGGGCCTGCTCGGCCAGGGCGTCGCTGACGGGCTGGCCCACCAGTGCTTCGGCCTGGCTGGCATCGCAGGCCGGGACCGGCGGCTCGACGCCGGCAACCGGCGCCGGTGCGGGGGTGGCGGCCGTTTCGGCGGCCTGCTGCGCCGATGACAGCGCCTGTTCCTGTTCGGTGCCGTCCTCATCCGTGGATACCTGGGCCGAACAGGCGCACAGGCTTGCGAGCAGGGCCAGCGGCAGGATCAGTCGGGTCGGGTTCGAACGCATGGCAGGGCACCGATGATGAGGATGTTTCCGAGCTTACTGCATCGCGCAGCGACGCGGCACGGAAGGGCCATCGGCCAGGCCGGCCGCGCGCCGGTGCGGTGCTATGCTCGCGGCGACCTCGCGATCACGCGACGGCCTACCGGGTACGCCAGATGCGGCCACGACCTGCTCCAGCCATCGCAGGATCCACACCGGTGCCCCGTGCCGGCCGGCAGCCCCGCGCATGAGCCAGGTGCCGACCGGCCAGCGCGTGCGGCTCGCGGTCGGCATCACCGGCCACCGCGGCGGTGGTGGCACGCCGGGGGTGGATGAGGCCCCGGTGGCGGCGGCACTGGCCGGCATCATCGACCGGATCGAAGCAGGCCTGGCCACCACCCGGGCCGCCAGCCCGAGCCTGCAGATCCAGCCCACCCGCCTGCACAGCCTGCTGGCCCCGGGCGTGGACCAGCTGGCCGCCATCGCCGCCGAGCGGCGGGGCTGGGAGATCGTGGCGCCACTGCCGTTTGGCCGGCGGCTCAACGTGGCCATCAATGCGCAACCCCACACCCACGCCGACGGCCTGGCCCTGCTGGCCGGTGCCCACGCCGTCGATGCACGGGTGCAGGCGCGGGCGCAGGCCATCATCCGCTGCAGCGAACGGGCCCGCCTGTTCGAACTGGCCGACCGCGACGTGGCGATCACCGCCCTGTTCCAGGCCATGCTGGCATCGCCGCACGATGCCGCCTGTGCACGCCATTTCCATGCCGCCGCCGCCGCCCAGGCCGCGCTGGCCGCACGGGTGATGATCGAACAGTCCGACCTGCTGATCGGCGTCTGGGACAACGGCAGCCACGACGGCGTCGGTGGCACCGGGCACACCATCGTGCGGGCGCTGGAACTGGGCACGCCGGTGCTCCTGCTCGACCCGGCCCGGCCCGAACACTGGTCGATCCTGTCCTCCACCGAAAGCCTGGCCGGCTGGCAGGCCCACGCTGGCCAGGACGGCGAGCGCCTGCAGCGGGTGGTGGCCCACGCCCTGCAGGTGCAGTCGCCCGCGGGCAGGCCGATGCGGCCGCAGGAAGCCTGGCATCCGCGCGGTACCCGTGCCGGCACTTTGTACCGACGGGTCGAAGCGCTGTTCGGAGGTGACCGACATCCGTTGCGCCCGCTGGTCCAGGACTATGAACCGCCCGCGCAGGTCACCACCGGCAGCGGCGCGGCCCTGGTCGAGGCGGCTGGCGCGCTGCCCGGCGCCGACCGGGAATTCGTCGACGCGGTGGTGCAGGACATCCTGCCGGCATTCGCGCGCGCCGATGGCATCTCCACCCGCCTGTCCGACAGCTACCGCAGCGGCATGGTCGCCAACTTCATGCTGTCTGCGCTGGCGGTGATCGTCGGCGTGGCCTGGCTGCCGTTCGGCATCGTGGACGGCAAATGGGTATTCGCCCTGGCCGAGTTCGGCCTGCTGGCCGCGATCCTGCTGGTCACCTGGCAGGGTGGGCGGCGCCGGCTGCATGGGCGCTGGTTCCAGACCCGGCGCGTGGCCGAATACCTGCGCCACGCGCCGATCCTGCTGCTGGTGGGCGTGGCCCGTCCGCCCAGCCACTGGCCGCGCGGCAGCGGCAGCGCCTGGCCCGAGTACGCCGCCCGCCACGCCCTGCGCGAGCACGGCCTGCCGCGGATGGCCGTCACCCCGGGGTTCCTGCGTTCTGCCGTGCAAGGCCTGCTCGCCCCGCACGTCGCGTCCCAGCGCGCCTATCACCAAGCCAAGGCCAAGCGTCTGGAAACCATCAGCCATCGCCTCGATCGCCTGGCCGTGCTCCTGTTCAAGATCGCGGTGGCGGCGGTCGCAACCTGGCTGCTGATGCGCGCCGGGGCGGCGCTGCAACTGCTGCCGCCGGCCTGGCCGCACGCCAGCGCCAAGTCCTTCGCCTTCCTGGGCGTGGCCCTGCCGACCCTGGGTGCCAGCATCGCCGGCATCCGCTACTTCGGCGACTTCGAACGCTTCGCCGCGATTTCCGAAGTGACCGCCGGAAAGCTGGCCCAGGTGGAGGTGCGGATCGGCCAGCTGCTGGCCGGGCCGGATGTGGCCATCGACTACGAGGGCGTATCCCGGCTCGCGCACGCGATCGACGGCATCGTCGTGGACGAGATCGAAAGCTGGCAGGCCGTGTTCAGCGGCAAGCCGATCGCGCTTCCGGCCTGAGCATGCACCGCGTACCGGCACCCGAGCAGGCCGGCGGCGGCGACGCGCCCGGGCACAGCGTGTTCCTGAGCTACTCGCGCGCCGACCGCAAGGCCGGACTGGCGGTGGTGCGGATACTGGAAGCGGCCGGCTACCGGGTCTGGTGGGACGGCCTGCTGGAAGGCGGCGAACGTTTTTCGCGCACCACCGAGATGGCGCTGGAACAGGCGCGGGCGGTGGTGGTGCTGTGGTCCAGGACCTCGACCGACTCGCACTGGGTGCATGACGAAGCCACCCGCGGGCGCGAGACCGGGCGGCTGGTACCGCTGTCGCTGGACGGCAGCCTGCCGCCACTGGGCTTCGGCCAGTTCCAGGCCATCGACGTGTCGCATGCACTGGGCAAGCCGGACAGCGAGCCGATGCGGGCGCTGGTGCGTGCGGTGGCCGCCCTGCACGACGGGCCGCCGCCCGCGCCGGCGGCCGCACGCAGCCCGACATCGGGAGCGGACCCGGCGCGGCGCCGGCTGCTGGTGGCCGCCGGCGTGGGCGTGGTGGCCGTGGCCGCCGGTGCCGGCCTCTGGCGGTGGCGCGCCGGCGACCAGGGAACCCCCCGTCCCGGTGCCGGCAACGGACGCCGGATCGGAGTGCTGCCGTTCGCCAACCTCAGCGGCGATCCGCAGCAGCAGTACTTTTCCGACGGACTGACCTCGGAGATCCGCACCCGGCTCTCGCGCAACACCTTGCTGCAGATCGCCGGGCAGACCTCCTCCAACAAGGCCGGCCAGGAGCACGACGATGTGCGCAGCACCGCCCGTGCCCTGGGCGTGGACTTCCTGCTCGGCGGCAACGTGCAGAAGGCCGGCGAACGGGTCAAGGTGGCCGCCGAACTCACCGACGGCGCCACCGGCATGAGCCGCTGGGCCGACAGCTGGGAGCGGCCGCTGGCCGACATCTTCGCGGTGCAGTCGGAGATCGGTGCGGCCGTGTCCGGCGCGCTGTCGGCGGTGGTCCAGGGCCCGGGTGCCGATGGCGCCGTACCCGCCGGCGGCACCGCCGACGTGGCCGCCTTCGACGCCTACCTGCACGGGCGCGCGCTGTACGAGGCGGGGATCGACGAGGACAGCGACCGCCGCGCACTGGCCTATTTCGAACAGGCCATCGCCCTGGACGCGCGCTATGCCGGCGCACACGCCGCGCGCGCGCGCGCCCTGGTGGTGATCGGCAACCTCTATGCCGGGCACGCCGAACGCCTGCGCGCCTATGACGTCGCGGTGGACGCGGCGCGCACCGCGACCACCCTGGCACCGGACTTCGCCGAAGGCCACTCCGCCCTGGGCTTCGCCCTGGCCAGCGGCCAGCTGGACATGCGCGGAGCCCGCGAGCCCTTCGACCGCTCCTGGGAGCTGGCGCCGGGCGATGCCGACATCCTCGCCCGCTACGCCACGTTCCGCTCCAACCTGGGCGACCACGAGCGCGCCAGCGAAGTGATCCAGCGTGCGGTCGCGCTCGACCCGCTCAACGCGCGCACCTTCCGTTCCCAGGGCGACATCCGCCACAACGCCGGCGACCACGCCGGCGCGATCAGCGCCTACGCCAAGGCGATCGAACTCAACCCGACCCTGGCCGGGGTGCACGCATCGATGGGCTTCGCCCAGTTGATGGCCGGTGCCGACGCCGATGCCCGCGCCTCGTTCACCCGCGAGCGCAGCGCCGTGCGCCGCCTGCCCGGGCTGGCGATCCTGGCCCAGCGCGCCGGCGACCGCGCCGCGGCCGAGGCTGCACTGGCCGAACTGGTCGCCGAGTACGGCGACAAAAGCCACTACCAGTACGCCCAGATCCACGCCCAATGGGGCGACACCGACCAGGCCCTGCAGTCGCTGCGCGCGGCCTGGGAGCTGCGCGACGGCGGCATCATGCTGATGTACGCTGACCCGCTGCTGGCTCCCCTGCGCGACACCGCCGGCTACCTTGAGCTCGCCAAGGCCGTCGGCTTCATCTGATCCCCCGCGCACACATCCCCCGCGGACCCAAGGAGAAGCGCCATGCGCAAGATGATAGGAACCGTACTGGTGGTCGGACTGGCCACCGGCCTGGCCGGATGCCAGCAGGACAGCCCGTCCTCGCCCGAGGCCGGGCCATTGCCGGCCCCCGCGCCGACCTCACCCCCGCCACCGCCGCCCCCCCCGCCGCCGCCGCCGGCCCCGGATCCGCAGCCGCCGCCCCCGACCGGCACGGTGGAACGCTAGGCCGCCACGCACCCGCATCGTCGCGGCGACTCATCAGGCCACCGCGACGGTGCGTCGGTATGCCGCTCACTGGCGTGCTGACCGTGCGCGCTTTCCGCCGCTGCGTTTGGAAGTGGCGCGGCTTTGCACGAAGTCCGGGAAGGTTTCCTCCAGCGACGCCGTGTCCGGCAGGATGTAGAACACCCCGCCACGCTCGAAGGTCGGACGGATGACCTGCTCGTAGAACCCGGGCGAGACGTTGATGCAGCCGTGGGTGATGCGGTTGTCGTCCGGCGAAGCCGATGCCAGGCGCTCGGCGCGTTGCTCGGCCGGAACGCCGGTGGCCGTCGGGTGGATGGAGACCGCCGAATCGTAGTCCACCCACAGCACGCGCCCGGCGTCGAGCGACGGGCCGTAACCGCCCACGAAACGACCCGCAGGCGTCGTGCGATCACGGCCCGGGATTTCCCGCAGCGCCAGGCCGGCGATGCCCGGGGCCGTGTGGTCACCGACCGCCGAGCCAAACAGCGCGGGAGCCGCGCCGCGAAGCCTGCCGTCACCACCAAACACCAGGATCTGCGCGGCGGCCTTGTCCAGGATCGCGAACGGATAGCCGTGGCTGTCATTGGCGGCCACAGCCCATCCGGCGAGATCGATCACCGTGTCGGACACGTCCTGACCGGACGGAAGCTGGTCGAAGGCAGCCACCGTTTGCGCGGTGGCGGCCTCGGCACCCCACGCGCTGGAACTGGCCAGGGCCAGCGCCAGCGCCAGCGCGCCACATGCGGTGCCGATGGGGCGGTTCCTGCGGTGCAAGGGCGACTACCCGCGTGCCTGGCGCTTGGGCTTGGTTTCGAGCTGCTGGATGCGGCTTTCCATCTGATCCAGGCGCTGGTTGGCCTGCTGCGCGGACTGGTTGGCGGCCTCGGCACTCTGGGCCGCGCCCTGCACCCGGGTGTCGAGCTGGTTGAGGCGCGAGTTGATCGTTGCGAACTCGTCATCGTAGGTGGCGCAACCGGAAAGGCCCAGGGCGGCCAACATCGCCACGCCGAGCATGC
>JAGOWL010000135.1 GCA_018060215.1 Pseudoxanthomonas sp.
CAAGGAAAACCCCGGCGCAGGGCCGGGGTTTTCGGGGTGACGCTTGAGCGGTGGAGCGATCAGCGCATCGCAGTGCCGCCTTCGCGCTCCTGCTTTTCAAGCCATTCCTTCGACGGCTCGTCCATCTTGTCGCCGAGCATGCGGCGGACCACCACGAAGAACACCGGGATCATCAGCAGGCCCAGGATGGTGGCGAACAGCATGCCGCCGATCACGCCGGTGCCGATGGCATGGCGCGAGTTGGCGCCGGCGCCGGTGGAGATGGCCATCGGCACCACGCCCATGATGAACGCGAAGGAGGTCATCAGGATCGGACGGAAACGCAGCCGCGCCGCCTCGATGGTGGCATCGCGCAGGGTCTTGCCGGCCTGGCGCAGCTCCACCGCGAACTCCACGATCAGGATCGCGTTCTTGGCCGCCAGGCCGATGATCGTGATCATGCCGATCTTGAAGAAGATGTCGTTGGGCAGGCCACGCATCAGGCTGAACACCAGTGCGCCCAGCAGACCCAGCGGCACCACCAGCAACACCGCCACCGGGATCGACCAGCTCTCATACAGCGCGGCCAGGCACAGGAACACCACCACGATCGACAGCACAAGCAGCAAGGTGGCGGTATTGCCGGCCAGGATTTCCTGGTAGGACATGCCGCTCCAGTCGTAGCCGAAACCGGCCGGCAGGTCGTTGTTCACGATCTGCTCCATGATCCCCATCGCCTCGCCGGAACTGTGCCCGGCGGCCGGCGAACCGACGATGTTGACCGCCGCGTAGCCCTGGTAGCGTTCGAGCGCAGGCGGGTTGGTGACCCATTCGGAGCTGACCACGGTGTTGAGCGGGATCATCTGGCCGGTGGCCGGACTGGGGGTGTAGAAGTTGGCCAGCGACTCGGCACCGGTACGGAACGGGGCGTCGGCGCGCAGGTTGACGCGCTTGATCCGTCCATCCATGAAGAAATCGTTGGCGTACACCGGGGCCAGCATCAGGCTGATGGCGTTGTAGATGTCGCTCAGTTCCAGGCCCATCGACTGCGCCTGCACCCGGTCCACCTGCAGCTTCAGCTGTGGCGCATCCTCCAGGCTGTTGGGGCGGACACCGACCAGGGCCGGGTTCTGCCCGGCCGCGCCCAGCAGCTGGTTGCGGGCCTGGGTCAGGGCCGCCTGGCCCTGGCCGCTGCGGTCCTGCAACCACATGTCGAAGCCACCAAACGCACCCAGGCCCTGCACGGTAGGCAGGTTCAGCACGAAGATCTGCGCGTCCTTGATCCCGTACAGCGCGCCGTTGGCCTGCTGGATGAACTCCGGCGCGGTGGCCTTGCGTTCGTCCCAGGGCTTGAGCGCGATGAAGGCCATGCCCACGTTCTCGCCCTGGCCGACGAAGCTGAAGCCTGCCACCTGCATCATGCTCTGGTAGCCGTCGAGCTGTTCGAGCCGGCCGCGCATTTCTTCGAACACCTTCTGCGTGCGCGGCAAGGTCGCGCCCGGCGGCAGCTGCACGATGGCCATCGCGTAGCCCTGGTCCTCCTCGGGCAGGAAGCTGCCGGGCATGCGCGTGAACAGGAAGCCGCACAGGATCGCCAGCACCGCGAACACCGCCATCCAGCGCGGCGCGTGGCGGACTGCGCTGCCGATGTGGCCGACATAGGTGTGGCTGATCCTGTCGTAGTACTTGTTGAAGGTGCGGAACACCCAGTTCGAGTTGACCGCATGGCTGGGCTTGAGGAAGGTCGCGCACAGCGCCGGGGTGAAGCCCAGGGCCAGGAAGGCCGAGAAGGCCATGGCGATGGCGATGGTCAGGGCGAACTGCTTGTAGATCTCGCCGGCGGCACCGCCCTGCAGCGCGCTGGGGATGAACACCGCCGCCAGGACCACGGTGATGGCCACCACCGCGCCGGTGATCTGGTCCATCGCCTTGACCGTGGCCTCGCGCGGGGGCAGGCCTTCCTCGGTCATGATCCGTTCGACGTTCTCGATCACCACGATCGCGTCGTCCACCACGATGCCGATCGACAGCACCATCGCGAACAGGGTCAGCTGGTTGATGGTGAAGCCGATGATGGTCATGCCCAGGAAGGTGCCGAGCAGGGCGACCGGGATGACCAGGGTGGGGATGATGGTGGCGCGGAAGTTCTGCAGGAACACCAGCATCACCAGGAACACCAGCGCGATCGCCTCGACCAGGGTCTTGACCACTTCCTGGATCGAGATCTTGACGAAGGTGGTGCTGTCGAAGGGCGACATCCAGGTCACGCCCTGCGGGAAGGTGGGCTGCAGTTCGTCCATCTTGGTGCGCACGGCCGTGGCCACGTTGAGCGCATTGGCACCCGGCAGCAGCTGCACGGCGAAGGCGCCCACCGGCTTGCCGTTGAACTGGGTATCGAAGCCGTAGCCGCTGGGGCCGATGTCGATCCGGGCCACGTCGCGCAGGCGCACGGTGGTGCCTTCGGAGTCGGCGCGCAGGATGATGTCCTGGAACTGGTCGGGGCTGCTGAAACGGCCTTCGGTGGACACCGTGGCGGTGAACATCTGGCCTTCCGGGGCCGGGTCGGCACCGATGGAGCCGGCGGCGAACTGCACGTTCTGGGCGCGGATGGCGGCCAGCACCTGGGTGGCCGACAGGCCGAAGCCCTGCAGCTTGCCCGGGTCCAGCCACACGTTCATCGCATACTCGGCGCCAAACTGCTGGACGTTGCCCACGCCGGGGATGCGCGAGATCTGGTCGATCACGCGCGAGCCGTTGATGTTGTTGAGCTCGTTGCGGTCTACGGCCGGGTTGTCCGAGATCAGGCCGACCACCATGAGGAAGCCGGAGTTGGCCTTGGCCACGACCACGCCCTGGGTGGTCACCTCGCTGGGCAGACGCGGGGTGGCCAGGGAGACCTTGTTCTGCACCTGCACCTGGGCGATGTCCGAGTCGGTACCGGTCTCGAAGGTCAGGGTGATGCTGGCGCTTCCGCTGGCACTGGAGGACGAGCTGAAGTAGAGCAGGTTGTCGATGCCGGTCAGCTGCTGCTCGATGACCTGGGTCACCGCCCGCTCCACGGTCTCGGCATTGGCACCGGGGTAGGTGGCGCTGACGATGACCTGCGGCGGGGCGATGTTGGGATACGACTCCACGCCCAGGTCGAGGATCGCGATCACGCCCGAAAGCGAGATCAGGATCGCCACGACCCAGGCGAAGACCGGGTGGTTGATGAAAAACTTGGGCATGGGAGGCGGTCCTTACTCGGTCTTGCCGGCTTCGGCTTCGGCGTCAGCCTGGGCCGGTGCCGGGGCGCTGGCCGGCGCCTGGGCCGGCTGGCTGCCGCCGGGCTGCCACGGGGTAGGCGTGGCCGGCGCGCCTTCGCGGACCTTCTGCAGGCCCGAGACGATCACCTTGTCGCCGGCGGCCAGGCCGGCGGTGACGATCCACTGGTCGCCCTGGGCGGCGCTGGTGGTGATGTTGCGGCGCTGGACCATGCCATCGGCACCGACCAGCATCACGAAAGCGCTGTTGGCATCGCGCTGCACCGCCAGCTGCGGCACCAGGAACGCGCCGCTCAGTTCGCCCAGCTTGGCGCGGAGGGTGACGAAGCTGCCCGGGAACAGGGTGCTGCCCGGGTTGGGTACCAGGGCACGCATGGCCACCGCGCCGGTGGCCGGGTCCACGGTGGTGTCGGCGAAGTCCAGGGTGCCGGCCTCGGCGTGGAGCGTGCCATCGGGCAGCACCACCTCGACCGGGGTATTGCCGGTGCCGGCCAGCGAAACGTTGGCGGCGGCGCGCAGCTGCGACAGCTCGGCCGAGCTGATCGAGAAGTTCGCATACAGCCGGTCGAGCTGGTCGACCGTGGTCAGCAAGGTGGCCTCGCCCTGGCCCACCAGCGCGCCCTCGGTGACCTGCTGCTTGCCGGCACGGCCGGCGATGGGCGCGGTGACCCGGGCGAAATCCAGGTTGATCTGTGCACTGCGGACGCTCGCACGCGCCGCTTCAAGGGCGGCGGCGGCGGTGCGCTCGGCGGCCACCGCATTGTCCAGGTCACTCTGCGAGACGAACTTCTGCGGGGCCAGGCGGCGCGCCCGGTCGGCGGCGGCGCGTGCATTGGCATGGGTGGCCTCGGCCTGCGCCAGCTGGCCACGGGCCACGCCCAGGGCAGCCTGCAGCGGCGCCGGGTCGATTTCGAACAGGACCTGGCCTTCGCGCACGTCGCTGCCTTCCTGGTAGCTGCGATGCAACAACACCCCGGTGGCCCGGGCGCGCACGTCGGCGCTGCGGTAGGGCGAGAGCCGGCCGACCAGGTCGCGGGTCAGCGGCACGGTCTGCGGCTGGGCCTCGACCACGCCCACTTCCGGCGGGGGCGGGGTCTGGGCCGGGTCGTTGCCGCCGCCACAGGCGGTCAGGATGAGCAGGCCGCAGGCCAGCAGGGAGGCGTGAGGGAGGCGCATGGGAGCTCCGGAGGAAGGTCTTGGGGTGTTCAGGAACGGGGCGGGGGCGCGAACGCGCGCAGGAAGCCATCGACCGCGAAATCCGCCCAGGCCGACTGGGCCTCGCGGGTGTCGCGATGTGGAACCAGGAAGCGCTGCCGATCGAAATCCAGGCCGACGATCATGCCCAGCAGCAGTTCGGCTGCCAACTGCGGATCGTCATGCCGCAGCAGGCCCCGGCGCATGGCCTGTTGCAGCCAACCGGCTACGCGCTCCTGCATCGGGGCAATCAGCGAAGCGTACAACGCACGCACCTCGTCCGGGTATTGGCTGGCCTGGGCGGTCACCAGGCGGGCGGTGCCGATGGTGCCCGGCTCCGACAGCATGGCCAGGTGGTCGCGCGCGAAGCCGACCAGGCTCGCGCGCAGGTTGCCGGCATCGGGCTGGCCGGACAGGCGGGTGGCATGGCGCTCGTCCTCGCTGAGCACCTGCATCATCAGGGCGTGCTTGGACCCGTAGCGCGCGTACAGGGTCTGCTTGGAGCAGCCGGCGCGCGCGGCCACCGCATCCATGCTGATCTGGACGCCGTGTTCGCGCAGCAGTTCGTGCACCGCTTCGTGCACCTGGCGATGCCGGGCGGCATCGGCGGGACGGGCGGATGGGGAGGGGGGTGCCTGCATGGGGCTGGACTATACCGTCCAGTTCATTAATTTGGAAGTGCCGGTTCCTGCCGTGGTGCAGCAAGGATTCACCGGGGGCGGTGGCTACAATGGCGCGATCCCACCCGTGCGGAGTTCCACGTCCATGAAATCCTCCAGAACCCAAGGCCCGAAAGCCGCCAAACCGGCGCCGGCCAAGACCTCCGCGCGCAACGCGGGCAAGCCCGGCAAGTCCGTGCGCGCCGGCGCCGGCGACCCGGTCCTGACCGAAGGGGGCTTTTCACTGGAGCCTGTGTTCCAGGCCGCGCGCCGCCAGGTGCCGGCGGCCGGCCAGGCCGAACTGGGCGAGTTCCTGGGCCAGTTCTACCGGCGCCTGCTGGAGGACGAATACCCGCAGCATCCGCCGCAGGCCTGGGCCGCCATCGGCGTGGGCATGCTGGAATTCGCGCGCAAGCGCAAGCCCGGCAGCGCCAACGTGCGGGTGTTCAACCCCAGCCTGAAGGAGGACGGCTGGGAGTCACAGTACACGGTGCTGCAGATCGTCAATGACGACATGCCGTTCCTGGTTGATTCGGTGAGCATGGCCCTGGCCGAGATGGGCGTGGGCGTGCACGTGCTCGGCCATCCGCTGGTGCGCATGAGCCGCGACGCGGCCGGCAAGCTGCAGGCGGTGGGCGAGGGCAAGGCCGAGTCGCTGATGCTGCTGGAGGTCGACCGCCAGGTGCCGGCGGCGATGCGCGCCATCGAGCAGCGGGTGGGCGAAGTGCTGGCCCAGGTGCGTGCGGTGGTCGCTGACTGGGGCCTGATGCGCGAGCGCATGCAGGTGCTGGCCGATGACCTGGCGACCCGCCGCATGCCGGTGGAGGACGGCGTACGGCGCGAGTCGCAGGAGTTCCTGCGCTGGGCGGCGGCCGATCACTTCACCCTGTACGGCTACCGCGAGTACAAGGTGGTCAAGCAGG
>JAGOWL010000136.1 GCA_018060215.1 Pseudoxanthomonas sp.
GCGCGCGACGGCCAGATTCTGGAAGAAGGCATCAGCGAAGCCGGGGCGCTGGCCAGCTGGACGGCCGCGGCCACCAGTTACAGCGTGCACGGCCTGGCCATGCTGCCGTTCTACATCTACTACTCCATGTTCGGCTTTCAGCGCGTGGGCGACGCCATCTGGGCCGCGGCCGACCAGCGCGCGCGCGGTTTTCTGCTGGGCGCCACCAGCGGGCGCACCACCCTGGGCGGCGAAGGACTGCAGCACCAGGACGGCAGCAGCCACCTGGTGGCCGCCACCATCCCCAACTGCAAGGCCTGGGACCCCGCGTTCGCCGGCGAGATGGCCGTCATCGTGGATGCGGGCATGCGCGAGATGATGGTCGAGCAGAAGGACGTGTTCTATTACGTCACGCTGATGAACGAAAACTACGCCCAGCCCGATCTGCCGGAAGGCGCACAGGAAGGCGTGCTGCGCGGATGCTATTTATTTGGTAGCTATCGGCGCATGTCAGACGGGCGCGAACTGCCAAAAGATGCCCCGACCGTGACCTTGATGGGCTCAGGCGCCATCCTGACCGAGGTGATCCTGGCGGCCGAGCTGCTGGTGCGCCAGGGCATTGCCGCCAGCGTGCTCAGTGTCACCAGCTGGAGCGAGCTGGCACGCGACGGCATGGCGTGCGAACGGCGCCAGCTCGATGGCGATGTCGCCGCGGGCACACCCTGGGTCACCCAGGTGCTGGCTGGCACGCGCGGCCCGGTGATCGCCGCCACCGACTACGTGTGCGCCGTGCCGGAAAGCGTGCGTGCGTTCGTGCCCGAGGGGCGGCGCTACCTGACGCTGGGGACCGACGGATTCGGCCGCAGCGACACCCGGGCGGCGTTGCGGCGCTTCTTCGGTGTCGATGCCAAGGCGGTGGTGCGCGCCGCCCGGCGAGCGCTGGGCTGAGCCGCGACCGGGCCGTGCGGCCGAGGCCGCGGCGGCCGGCTGTCACTCCAGCTTGATGCCTTCCTGCTGGATCACGTTGCGCAGCGTCTCGGCGTCGGTCTTGACCGATTTGGCGAAGGTCGCCGGGTCCTCGTAATTGGGGTAGAGCGCCGACAACTGGAGCTTGGCCTTCACCTCCGGCGCCTCCAGCACTTGCCGCACCGCATCGGCCATCTTGCTGACGATCGGGGCGGGCGTGCCCTTGGGCGCGAACATGGCGAACCAGCTGAACGAGCCGCCGTCGCCAAAGCCTTGCTCCTTCAAGGTGGGCAGATCGGGCAGCTCGGGGTTGCGGATGCCGCTGCTGGTGCCGAGCCCCTTGAGGTCGCCGGCTTTCACGCGTGGCGCGGTGGCCGGGTCGTACATCAGGTCGATGCGGCCGGCCAGCAGGTCGATCACCGACTCGCCCGCGCCCTTGTACGGGATGTGCGTCAACTGCACGCCGGCATGCTTGTGCAGCAGCACGGCGGTCATGTGGACGATCGAGCCCACGCCGTTGGTGGCGAAGGTGAGCTTGCCGGGGTTGGCCTTGGCGTAGGCCAGCATGCCCTTGTAGTCGGAGAACGGCGCGTCCTTGCGCGCGGTGACCAGGCCGTAGGACGAGGCGATCTTGGCCACCGGATCGAAGCTCTCGTGGCTGTACTTGACGTTTTTCATCAGGTAGGGCGCGAGTGCCAGCGCGGCCGTCGGCGCCACCAGGAAGGTGTAGCCATCGGGCGCCTGGCGGGACGCGTATTCGGTGCCCATCGTCGCGGCGGCGCCGGGCTTGTTCTCGACGATGACGGGCTGGCCGAGGATCTTGGAGACGCCGTCGCCGATGAAGCGGGTGATGACGTCCGAGGAGCCGCCCGGTGGGTATGGCGTGACGAAGCGGATGGGTTTTTCCGGCCAGGGCTTGGCCGTCTGGGCCAGCGCCGGAACGACGGTGCTGGACAGCGCGGCGAACGCGATCAGGTGCAGGGATCGGCGTGTGAATGTCATGGTGGGGCTCCTTTTTGGGTTTGAGGGCGGGAAGTCAGCGGCCGGTGAAATGGGGCGGGCGCTTTTCTTTGAACGAAGCCACGCCTTCGCGCAGGTCGTCGCTGTTGGCGATGCCCTGCAGCAGCCGTTGCTGCGGGTAGTACAGCTCGGTGGGTGAGGCGGGCAGGGTGCGGCGGGCGATGGACTTCATGGCCTGCACCACCAGCGGGGCGTTGGCGGCGATCCGGCCGGCCACTTCGAGGGCCACGGCCAGCGCCTGACCGCGCGCTGCCAGGCGGTTGACCAGCCCGATCTCGTAGGCGCGCTGGGCGCTCATGGGGTCGCCCGTCATCAGCCACTCCAGGCCGGCCTTGTACTGCATGCGGGGCGGAAAGCCTGCCATGACGCCGGCGAAGGCGCCGATCTTCGCCTCCGGGTAGATGAAGCGGGCCTCTTCGTCGGCGACCGCCATGTCGGCCAGCATCACCATGGTGGCGCCGGCACCGACCGCAAAGCCGTTGACGGCGGCGATGATCGGCTTGTCGCAGGGCACCGACAGGTTGGGCATGGCCAACCAGATGTCGCGTGGCATGTCCTTCAGGTCGGCGCCCGAGGTGAAGGCCTGCTCGCCCGCGCCGTGCAGCACGGCCACGCGGTCGTCCGCGTCCTGGGCGAAGCGTTGCCAGGCGGCCTGCATGCCCTGCACCACCTCGTTGTCGATGGCGTTGCGGGCTTCGGGCCGGTGGATGGTGATACGGGCGATGCCGTTCATCGATTCATAGAGCACTGCGGCCATGGTCGGTCCTGTGGTGTGCGTGGTGTCGAGGGAAGGGTCTATGCCAGCGTGGCGCGTGCGTCGGCGGCGGCGATGCGGTCGCCGGCAATGAACAGCGGATTGATGTCCAGCTCGCTCAGGCGAGCACTGGTGTCGGCCGCCAGCGCGCCCAGGCGCACCATGGTGTCGGCGATGGCGTCCAGGTCAGCCGCCGGCCGGCCGCGATAGCCGGTCAGCAGCGGCAGGCAGCGCAGCCGGCCCAGCATCGCCCGCGCCGTGGCGTGGGACAGCGGGGCGGGCGCCAGTTGCACGTCCTTCATCAGTTCCACCAGCACGCCACCGGCGCCCACCATGACCAGCGGGCCGAAGTCGGGGTCGCGCTGCACCCCCAGGATCAGCTCGGTGTCGGCACGCCACATTTCGGTGACCAGGAAGCCGTCGAGCGTTTCCACGCCCGCAGCCCGCGCGGCGGCGGCGATGTCGTTGCAGGCCTGGCGCACGGCGGCGTCGCCCCGCAGGCCCAGCTTCACGCCGCCGATGTCGCTCTTGTGCACGATGCGGGCGCTGACCGCCTTGATGGCGACGGCATCGCCCAGTGCACGCGCGGCCTGCACCGCGGCTTCGGTGTCGGCTGCGAACTGCCAGCGGGTGGTCGGGATGCCGGCGGCCTCCAGCAGGCGGCGCGCATCGGGCTCGGTCAGGAATCCGCCTGGCAGATCGGCTGGCACCTGGATGCCTGGCAGCACCTCGGTCGGCGGCTCCGGTTCGCGGCGGGTGGTCAGCACTTCCAGCACCTTGAGCGCGTCGTGCGGGCTGTCGAAGTAGCCGTGCCCTGCGGCGCGCAGCATCTGGCGGGCAATCTCGCCATGGTTGCCCGCGCCCTGCACGAACAGCAGCGGTTTGCTCGAACGGTCGGCCGCAGCCATCGCGGCCTGAACCACGAGTTCCTGGCCGGGTTGCGTGGTCAGCAGCAGAATGCCGGCGTCGACGCCGTCGTCGTGCAATGCCCGGTCCAGGGCGATGCCGATCGAGCCGCCGGCGACCTGGGGGTCGGGCGCTGCCGCGTGGTTCAGCATGCCGAAGTCGAACGGCAGCTGGCGGTGCGTGGCGGGCAGCACGGCGGCGACCGCCTGTTGCGTGGCCTCGGACAGCTCGGCCAGCCTCAGACCATGTGCCTCCAGAGCGTCGGTCAGCAGCGCGCCGCCACCGCCGGAGCCGGAAAAGATGGCCACCCGGTTCGACGCGGCACGCTTGCCGCGTTGCAGCAACAGGGCCCCTTGTAGCAGGTCGTAGATGGTTTCGAACAGGTACACGCCCCAGCGGCGACAGGTGGCCTCGAAAGCGGACCAGGAGCCCGCCAGGCTGGCGGTGTGCGAGGCCGCGGCCTTGGCCCCGGCTTCGCTGCGGCCGGACTTGGCGATGCACACCGGCTTGCCGGCGGCGGCGGCGCGCTCCAGCAGGGCGGTGAAGCGCGGCGCGTCCTTCACGCCCTCCATGTAGAGGGTGATGACCTCGGTCTTCGGGTCGTCGATCAGGTATTCGAAGAAATCGTTCAGATCCAGGTCGGCCTGGTTGCCGACGGAGACGGTGGACGAAAAGCCGGCTCCGATGTCGACGCCGCGCGAGATCATCGCGCCCATCAGGGCGCCGCTCTGGCTGGCCATGCCGATGCCACCGGCCGGCAGCTGGTCGAGCGTGCCCATCACCACGCCGGTGGTGGCGCACAGCTTGTGGTGGGCGTTCATCAGGCCCATGCAGTTGGGGCCTATCAGCCGCACGCCACCGGCGCGGGCGAGGGCCACCAGCGCTTCTTCGTCGGCGCGGCCCTGGTCGCCGGTTTCGGCAAAACCGGCGGTGATGCACAGGGCGCAGCCCACGCCCTTGGCCACGCAGTCCTCCACGGCCGCGCGCACGTGCTCGCGCGGCACCAGCAGGATGGCCAGATCGACCGGGCCCGGGCAATCGAGTAGCGACGGGTAGGCCGGCAGGCCCATCAGTTCGCTGGCGCGCGCGTTGATGGGGTAGAGCGGACCATCATGCCGATGGCGCAGCATGTAGCGCAGCAGGCGGCCGCCCCATTTCTGTTCGCTGTCGGAGGCGCCGACGATGGCAACCGAGCGGGGATGCAGGATGTCGCGGACCGTCTGCAATGGCTGGGTGGCAGGCCGTTGCACGGAAGAGGTGGTGTCAACCATCGCGGCCGCCTCCTCAGTTGCCCCGGATGCCGATGGCCGGCAGCAGCTCCGCGTACAGCTTGCGGTCTGCCTCCAGGCTGCGGCGGTACTCATCCGGTGCCTGCCAGGAAGCCACCGAGTTGGCGCGCGCCAGGGCGTCCTTCACGTCCTGCTGGTCCAGCACCTGGTGAACCGCGTCGGACAGGCGCGCCATGATCGGCGCGGGCGTGCCCTTGGGAGCCAGCACGCCCCAGCCGGAGCCGCGCGTCGAGGTGATCTCGAACCCGGCTTCCTTCAAGGTCGGCACGTTCGGCAGCTCCGGATGGCGCTTGCGGTACAGCACGGCCAGTGGCTGCACACGATCGGCCTTGACCATCGGCGTGATGGCGCCGTCGATGATGAAGTCGATGTCGCCCGCCACCAGGGCGTTGACTGCCGCCGCGGAGCCGCGGAAGGGCACGTGCAGCACCTGGATGCCGGTGTCGCGCGCCAGCGTCAGGCCGTAGATGTGACCGGCCGAGGCCTCGCCGGCCGATCCGAACGACAGCTTGCCCGGATTTTGTTTGGCGTGTTCGATGAACTCGCGCACGGTCTTGACGGGCAAGGTCTTGCGTACCGCCATCACGGCGATGTAGTCGGCCACGCCGCCGGCGATCTCGAAGCTGTCGATGCCGTAGTTCAGCTTGCGCAGATTGGGCAGGGCGGTGAAGCTGGTGGCCGAAGCCAGCAGCAGCGTGTTGCCGTCGGGCGCTGCGTTGGCGACGAATTCGCTGCCGATCTGGGTCGTGCCACCGGGCTTGTTCTCGACAAAGATGTTGGCCTTCAGCAGCGCGCCGACCTTCTCCGCGATCAGGCGACCCAGCATGTCCGATGAGCCACCCGGCGGAAACGGCACCACCATGCGGACAGGCGCGGAAGGCCATTTGTCTTGAGCCTGCGCACGGGCGGGCCACAGCAGGTGCGGCGCGGCGATCAGCAGGGGAAGGGCCAGTCTCAAGCGTTGGGG
>JAGOWL010000137.1 GCA_018060215.1 Pseudoxanthomonas sp.
GCCGCCACCCACGCCGCCACACCCGCCAGCGACGGCTATCGACACTCTTTCGCCAGCGCCTCGTTGGCAGCCACCGCCGCGCGCCAGCTTTCGATGAAGTCTGCCCGGTAGTGCCAGGTGAAGAGGAACGCCAGGAAAACACCGGCGATCATCATGTCCAGCTTTCTGATCTTGGGCTTTGCGTTATCTCCTGCGTGGCTCGAGCAGAACTTCAACCCCGGAAGAAACTCCGCGACCGACTCATCGAGACAGTGAAGACGCTAGCTGGACAGATGCAAGCTGGACGCCGAACTCCTGATTACTGAAATGATCATCCAGACGTATGCCAGACTCATCGCAGCCAGTGCCGACAGTAGAACCACATCGCCAAGGTTGAAAACCCGTGCAGAACCGCTTGGCAAATCGATCCAGGCCAGATAGTCGGTTACGCCACCAATGAGAACCTTCTCGATGATATTGGCAACAGCCACCACAAGCATGAACGTCACGGCAGATATTCCAACGCTTATGGATGCGCATGTCCTCATCCCTGAAACCATACGGCCAACCAGGACGAAGGGCACATAGAACATCAAGATCAGTGCGGTGCCGATAAACAGCCAGGTCAACGCACTCCACCCAAAGATCATGACGTCCTTGGCATTGGTTGCGTTCGTGAGATACAGCGATCCAATGACATGAAAAGTCTCGCCATCGTTCAGTGCATATCGGGCAGCCATGCGCAACCCAAGTTCGATCAGGAGAAGCCCTGCCGCACACCACCAAAGCCATCGACTGAACATCGCTTGACCCTCAACAGCATGGCGACACGCTGGCCGCCATGCTTTCATTGGATTGCTCGCTACTTCTTGCAGTCAACCTCGACTTTCACACCCTCATCGGTGATGGAAGCAGAAGCGGAACAGTCCTTCGCAATTGCGAAATACACTGCTCCAATTGCTGCCGCCCCCAGAACCCCGACAACAACCAGAACGGGTACGAGCGGGCCAGGCCCACCACTCACATCACCGATTTCAACCAATTCAAGCTCTCGCATGTCCTTCTCCTTTTCAATGACGCTATCCCTGCGTCGCGGAGCCGGGGTTGTCCCAGCGCTTCACACTTTCGCCGAGAACAGGTTCGCTGGCATCGCTTCTGGATTCAATCAGAGAACCTGTCGAGTCCGGATCAGAATATTCCCATCGCAGGACCTTCGCCTGATCCTCACCCCCTCTTCCCACCCTCCATCTGCTCGCGGATCTGGGCATCCACCGCGGCGATGGCGGTCATGTTCAGGATCCGGCGCGGGGTGGCGCTGGTGGTGAGGATGTGGACCGGCTTGCTCAGGCCCATCAGGATCGGGCCGATGGCCACGCCTTCGGTGACCACGCGGACCATGTTGTAGGCGATGTTGGCCGCGTCCAGGTTCGGCAGCACGAACAGGTTGGCGCGGCCCTTGAGCGTGCTGTTGGGCATCAGCTGGTGGCGCAGCGCCTCGTCCCAGGCGGTGTCGCCCTGCATCTCGCCGTCCACGTTCAACTTCGGCACGCGCTTGAGCAGCAGTTCGCGCACCTTGCGCATCTTCACCGACCCGGGCGTCTCGTGGCTGCCGAAGTTGGAGTGCGACAGCAGGGCCACGCAGGGCTCGATCCCGAACAGCTTCAGGCGGTAGGACGCCTGCAGGGTGGCCTCGGCGATCTGCTCGGCAGTCGGCTCGTCCTGCACGTGGGTATCCAGGAAGAACCACACGCCCTGGTTGTTGATCACCCCGGTCATGGCCGAGGTCGACTGCACGCCCGGGTCCAGCCCGATCAGGCTGCGCACGTAGCCCAGCTTCTTGTGGAAGCGGCCGACCACGCCGGTCAACAGCGCGTCGGCCTCCCCGCGGGCGACCATCACCGAGCCGATCAGGGTGGTGCGCGAGCGCAGCAGCGTCTTGGCCGCCGAAGGGGTGACGCCGCGGCGCGCCGTGGCTGCATGGTAGTGCTGCCAGTAGTCCTGGTAGCGCGGGTCGTCGTTCTGGTTGGTGATCTCGAAGTCGACGCCGGCCTTCATGCGCAGGCCCAGGCGCTCGATCCGGGCTTCGATCACATCCGGCCGCCCGATCAGGATCGGGAAGGCCACGCCTTCGTCGATCACTGTCTGCACCGCCCGCAGCACCACCTCTTCCTCGCCTTCGGCGTAGGCCACGCGCTTGCGGTCGGCGCGGGCGCGGTCGTGGATGGGCTTCATCATCAGGCTGGTGCGGTAGACGAACTGGCTGAGCCGGTCGCGGTAGGCACCCATGTCCGCGAGCGGACGTTCGGCCACGCCCGAGTCCATCGCCGCCTGCGCCACGGCGCTGGATAGTTCCACCAGCAGGCGCGGGTCGAACGGGCGCGGGATCAGGTACTCGCGGCCGAAGCTGGGGGCATTGTCACCATAGGCCGTGCCCAGGTCGGAAGCCTCGCGCCGGGCCAGGTTGGCGATGGCGTGCACGCAGGCCACCTTCATCGCCTCGTTGATCCCGGTAGCACCCACGTCCAGCGCGCCGCGGAACAGGTAGGGGAAGCACAGGGCGTTGTTGACCTGGTTGGGATAGTCCGAGCGGCCGGTGGCGATGATCGCGTCAGGACGCACGGCCTTGGCCTCCTCCGGCAGGATCTCCGGGTACGGGTTGGCCAGGGCCAGGATGATCGGGTTGGGCGCCATGGTGGCCACCATCTCCGGCTTGAGCACCCCGCCGGCCGACAGGCCCAGGAAGATGTCGGCCCCGGACACGATTTCCTCCAGGCTGCGCGCATCGGTGTCGCGCGCATAGCGCTGCTTGTCCGGGTCCAGGTCGGTGCGGCCACTGTGGATCACGCCGCCGCGGTCGAAGGCGGTCACGTTCTCCTTGCGCAGGCCCAGCGACACCAGCATGTCCACGCACGACACCCCGGCCGCGCCCATGCCGGTGGTGGCCAGCTTCACCTCCTCGATCTTCTTGCCCACCACCTGCAGCGCGTTGACCACCGCCGCGCCGACGATGATCGCGGTGCCGTGCTGGTCGTCATGGAACACCGGGATGTTCATCCGCTCGCGCAGCTTGCGCTCGACGATGAAGCACTCCGGGGCCTTGATGTCCTCCAGGTTGATGCCGCCGAAGGTCGGCTCCAGCGAGGCGATGATGTCCACCAGCTTGTCCGGGTCGTTCTCGGCGATCTCGATGTCGAACACATCGATGCCGGCGAACTTCTTGAACAGCACGCCCTTGCCTTCCATCACCGGCTTGCCGGCCAGCGGGCCGATGTTGCCCAGCCCCAGCACCGCGGTGCCGTTGCTGACCACCGCCACCAGATTGCCGCGGGCGGTCAGCTCGCTGGCCTGGCGCGGGTCTTCCACGATCGCCTCGCAGGCGTAGGCCACGCCCGGCGAATAGGCCAGCGACAGGTCGCGCTGGGTCAGCATGGCCTTGGTCGGCGACACCTTGATCTTGCCCGGGCGCGGGAAGCGGTGGTAGTCGAGGGCGGCCTGCTTGAAGTTTTCCTGGTCGGACATCGAAACGGGTTCTGGCATGCGGAGTCGGAACGATTCTAAGCTTCTGGCCCGGCCGGCGGGCGGCCCGGGCATGCCGCAGTGCAGCATGGCCGGATCAGGCGCGGACCACGCCACCCTGCACTGCCGGTCCATGCGAACATCCCCGGCTGGGCGACGGGGGAGCGGGCGATGATCGAACTGGACAGCGTGCAGACCGTGGCGTTCGGCGGCCTGGCCCTGTTCGCCGGTTACGGGCTGTGCCGGGCGATCCCGCTGCTGCGCCGCTACAACCTGCCCGAACCGGTGCTGGGCGGCCTGCTGGTGGCCTTGCTGGCCTGGTGGGCGCACAGCCGCGGCACTCCGCTGTTCAAGCTCGACACCAGCCTGCAATCGCCGCTGATGATCGCCTTCTTCACCTCCATCGGCGTCAATGCCAGCCTGCGCCTGCTCAAGGTCAGTGGCCGCCAGGTGGCGGTGTTCCTGGTCATCGCCAGCGGGTTTGCGGTGCTGCAGAACCTGGTGGGCATCGCGGTGGCCAAGCTGTTCGGCCTGCATCCGATGTTCGGCGTGCTGGCCGGCTCGGCCACCCTCACCGGCGGCCCGGCCACCGGCCTGGCCTTCGCGCCGCTGTTCGAGGCGGCCGGATTGAAGGGCGCCGAGTCGATCGCGGTGACCGCGGCGATGGCCGGCATCGTCTGCGGCGGCCTGATCGGCGGCCCGGTGGTCACCTGGCTGATCGAGCGGTTCAAGGTGAGCAATCCCAATGCCGGGCGATCGGTGGCCACGCCGATCGCCGATGAGGTCAGCGGCCGGCTGACCCATGCCGAGACCGACGCGGCCCGCGAGTTCCACTCGCTCAAGGCGCTGGTGGTGATCCTGCTGGCGATGTGGGCCGGCGCCTACCTGGGCAAGGGCTTCGACGCGATCGGCCTGACCCTGCCGGCCTACATCGGCGCGATGCTGGTCGGCGCCCTGGTCCGCAACCTGGACGACTTCACCGGCTGGGTGCGCCTGCCGGTGCATACCGTGGACCTGATCGGCAACGTCTGCCTGGCGCTGTTCCTGGCCGTGGCGCTGATGAACCTGAAACTGTGGGAACTGGCCGGCATGGGCATCCCGCTGATGGTCAACCTGGCCATCCAGGTGGCACTGGTGGCGGTGTTCGCCATACCGGTGTTCTGGCTGATGGGCCGCGACTACGATGCGGCGGTGATGGGCGGCGGCTTCATCGGCTTCATGCTGGGCACCACCGCCAATGCGATGGCGGTGATGCGCACCCTGGTGCAGCGCTACGGCGTGGCCCCACGCGCCTTCCTGGTGGCGCCGCTGGTGGGTGCGTTCTTCATCGACTTCACCAATGCCCTGATCATCACCGGCTTCCTCAACTTCTGGCCGCTGTGACGGTCAGCGCAGAAGCCCCTCGCTCCCACCCCGACCGCAGACCCACCATGCCCCCGAGCCAAGCCGCTGCCGACACTTCCACCGACATCGCCGTGCTCGGCGCCGGGGTGGTCGGCATGGCCACCGCCTGGGCCGCCGCGCGGCGCGGGCGCGCGGTGCAGGTGCTGGATGCGGCCGACGGCCCGGCCCAGGGCGCCTCGCTGGCCAACGGCGCCCAGCTCAGCTACGCCTACACCGACGCCATGGCCGGGCCGGCACTGTGGAAGCAGATCCCCTCGCTGCTGCTGGGCAACGACCCGGTGTTCCGCATGACCCTGCTGGGCAACCCGGCCATCTGGCGCTGGGGCCTGCAACTGCTGGGCAACGCCAACAGTGCCCGCCTGCGCCGCAATACCGTGGACACGCTGACCCTGGCGCTGGAGTCGCGCCAGGCCATGCAGGCGCTGCTGGAGCGCCATCCGATCGAGTTCTCGCAGCGGGTGGCTGGCAAGCTGCACCTTTACTTCAGCCCGGGCGCCCGCCAGGCCTGCGAGCAGATGATGGCGCTCAAACGCACGAAGGGTGTGGTCCAGGAATACCTGGAACCAGCGCAGGCCCTGGCCATCGAACCGGCCCTGGCCCAGGTCCGCGGGATCACCGGGGCGGTGTATTCGCCGCAGGAGGAAGTGGGTGATCCGCACCGGTTCGCCAACGGACTGCTCGATGTCCTGCAGCGTGAACATGGCACTGCGGCGAACTTCGGCTTCGACCTGATGCAGGCCCGGCGCGAGGCCGGGCAGTGGCGACTGGTTGCACGCGATGGGCGCAGCGTCCGCGCGCGCACCCTGGTGGTGTGTGCCGGCATCGACAGCGCCGCGATCCTGCGCCAACTCGGGGTGCGCGTGCCGCTGATGGCGATCAAGGGCTATTCCTTCACCGCCCCCTGCGGCCCGT